>NZ_JBSFQL010000011.1:0-168519 GCF_053588675.1 Gordonia sp. NPDC003422
CGCCGATCTGTCGGTGCGGCAGCTACGGCG
The DNA here is from genome assembly GCF_053588675.1 of Gordonia sp. NPDC003422. Lineage (NCBI taxonomy): Bacteria > Bacillati > Actinomycetota > Actinomycetes > Mycobacteriales > Gordoniaceae > Gordonia > Gordonia sp. NPDC003422. The sequence goes on from NZ_JBSFQL010000011.1 coordinate 31, forward strand.
CAAGATCCCGTCCCTGATCCCGGCGCTGGAAGGCCGATTCAGTGACCACCACGCGTTCCTCGTCGGATTCCACCTCGACCTGATCGCCACCCTCGATGAGCGCATCGCGCTGATCACCGAACGCATCGAGGAGGCGATGGCCCCCTTTCGAGCCGTCCGGGAACTGTTGATCGAAATCCCGGGCATCTCGACCGGCACCGCCGATGTGATCATCGCCGAAACCGGAGGCGACATGAGTGTGTTCCCCAGCGCCGATCATTTGGCGTCGTGGGCCGGGGTCGCGCCCGGGCACCACGAATCGGCCGGCCGCCGAAAATCGGGGAAAACCCGACACGGTAACCGCTACCTCAAAGGCGCCCTCGGTGCTGCGGTGCTATCCATCGCCCGACACCCGGGCACCGCCCTGCACGCCAAATACAAACGGCTGGCCAACTCCACCAACCCCCAAAAAGCCATCGTCGCTCTGGAACGCACCCTGCTCACCATCATCTGGACCATGCTCACCACCAACGTCGGCTACATCGAACACGGACCCGACTACTACCAGCGCCGCAACCCCGAACGCACCATGCGTAACGCGGTGCGCGCCCTGGAAAGCCTCGGCCTCGACGTCACCATCACCCCCCGCGAGGTCGCCTAACAGCCCAGCACCACACAGAAAGCGACTATTACATTTCCGCAGCTCAGCGGGGCGGTCACCGAACTCTTCGGATCAGCGGCCGCAACCACCCGCCGGCGCCCCGGCGAACCGCTGGTTGAGGAATCGCTGGGCGTCCACGCTCCACGGGAACAACGCGTCGCTGTGCTTGAGGCCGCGGTATTCCTGAAACGTCGTCGGGAGGCCGCGTCGGCAGTAGGTCGACGCAAGGGCTCGGACGTCCCCGGTGATCATGATCCCGTCACCGGTGGCGTCGGATTTGCCGACGCCCAAGAACATCGGAGCACGCGGAGTGCCGCGCGAACCCATGATGTTCTGTTCCGCGGCCGCGCGCATTCCTGGCACGTTGAGCAGGCTGCCGACCTGCGGGCGCAGCAACGACTCGTCGGTCAGGCCCGGATACTTGCTCGCGAAGTTGATGATGCACTCCCCGCGCACTTGGCTGAGCACCCGAACGCCCTTGGGTGACAGGTACTTCGAGATACCGAGACGGTAGGTCTCGTTGTAGACGGTCATCAGCGCCGGTATGACGCCCGCCCATTTCTGGCTGCCGTCGACATAGGCGAGATTGTGGATCGGGTTGACCACCACCCCACCCGCGGCGGCACCGACAATGTTGAGCTCCGGGGCATAACGTGGCGCGATCTCGGCTCCCCAGCCGGTGGGGACGGAACCGCCCGAATAGCCGTACAGCCCAATCGGAGTGCGGACGGGAGCGCGCAGATACCGCAGCGCCGCGCGCACGCTGTCGAGGGCCGCGTGCCCCGACTCCAGACCCATCGTCCAGCGCAGATTCCGGCCCTCGTAGTCGGGCACCACCACGGTGTACCCGGCGGCGAGCATCCCGGAGATCACCACGGCGTCGAGCGGCGAGTTCGACGTCGCACCACCACGCAGGGAGTACGACGGATCGCATTCGGAGCCGAGTGCGTCGTAGAAGGCGTGATAGGAGATCACCCGGCGCGGTGTACCCGGTCGCGCGCCGGGCGGCGAGATGATGGTGGTCACCGTCGCCGACGGCTTCCCGAACTGGTCGTTGGTGCGATACAGCAACTGCGTTGCCGTGGCCGGCAGCTGGCGCCCACTCAGGCCCAGCTGCACGACGCGGGTCTTCAGGATGGCGCCGGGCGCGCGTCCGGCGATCGGGCCATCCGGCGTGTAGAACGGGTCGGCGGACGGCGGGACCGGTGGCGCTGCACTCGCTGGCGAGGCGACAAGACCGCTGCCGACGAGAAGCGCCACGAAGACCGCGAGAACCGCACTGCGGAGAACCACTCTGGGGAGAACCACTCTGGGGAGAACCACTCTGGGGAGAACCACACTGGGGAAAACCACACTGCGGCAACTACGCCGCGAACCATGAGCCATGGGAAAGATCATTGCGCATCGCCGACGACCGCGTCCGACGAACCTGCCACGCCCGGCCTCACCCGGCCGATTCGACCACCTCGACCACCGGCGACATCGCCACCACCACCGCGCCGATGACCGCGGCGATGAACGCCACGAGCGCCACCGGACCCCAGCCCGCTCGGGTGGTGTCACCGAGCAGCACGATGCCGATCACCCCCGGCACCACCGTCTCACCGACGACGAGTGACGCCGACGCGGCACTCACCGACCCGGTCTGCAGCGCGACCGTGAACATGTAGAAGCCGGCCGGTCCACACAGGACGACCGCGTAGGCGGCCGGGTCGGTCAGGATCGTCGCGAGATCGAATGGATCGACACCGTCTACGATCCGGATCGCCACCGCCATCAGCCCGAACAGCACGCCCCCGGTCAAGCCGGCGAGAACCGCGACGCGAGACGTCATCAGGCGCAACCCGAGCAGCGCGAGCGCAATCAGGCCGAGCGCAACCGCCGGCAACGCCCAGTGCAGCCACCACTCGTTGTTCCGGCCTTCGTCGCCCGCGGCGAACCCGAGCGCCACGAGGGATACCACAACGACACCGATCGCCGTCCAATCCCGGCGGCTCAGCCGCGCACCGAGCAGGATGGTGGCCAGTACCACGGTGACCACGAGGTTCGCGCTCACGATCGGCTGCGCCAGGAACAGCGGGATCAGCCTGGCCGCCACCAGGTTTCCGACGAATCCCAGTCCGTCGAGAGCCAGTCCTGCGAGGAAGGACACCGTGAGCATCGCGGTGATCGTCGAACGCAACGACGGGGCGGCACCACCGCCATGACCTGCCCCGTCGCTGCGCTCGCCCCTATCGTCAGCAACGCTCTGCGCGCCCCTGGCCTGCAACACCGACGCGGTCCCGTAGGCGAGTGCCGCCACGATGGCCGCGACGATCCCGATCACCATGCGCCGATCACCATGGGAGTCAGTATTCACGCCACGCGGTCGTCGGGTGCGGGAGAATCGGGAATTGTGGAACCCTCAGATGCCGACGTCGACCAGTTCATCGCCGACCTGACGCCCGCGTCGCGCCGCGACAATGCGACCAAGCTCTGTTCGCTGCTTCGCGTGATCACCGGCGCGCAGCCACGGATGTGGGGGACGATCATCGGGTTCGGCAGCTGCCACTACACGTACCCGACTGGGACGCAGGGAGATTCACCGATCATCGGCTTCGCGCCCCGCAAGGGCCAGACCACCGTGTACCTGCTCGACGGGGTGGACTCGCACGCAGAGGCGCTGTCGGCGCTCGGGCCGCACTCCACCGGAAAGGGATGCCTCTACCTGAAGAACGTCGACCTCGTGAACCGAACGGTGCTCACCGGGATCATCACCGAGTCCATCCGAAAGGTCACCGACGACGACGTTCCCGGAGTGAGGCTGACCGTCACCGACCCGCTGTGATGTCCTTGTCTGTGATGTCGGTGTCCCGCGGCGCATGCCCGTAGCCGGTCGGCATGTTGGTCACGTCGGCCCGCTCGACCGCGGTGACCGCACTCGACGACGCCAGCACAACCCCACCGACCACGGCCGCGACGAACGCGACGATCGCCACCGGTCCCCAGCCGGCCCGCGTCGTGTCGCCGAGGAAGATGATGCCGACCGCGCCCGGCACCACCGTCTGCCCGACCACCAGTGCTGCCGCGGCTCCGTTCACAGACCCGGTCTGCAGCGCGACGGTGAACAGATAGAACCCGCCGATTCCGCTGATGATCAGGGCGTAGAGGGCGGGGTCGGTGAACAGCGCCGACACCGACAATGGGTCGACGCCGTCGAGAATCCGTGACGACACCGCCATCACGCCGAACACCGCGCCGGCGATCAACCCGGTCGCCGACGCGATGTGGCTGTGCAGAAGTCGCATGCACAGCAACCCGAGCCCGATCAGCAGCGGCCCGCTCACCAGCACCACCCAGTGCATCCACCGCTCGTTGTCGGTGCCCTCGCTGCCGGCGGCCACCGCGAGCAGCACCAGCGCCACGACCACCACCGCGCCCGCGATCCAGTCGCGGAGGATCAGCACGATCTTCAGGACCACCATCGCGAGGAATGCCGTCGCGACCAGGCGGGACGAGATGATGGTCTGTGACAGGAACAGTGGAATCATCCGCGCCGACGCCAGCGTCGCGACGAACCCGATGATGTCGAAGATGAACCCGATCAGGAATGGCAGGGTGAGCATCGTCGCGACCGTCGACCGCAACGACGGGTGCGCCTTCGCCGATTGGCGTCGTTCCTCACGGATGGCGGCGCGCTGCGACACCTGCTCGGCGCCGAGTGCCTGAAGCACTGCGGCAGCCGCGAAGGCGAATGCGCCGACGACGGCGACGACGATTCCTGCGGTCATCTACTGGCCGGGGCTTCCATGTTCGGCGATCACATCAAAACCGTACCGACCTCGCCGCTCCCGCGTACGCGCTCGTCGGTGTTGCGTGATGACCTTCTCAGCATCGTCGGGCCGGCGCAGGCGCGAAGCCCCGCTCACCTCCGATGGCCGAGTCTCACCACGACCCTTGAGGCTCGCTTCGCTCGCGCCTCAGGGAGCGGTAGGGGCGGTCAGCACGTCGGTGCCCACGAACTTCGCGAGTTCCTCCGGTAGCCGCACCGAACCGTCGGGCTGCTGGTGGTTCTCCAGGATCGCCACGAGCCAGCGCGTGGTCGCGAGCGTGCCGTTGAGGGTGGCCGCGATCTGCGGTTTGCCCGACTCGTCGCGGTAGCGCACCGAGAGGCGTCGGGCCTGGAAGGTGGTGCAGTTGGAGGTCGACGTCAGCTCGCGGTAGGTGTTCTGCGTCGGAACCCATGCCTCGCAATCGAATTTGCGCGCGGCCGACGACCCGAGATCGCCGCCCGCGACGTCGATGACGCGGTAGGGCACGTCGATCGCGGCGAGCATGTCCTTCTCCCAGCCCAGGAGTCGCTGATGTTCGGCCTCGGCGTCCTCGGGTTTGCAGTAGACGAAGCCCTCGACCTTGTCGAACTGGTGGACGCGGATGATGCCGCGCGTGTCCTTGCCGTAGCTGCCCGCCTCACGACGGAAACAGCTCGACCACCCCGCGTAGCGCTTGGGTCCATCGGACAGGTCGATGATCTCGTTCATGTGATACCCGGCGAGCGGCACCTCCGAGGTGCCGACCAGGTAGAGGTCGTCGTCCTTGTCGAGGTGATAGACCTCGTCGGCGTGGGCGCCCAGGAAGCCGGTGCCCTCCATGACCTCCGGTCGCACCAGCACGGGCGGGATCATCAGCGAGAAGCCGTTCGCCACCGCCTTCTGAGCCGCCATGTTCAGCAGGCCGAGTTGCAGCAGCGCACCCTGGCCGGTGAGGAAGTAGAAACGCGAGCCCGACACCTTGGCGCCGCGCTCCATGTCGATCAGTCCCAGCGACTCACCGAGTTCGAGATGATCCTTGGGGCTCTCGATGGGTCGGGGTTCGCCGACATGCTCGAGGACCACATAGTCGTCCTCACCACCGGCGGGCGCGCCGTCGCCGACGATGTTGGAGATGGCTCGATGTGCCGCCGCCGCTTTCTCGTCGGCCGCGGTCTGCCGGGCGACGGCGGCCTTCACCTGTTCGGCCAGCGTCTTGCCCTTGGCCAGCAAGGCCGCTTTCTCCTCGCCCTGCGCCTTGCCGACCTGTTTGCCGAGGGTCTTCTGCTCGGAGCGCAGAGCGTCCGCCTCGACGATCGCCGCCCGACGGGTGCCGTCGGCGTCCAGCAGGGCGTCCACCAGGCCTGGGTCCTCGCCACGAGTTCGCTGCGACGCCCGCACGAGGTCTGGGTTCTCACGCAGAATCTTCAGGTCGATCACGACTCAAACCCTACTGGAGTGGCCGGTCACCGCCATCGGGGTGCCACAGCGAGGAATAGTCGTCGCGGCCGAACATCACGGCGGCGTCCGCCGCCGACGGGTGTCCGCCAAAGGGGTCGGCCCCGGCGGCGACCAGGGCGCGCACCACGTCGTCGTGCCCCTTGAACACGGCACCGGCCAGCGGTGTCTGCCCCTTGTCGTTGCCCAACCCGACGTCGGCGCCACGTGCGATCAGCGCCGCGACCGTGTCGACGTGCCCGTGATAGGCGGCCAGCATCACCAGTGTGTCGCCGGACTGATTTCGCAGGTCGACGGGTACGCCGGCATCCAGATAGGCACTCAGCGCGTCGGTGTCACCGGCGCGCGCCATGTCGAAAAGCCGCCCGGCCAGTTCCGCGACGTCGGGGTCGATGTGGTTGTCTTCGGCACTCACCATGGCGAGTGTAGGTGTGGCAACACCGGGCCAACAGGCATGATGGAGTGCGATGAACGACGACGACGAGCGTCGCGACACCGATGACGCACCATCACAGCGGCTCCCCGACGAGCCGACCGAGTCGACTGCCGACGAGCCGGTGAGCGCTGATTCCGAGAATGCGACCGAGCAACTCGGCGACCTCCACACCGACCCACCCGCCGACGATCTGTCTTCCGACGAGCAGACCACCGCGTACGACCTCGGGGACACCACACAGCACGGCGCCGAACCTGGGTACGCCGAACCCGAGTACACGGACCAGCCCGCCGCAACGCCGCCGCCACATGTGTCCGGCTGGCGAGGTGCAGTGGCGCGCAATCCGGTGCGGGTGGTGTTGTCGGCGATCATCATCGGTGCCGTGGTCGCTGCCGTCGTCGCGGTCGCCGCAGGTCTCTTCGACGACAGCGGCAGCGTCGGCCAGAGCGACATCGGTGAAAGTGAACGCATCGAGGACAACGCGTTCGCGAAGTCGGTTCCCGGGGACTGCCTGGATTGGCCGCCCGGGAACCCGGGTCAGCCGGCGAAGGTGGACTGCGCGCAGAAGCACCGCTTCGAGGTGGCCGGGGCGCTCGACACCTCGGTGTTCCCGGGCGCCGAGTTCGGCGAGGACGGTCCGTGGCCGGGCGACGCCCGGTTCGCCACCATCCGCGACGAGCAGTGCCCGGTGATCGTCAACGAGTACATGGCCGGTCGACTCGATCCGCACGGGAAATTCTCCGTCGGCATGATGTACCCGTCGCAGTACGAATGGGAGCGGGGAGCGCGAGCGCTGCGCTGCGGCCTGCAACAATCCGGACCCGACGGCCAGCCCATGCCGTATTCCGGGCGGGTCGCCGATCAGGATCAGTCGCGGGTGTGGCCGGAGGGAACCTGCATCGGGATCGATCGGGCCACCCGAAAGCCGACCGGCTATCCGGTGAACTGCGCTGAGCCGCACGCGTTCCAGACCACCGGCATCGTCGACTTGTCGGTCCGGTTCGGCGACCGCCTGTCGGGCAAACCGTGGCCCAACATCCGCACCCAGAACGACTACCTCTCCAACATCTGTCCCGTGCAGGCCGAACGGTTTGTCGGTGGCAAGGCCAAGTTCGAGGCCACCACTCTCAACGTCAACTCGTCGGTGATCCAGGAGGCGAGTTGGCTGGCCGGCAGCCGCAAGGTGGTCTGCTTCCTGGCGCTCCCCGACAAACGCGGCGGCTTTGCCACCCTCGTCGGCGACGCCAAGGGCGGCGGAGAACTATTGCTGATCAACGGCAAGCGGCCGGTCGCACCACCGCAAGCGCCTCCTGGCCGCGCACTCCCGACCCCGGTTCCGCTGCCGCCGGGCGTGCAGCCGAATCCGCAAGAAGTTCCGGCACCGGCGGGCTGATCGGGTGGCCGTACACATGTCCGACGACGACTTCGACGGGCTGGTCTCCGACGCGCTCGACACCATCCCGTCGGAGCTGACCGACGCCATCGACAACGTGGTGATCCTGGTCGAACCCCATCACCCGGAAGCACCCGACATCCTCGGGCTCTACCAGGGCGTCGCCCTGACCAGCCGTGACCACGACTACGGCGGCTTCCTCCCGGACACCATCACGATCTACCGGGAACCGATCCTCGCGATGTGCAACACGCGCCATCAGGTGGTGCACGAGGTCGCGGTGACGGTCATCCACGAGATCGCCCACCATTTCGGCATCGACGACGAGTGGCTGCACGCCAACGGGTGGGGCTGATCCGGCGGGTTCGGTGATCGGCTCACTGGCCACACCTCCCCGTCGAACGACGACAGGGTTGCATTTCTCAGCTCATGGGGGCGGTCGCCGAACTCTTCGGATCAGCGATCTACCCCGCCGACGTCGTCGTCGATCGTGGAGGCGGGAAGGGTTGGAGGTCGGGGCCACTGGCCCGGATCGGGCCCCTGACGGTGGTCCTCCGGGCATGTGTCCCGGAAGCGAACACTGACGGGCCCGATCTCAGTCACCGTCGTCGGTCGTCGCGTTCCGCCGAACGCGACGCCAGGAACGCGCGCCCACAAAAGTAGGGGAAGAAACTTCTTCCCCTACCCTTGGAGTCCTCCCCCAGAAAATTCTCGCGGATGACTACGAACCCCGGGGAAGAAGTTCGTCCCCTAGATTTTGCGGGCCGCACGTTGACGCATTTCCCCAGGTCAGCGGCGTTGACACCGAACTTCGAGTCAGTCGACCGGAGAGACTCAGCCCATCGGCTCGTCGACCAGTGGTTCGTCGACGCGCCCGAACGGCGCCTGCTCGGCACCCCAGCGATGGACGACCCAGAGTCCGTCGACATATTCGAGTTCGATGCTGCCGGTGTTGCGTAGGTGGGTTGCCGCCGCGAACCGGGAGTCGATGCCGGACAGTCGGGCGGCGACCAGCCGGATCGCCGCACCGTGACTCACCACGTAGACGTCTTGCTGCTGCGGCCCGGTCAGGAATCGTCCGGCGAGATCCTCGACGACGGGCAGGTACCGGTCGTAGACCATGGCCAGCGACTCACCGCCGGGGATGCGCGCGTCCAGATCTCCGTGGTGCCAACGGTCCATCACGTCGCGGAACACGTCGTGCGCGTCGGCGTCCGTCCGGTCTTCGAGGTCGCCGGCCTGAACCTCGTGCAGGCCCTCGACGACCTCGGTGTCGACCTCCCACACCGAGCCGATCAGTCCGGCGGTCTGCTCCGCGCGGCGGGCCACCGAACTCACCAGCACGGCATTCTCGGTCCGCGCGTTCTCGAGCGCGAAGCGAACCCCTTGGCGCACACCGAAATCGGTGAGAGCCGCGCCGGGCAGCGCGGTGTCGAGGCGACGCATCACGTTAGACGTGGTCTCGCCGTGACGCACGAGATGAAGACGAGCCATCAGGACCCGTCTCCGGCGTTGTCACCACGACGCATGGCGTCGAGCCAGGCGCGGGAACCCGAGTGGTCGGGCGGTGGTGACCCGGCGCCGCGATCGGCAGGCCACGAGCCCAGGAACACCACGCGGTCACAGCGTCGTTGCAGGGCGGCGAGCGCCTCGGCAACAGCGTCGTCGTCGATGTGCCCGACGGCGTCGAGGAAGAATCGGTAGTGTCCCGCCAACGTCCTGCCGTAGTCCAGATCGCGTTGCGGTCGCGATTCGATACGCGTCAAATCGACTCCGCGCGAAGCACATTCGTTCATCGCGGCCATCAGGCTGCCCGGCTCGTTGGGCAGGTCGAGAATGACCGCGGTGCGGTCGGCGCCGGTGCGGGCCGGGGGTGGCGCGGGATGCCCGACGATCACGAATCTGGTGGCTGCGCCCTGCGCGTCGGCGATGCCGTCGGCCAGGACGGTCAGGTCCGACAGCGCCGCCGCCAGACCGGTCGTGACCGCGGCATCGGCTTTGCCCGCGGCCACGTCCTGAGCGGCCGCGGCATTCGACACCGACGTCACGAACTCCGCCCCGGGATAGAGCCCTGCCACCGAACTGCGCACCTGAGCGGCCGCCACCGGGTAGGCGGCGACCGTCCGCACCTCTTCCGGTGCGAGCGCGGTGCGAGCGGCGATCGTGAAGGCGATGTCGAGCGTCGTCTCACCGAAGACCTGAACCCGACCCTTGTCGCCGGCGCCGGGCGGGATGAGTGCGTCGGCGGTCGCCGAGACATTTCCTTCCAGCGTGCTCTCGATCGGGACACATCCATAGTCGGCGGCACCGCTGCGCACCATCTCGATGGTGGCGCCCGGACTGGCAGCGGCAACCCGCTCGATACCGCCACCTAGCCTCAGCGATTCGGCGATGCGCGGGGTCGCAAGGGCCTGATCGAGCGCCATCTCGGTGAAGGTGCCGGCAGGGCCGAAGTACGCGAACACGGACACTCCACGACAGTAGTCGACACCTGCGACCGCTCGCCGCGAGGAGAAGATGAACTCCTTCGGGTGCTTTTGTTCATCCTGGCGTTGACTCCACTCACAGTCTCGAATTAGGTTAGGGTTACCTTGCAAGCCCGGCACGGGCGTTTCCGATCCGAGAGAGACACCGACATGACCCGAACCGTCACCGACCGTCCGACGGATGCCGAGATGATCCAGACGGCATGTCGTCGGGTCAGCGACGCGATCCTCGCCGTCGAGGGTGCCGAATCGACCGGGACCGACACCGGTGCCATCGACCCCATCGCGGTCAACGTGGTGCATCTCTTCGAGTCGCAGGCGTTTGTGCTGGTACCGACCGGTGGCGACGCGATGGCGGCGGTGGTCGACGCTCCCGACGGGGTCGCGGCGATGCTGGAGATCACCGATTGCGCACCGATCGACCTGCGCGAACGGGTGCGGTCGCTGATCTGGCTGAAGGGCGTCCTGCACCCGGTTCCGGCCGACCTCGAGCGTGACCTCGCGATCGAGATCGCTGCCGAGCATCCCGACGGCGGCCTGCTCGACATCGGGCACGGCAGTTCGATGCTGCGGCTGCAGATCGACTCCGCGGTGATCGCGAGCGGTTCCGGCGCGGCATCGGTGAGCGCTGCCGAGCTGGCCGACGCCACCCCCGACCCGTTCTGGGAGTACGAGAACGGGTGGATCGCCCACCTCGACGCCGACCACGCCGACATCATCGACCAACTGGTCCGACGCCTCCCGCGGCACCTCCGCAAGGGGCGCATCCGCCCGCTGGGTCTCGACCGCTTCGGCATCCGCTTCCGCATCGAGACCGTCGACGGCGACTCCGACGTGCGGCTCCCCTTCCCCCGACCGGTCACCGACGTCTACGAACTCTCGCACGCACTGCGTTCGCTGGCGGGTTGCCCGTTCATGAACAGCCTCCCCGACTGACCGGCCCCCTGCGGGGATCGCCGCACCGTAATCTGGCCGCCATGGCCCTCTCGCCGCGTGCCCTGTGGAACCCGTCGGGTTCGCACGGCATCGAGGTGATCACCGACCCCACCCAGCGTCGGGCGCTGTGGATCGAACTGGCCATCGTCGGGGTCCTGAGTTTCGGCTTCTCCGCGATCTACGCCGTCCTGTCGCTCATCGAGAGTCAGATGGCCGGCGGTATCGGCGGCACCACGGTTGCCCTCAACCCGAGCCGCTCGGAGTTCGACGTCATCGACGCGATCCGGCAGGTGATGAGCGGGCTTCGACTGTTCGCGATCGCCGCGCTGGGCGTCTACCTGCTGTGGCGCAGCGGCGTCGGGTTCGCCCAGGCCGGTCTGCGTCGTCTCTCGCCCCGCCGCGACGTGCCGCCCGGTCTGGCGTTGGCCGCGGTGATCGGCCTGCCCGGGCTGGCCCTGGTGGCCGTCGCCCGCGCGCTGGGCGTCAACGCTCACCTGGTGCCCGCGACGGCGGACACGTGGTGGCAGTGGCCGGTGCTGATCCTGGTTGCGGTCGGTAATGCCGCGGCCGAGGAGATCATCGTGGTGGCCTACTTCATCACCCGGCTGCGCCAGCTCGGTGTCGGCGAGAATCGCGCGCTCGCCGCGAGTGCGGTGTTGCGCGGTACCTACCACCTGTATCAGGGGCTCGGCGCCGGCCTCGGGAACGTGGTCATGGGCCTCGTGTACGGCCGCTACTTCCAGATCTGCGGACGCACCTGGCCGCTCGTGATCGCCCACGCCGTCATCGACGTCGTGGCATTCGTCGGATATGCCCTGCTCAGCGACCACCTGTCGTGGGTGGGCTGAAGCCTTCTGCCGCTCCCTGAGGTGCGAGCTTGCGAGCCTCGAAGGGCTCGCGAGCCGACAATGTCCGGCTATCTCGGGAACTCTGCGGGGCTCTCGTCAGTACATTGGATGTGATGAACCAGCCGGACCCGCCGATGATGCGTAGGCAGGGTCCGCCGAACCCGCCGCCGCGAGGCCCTCAGCCGCCACCTCGCCCGTACCAGGATCCGCGTGGTCCGCAGCGACCCCGATCACCCCAGCCCGACGCCGCGACCGTCCGCTCGGCCGGCCGACCGGGTGAGATCTATCACCCTCCGCAGGCGTGGTCGGCCGTTCCCGGCACTCACCGGCCGGACGACCGACGGTCGGGCAACCGCCCACCCGGGGCACGCGAGTACGCGCCGACGCAGAAGCCGGAGCCCATTCCGGCGGAGGCGCCGCGGCCCGCCAGGCCGTCCCATCGGGACCCCGACCACCGACGCTCCCAGCCGCCGCCGCCCGCCGCACCCCGCGACGTCAAACGCCCGCGTCGTCGGCGCCGCTGGCCGATCCTGCGCATTCTGCTGGTGCTGTTGCTGGTGATCGTGGTCGGCATGGTCGCGATGGTCTTCTACTACGACAGCAAGCTGCACCGGGTCGACGCCCTGGTCTCTTACGCCGGACGCCCCGGTGACACGCCCGGCACCAACTGGCTCATCGTCGGAACAGATTCGCGCGCAGACCTTTCCGACGAACAGCGCACCGACCTGTCCACCGGCGACGCGGAAGGCGCCCGCACGGACACCATCATGCTGGTGCACAATCCGCCGGACGGGAAGCCGCTCATCGTCAGTTTGCCGCGTGACCTGTACGTCGACATCCCCGGCGTCGGCACGGCAAAGATCAACGCGGCCTTCAACTCCGGTGGCGCCCAACTGCTGGTGCGCACGGTGGAGAACCTCACCGGCCTGCGTATCGACCACTACGCGGAGGTCGGATTCGGCGGATTCGACACCCTCGTCGACGCTGTGGGCGGCGTCGACATCTGTCTCGACCAACCCATCAACGACCCCAAGGCCGGACCACCGCTGAAGAAGGGGTGCCACCGGCTCAACGGCCGTCAGGCCCTGACCCTGGTCCGCTCGCGCGACTTCCCGCAGGCCGACCTCGTGCGCGTGGTCAACCAACGGAAGTTCCTCTCCGCGCTGGTATCTCGGGCCACCAGCCCCGGGGTGTTGCTGAATCCGTTCCGGTTCTTCGGCTTTGTCAACGGGGCGGTCGACGCCCTCGTCGTCGACCGTCACGATCACATCTGGAACCTCGCCGCCCTCGCCTTCGCCCTGCGCGACGATCCGATCACGACGACAACACCAACGGGCCCAGCGGAATTCGACGGCGGCGAATCGGTGCTCCCGGTGTCGGAGAACACCAAGCAGTTCTTCGAGTACCTCAAGGCCGGCAAACCGGTGCCCGAGCAACTGCTCGACACCACCGGTGGAGTCGTCAACTGATCATCGATGACAGCATATTCGCAGGTCAGACTAACCTTAGTTAGGGAGAACTTCATCGTCGTGCATCTGCGATCCACGTAGAATGGATCTCATGAGCACCGAACGAACGAAATTCCACCAGCTCCTGCACGACCAGATCAGCAACGAATTCTTCTCGTCGCAGCAGTACATCGCGGTCGCGCTCTACTACGACAATCACGACATGCCGCAGTTGGCCAGGCACTTCTACCAACAGTCCGTGGAAGAGCGCAATCACGCGATGATGATCGTGCAGTACTTCCTCGACCGGGACATGGCCGTCCAGGTTCCCGGGATCGACGCCCCGCGAACGGACTTCGACGACTACAAGGCGCCGATCGAGCTCGCGCTGACCCAGGAGCAGGCGGTCACCCAGCAGATCGTCGACCTCGCGAAGTCGGCCCGCGACACCGGCGACTACCTCGGTGAGCAGTTCATGCAGTGGTTCCTCAAGGAGCAGGTCGAGGAGGTCGCCACGATGACCACCCTGCGCACCATTGCCGAACGCGCCCAAGGCAATCTGTTCGACCTGGAGAACTTCGTGGAACGCGAACTCAACACCGCCGACGCGAACGACGCCACCGCCCCGCCGGCGGCCGGCGGAAACCTCTGACGCCGAGGTTCAGCGCAGCGTGACCTGACGTCCGCGGATGCCGTCCCGTGAACTCCGTTCGTCCGGGGTGAGCGGGGCGGTTTCTGCGAGTGCGTCACCGAGCCACGTCTCGAACTGGTCGACGCCGGGATACCACTCCTCGTGGTGCATCTCGTTGTCGAGGTCGAAAACCGGAACCAACAGCCCGTGGGTGCGGAAAGACCCGGCGAAGCGCGACCCCTCACCCAGCGTGAGCCGCCCCGCGGCGTGAAGTCGGGCCAACGCCGTCATGAGATCATCCTCGGGTTCCGGGCGGATCCACCGAAGATGGGCTCGCTCACCGGCATCCACCCACCACGGCGCCCCGACCCCGGCTGCCGTCCGCAGGCGCGCCGTCGGCAACACCGAATCGTTTGCGCGCTCGAACATCTCGGCGATCTCCGGTGGCACGTCGGTGCCGGGCGGGAACCACCACGAGAAGTCCTCGTACACCGTGATATCAAGCGGTGCATCGACTTTCACGATATCGAGCAGATCGGGAGACGACGTCGGCCCGAATTGCTCGCCGGGTTTGGCGTGAGCCGCCCACTCGATCGCGGCAGCCAGCTCCGCGCCCAGCTCGACGCGGTCCGGCTCGGTCTGCAACCCGACGAATCCCTCTGGGATATCCCGCGTTTCACGCACGAGGGCAGGGATGGCCCCGGGCAGGACGGTGGCCAGGGTCACTTCGTTGCGTACACCGGGCACCACCTCGCGCAGCGGCGCGTCGTCGTCGGCGAGCACCGAGGTCAGTTCGGGTGCGGGCGGCCCGGGTTCCACCAGATCCACCCGAGCGGTCGCCGAAGCGACAAAAGTGCGCAGCGCGACCAGATCGCATTCGGCGGCGAGCCCGCCGAACGGGCGCGGTGGCGGCGCGAGAGCCGCTACCTGCCTTGCTTTTCGGGCTGCGACCCGCTCGGCGCGATTGCTGCCGGGGCGCGGTCCGCTGCCCCGCTTGCTCTTCTTACCCATGGTCTCCCAGTTTTCGTCAGTCGACGGTGACGAGCCAGTCCCGCACCTGTGCCGGATGATTGGTGGCCACCCACCGGACGCCGAGATCCGCGCACAACTGGACGTCGACGAGTTCGTCCACCGTCCAGCAGTAGGTCACCCGACCGGCCGCTGCCGCGCGATCCACCAGGTCCGGATACTGGCGCAACGTGGCCACCGAGGGGCCGATTCCGGTGGCCCCCACCGCCGTCGCGGCGCTGCCGCCGAGTACGCGCGCAGTGTCGCCGAGCAGGATCGTCGGCAGCATCGGTGCGTGCCGCCGGATACGCCAGACGCCGGCCGATGAGAACGAGATCACCACGGCCCGACTGTGGTCGGCCGACGGCGGTGCCGCAACGCCGAATTCGTGCAACGTCTCCAGCAGGGTCTGCTCGACCAGACTGCCGTAGCGCACCGGATGTTTGGTCTCGATGAACAAGCGGACCGGTCGGCGCCAATCCAGCGTGAGGGTCAGCAGTTCGCGCAGGGTGAGAACCGACGCGGGCTTGCCTGGGTCGTGCCAACTACCGAAGTCCAACTCGCGCAGTTGCGCCAGCGACATCTCACTCACCGCGCCGGTGCCGTCGGAGGTGCGATCGACGGTGCGGTCGTGGATGCAGACGAGTTGGTGGTCGCTGGTCAGCCGAACATCGCACTCGAGGCCGTCGGCTCCCTGGGCGAGGGCGAGTTCGTAGGCGCCCAGCGTGTGCTCGGCCACGTGCCCGGAGGCTCCACGGTGAGCGACCACTGCGGGCTTTCCCGAACGGGAAACCTGTTCGGCGACATCGGCAGGGCCCTGGGCGCTCACGCGAGCACTACCCAGCGTTTGTCGGGCACCGGGTCGGGCGCTGGTGCGGCAAACAGGCGAGGAACGCGGTCGGCCATCCAGAATGCGAACACCGACGACACCACCGCGCTGATGATCACCATCGTCAGGGCGTTGGCGCCGGATTGGATCGAACCGGACTGCCACGCGTACAGGCGGAAGACGATCGCCGCGATCGCCACCGCGTTGACGATGCCCCACGCCACCCAGAGGCGGATGAGACGGCGACGGATGAGTTCCCGGTCGAGATCCGGGCGTACGTCGGCTGCCTCGGCGATGAGGAGCCCGCCACCCACGATGTTCACGAGGGGTATGCCGCCGAGCACGATGAGCCACCGTCGGCGCCGCGGGTCCAGCCGGTCTGCCAGACCGTACGACTGCTTGCGCACCTCGATCACCCAGGCCACGAACGCAGCGGTGGCCACGATGAACGACAGGACACCCAGTACGCCGCACCCGAGGACCAGGACGGTCGAGGTGTCGATGAGCCACTTCGGGATCGGCGTGGTCCGGTTCACTGTCAACAGGATGTAGCGCAACAGGTGAACGACCGCCGAGGCCGCAAGGATGCCACCGGTCACCAGGAGCGCCAGACGCAGTTGCGACTGGGCGTTCTCGACCGGATCGACGGCGTGTTCCTCGGAGACGGGCCGGTCCCGAAGGCCCCACGTCGGCAGGTATGCGTAGCGCGGGATCGACCGCGGACCCCGGGGTCGTTGCGGGCGCTGCGGGGGAATCGATTCCGGTGGGCGGCGAGCCACCCAACGCATGTTTGCCGCTCGGTACAGCCGCGGGCGGCCACCGGGCCCCCAGGCCGGCCCCGGCCGAACGTATCCCGCGGGAGCCGGACCCTGGTTGCGGTACCGCCCCGGGTAGGCAGGCGGCTGCTGGGGTCGAGCGGGTGGGGCTTGGGCGGGTGGGGCTTGGGCGGGTGCGACATGACCGGGTGCGACATGACCGGGTGGGGCTTGACCGGGTTGAGCACCGGCCACGGCCAGCGCCTGATGCGCGTCTTCGACGACGGACAGTGGGCCACCGCAGCGGGGGCACCGTTCACGGCCCGGGCGGTGCGGCGCCTGAATGCGGCACCGCGGGCAGAGATCGATCATCCGCGATCGTCGTTCCCGGCCGGGCCACCCACCTCGACCGGACGTCCCTGCTGCACCCAGGCGAGCATGCCGCCTTCCACGCAGGACCCTTCGTAGCCGACCTGAGCCAGGTACTGCAGCACTCGCATCGACCGGCCGCTGGAATGACAGACCACGAAGAGTTCCGCGTCGAGGTCGATCTCTTCGAGTCGGGAGGGGACATCCCCCATCGGAATGTGCACCGCGCCACGGATGTGTCCGTTTGCCCACTCATCGTCCTCGCGGACGTCGAGCATCACCACGTCGGCAACTCCGCTGAAGTCGTCCGGGAGTTCGTTGACCGCAACCGATGCAATGTCGCCCATGCTCACGCATTCCATGGTGGCACAGCGAGCTCCCGACGCGGACCACACCGTCCGAACAGCCGACTATGTCGACCATCATACTTCTATCCACATGTGAACGATCGACGCCGCTCAGAACAATCAACCCTGACGGTCAACCTGTGGATGAGACTGTGGAAACTGTGGAAACATGCTGGCCAAGGCCATCTGCTATGTGACGGGCGTCACTACAAAGGTGCAGCCTGCGCACACAAAATTCACATGAGTGCATGGATCTGTCGGGTCTCGCAGAATCTTCCCGTTGAGAAAGCCTGTGGATAAACCTGGGGAAAATTGCGCTTCAGAGCCGAGTCGAGTATGTGGTTCGCAGCGTCTGGGCCCGGTCCACGGCGGCCAGTACACCGGTCGTGATGCTTTCTGCCAGCACCGTGAGCACGCTGTCCACCGACCCGCCTCCGCTCATCGACATCTGCCTGCCGATCACTCGGGCGAGCAACGGCTTGGGCGCCTCGACGACGGTGATCTCGGCATCCGGGTAACGCTCGGCGATCACCGACCGCATCACACCGATGCCGTCCACGAGGCCCACCTCGGCCGCGTTGGCGCCCACCCAGACGTCCCCGCTGAACAGCTCGTCGTCGGGCCCGTTGAGCTTCTTGCCGCGGCGCTGCCGTACCCAGGTGATGAACGACTCGTGGAGCTGTCGCTGCAGTCCCTTGAGCCACTCCACATCCTCGGCCGTCTCCGGCGAGAAGGTGTCGAGCCGGGCCTTGTTGTCGCCCGAGGTGTAGAGCCGACGCTCCACACCGAACCGCGACAACACGTCCGCGAGTCCGAATCCCGAGGACACGACACCGATCGATCCGACGATGGAGGTGTGGGCGGCGATGATCTCGTCGGCGGCGCAGGCGATCCAGTACCCGCCCGAGGCCGCGATGTCCTCGCAGAACGCCAGGACCGGCACACCCTTCTCCGAGGCGAGCTGCCGGATCCGCTCGGCGATGTACTCCGACTGTGCCGGTGAGCCACCCGGCGAGTTGATCACCACGACGACGGCCTTGAGCCGTTCGGTCGCGAATGCGCGCTTGAGGATCGGTTCCACCGTGTCGGTGGTGAGGCCGGGTCGTCCGACCGGCGACGCGCCGATCGGGCCGTCGAGGCGCACCACCGCGACCTGCTCGGTGTGCGACTTCGAGAGCTTTTTGCCCAGCTTGCCCAGGACTCCTGCGTTCATTGCGTCGAGTCTAGGGCGTGCACAGCCGGGTCCGCGTATCCGCCGACCTACACTTTGCGCATGCAGGTGCGGTGGCTGAGCGCATTCCTCGATTTCCCGGCCGAACAGTTCGGTCCGGAGGTCACGTTCTGGCGGGCCATCGCGGGCAGCACCGTGTCGCCGCCGCGGGGTGAGCACCGCGAGTTCGCCTCACTCGAACCCTTCTTCGGCGATCCCCACCTGCGCGTGCAACGCATCGACGACGGTCCGGGTGGCGTCCACCTCGACATCCACACCGACGATCCACGCACTGCCGCAACCGAAGCACTTGCCCTCGGCGCCACGTCGGTGGCCGACCATGGCAAGTACCTCACCTTGGCCTCGCCCGGCGGGATGGTGTTCTGCCTCGTGCCGTGGGAGGGCGAAGCACGCAAGTCACGGCCGATCCGGTGGCCGGGTGACGCGATCAGCATCATCGACCAGGTGTGCATCGACTGCCCGCGGGATCTCTTCGACGCGGAGGTGCTGTTCTGGTCACAGATCACCGGTGCCGCCACCAAGGCGACCAGCAGACCCGAGCTCGTTGCGCTGCGCCGTGACCCCAAGCTCACGCTGGGCATCCTGCTTCAACGGCTCGACGAGCCGGCCCGCGACGCGCAGGGCGTGCCCACGCGCACTCGTGCCCACCTCGACGTCGCCACCAATTCGGTGGCCGATGAGGTGGCCCGCCACGAGGATTGGGGCGCCCGGGTGATCGTCGCCCACGACCGGTGGACCGTGATGGCCGACCCGGTGGGTCGCCGCTACTGCATCACCAGCCGGAACCCGCGGACCGGCAGTTAGCCGACGAAAGTCTCCACCCGATCGACCTCCGCATCGACATCCCGTCGTGCCTTCGCCGACACCTCGCGCAAGTACTCCACGCCCACCGTGCCGTCGTTCCGGACGCGCCAGGTGCCGGCCAGAAAACCGTCGACGAGAACGAAGCCCGGCGATGCGCCGTTGGCGGTGACCGTGCGCCGATAGACTTCCTCGTCGGCGATGCGTCGTCGATCTGCTTGTGCGACAAGGACATTGTCGAAGGGTGCGACCAGACGCGGCGGCACCGGGCCGTCGTCGACGATGTCGAGACCCTCGAGGTCGTAGAGGTCCTCGCCGTCGGGGCCGCTGAGCCGCGCGAGCTCCCAATCGGCCTCCATCGCCACCACGAGTGGTCGCAGCCCAGTGAGTCCGCACCACGTCTGGATGCCCTGCACGGTCGCCGGCCCGAAACCCCGCAGGTAGAGCCGGATGAGATCCTTACGGGCCTCGTCGCCCGCGATCGCGGGTTCGCCGGGTCCGACCCAGTCGTCGAAGCGCTGGTAGGTCACCGCCTGCTTCCCACGGAACAGCCCGCGCGGCGGCACCTGCACCAGCGGCAGCCCGCATCGTGCGATGGCGGTCAGCACCGTTGGCTGCTCGTCGGGGTGCCGAGTCGCGAGGGCTGCACCAAGTTCGGCACCGCGCAATTCCCGGCCGGCCAACAGCTCGTCGGCGTCGGCGAGGACCTGCTCGGCCGTCGCAGTGACCAGCTTCGACGCGTGGTTGCGGCGGAGGTCGGCGTCGAGCACCGGCTGGGCGAGGGGTCGGATCCACCGCGCGTCCTCGGCGTCGACGACGAACAGCGTCGACCTCAGCAAGGCGATGCGCACCACCTCGCGTTCGGTGAGCAGGTCGTCGAGTTCGCTCGAATCGAATCCCTCGATCCGCGACAGCAATCCGAAGAACGGCGCACGTGGATCCTGGGCCTGCAGTCCGACGCATCGGTCGAGGATCTCGATGGCGTCTTCCTCGACGCGTTCGAGCAGGTGCTGACGATGCAGCAGCGTGCGATTCCATTGCCGCCGCGAAATCTGTTCGGTCACCGGCACTTACGCGGGGTAGTGGATTCCGGTCGCCGCGTGGCAGCGATAGCCGTGCGGGTTCTTCGCCAGGTATTGCTGGTGGTAGTCCTCGGCGTAGTAGAAGTGCCCGTCACCGGCCTTGGCGAGCGGAGCGATCTCGGTCGCGATCTTGCCGAGGCCTGCCTCGGCAAGCGCTGTCGCGAATTTCTCCGCGGTGCCGCGCGCCAGCTCGGCGTCGGCCTCGGTGAGCGTGAAGATCGCCGACCGGTACTGCGTGCCGACGTCGTTGCCCTGTCGCATCACCTGGGTCGGGTCGTGGGTCTCCCAGAAGGTCTTGAGGATGCCCTCGAGGTCGATCTCAGCGGGATCGAAGACGACGAGCGCGGATTCGGTGTGTCCGGTGCGGGCCGAACAGACCTCTTCGTACGTGGGGTTGGGGGTGTACCCGCCCGCATAGCCGACCGCGGTCGTGTACACGCCGGGGACCTGCCAGAAGATCTCCTCGACGCCCCAGAAGCACCCGCCCGCGAGGATCACCGCTTGGTAGCCGTCGAAGCGACCGACACCGCCGCAGTTCTCATCCGGTGTTCCGCGCATCGGATGATGCAGGACGATGTTCTCCGAGGCGAGCGGTTGCGCGATCTCGCGTCCGGCCAGGGCGGCGTCGGCTGCGACGAGTTCCTGCTTGTGTGCGCGTCCGGATAACAGCTGGTCAAGCCACGACATGCGCCAAGTCTACGCGGAGCCCCGATCGCCGGGTTGAGTCGATTGACCGACTCTGTTTTAATGGCGTCCATCACATCTGTGACGGGGCTCACGCAGTTCGTCCCGCCCACAAGGCAGTGCGGAAGGTGACGATGGCGACTCACGCAAGCGGCGATCTCCGTGGCGCTCTCCGACCGTCGCGTCCGGCCGTTCCGCGTGCCGCCTACAACGTGGGTGCCCGTTGTCGCACCACGGCGCTGAGCATCGCCGCCCTTCTGGTTCTGTTCGTCGTGCTCGTCCTCATCTGAGTCCGGTCACCGAGTCCAATCACCAAGGCCGACAACATATTTCCGTAGAATCTCGTCGGCCGATCGGGTTCGTGTAGTTCAACCCCACTTGAAGTCTTTTTCGCCCGTTTGTTGCAATCCCCCATGCTCTGCGGAAGGGTGGAAGTGCCCGCGCGGCCAGGGACGACACCGTCGAAGACCGCGCGTGAACAGTGAGAACGAGCGTCACCTCAGAGAGGAATACCGTGGCTGAATACACCTTGCCGGATCTCCCTTACGACTATGGAGCCCTCGAGCCCCACATCTCTGGCAAGATCATGGAGCTCCATCACGACAAGCACCACGCAACGTATGTGAAGGGCGCCAACGACACCCTCGAGAAGCTGGCCGCCGCGCGCGACGACGAGTCGATCGCCGGCAAGGTCTACGGCCTCTCGGCAACGTTGTCGTTCCACCTCGGTGGGCACACCAACCACTCCATTTTCTGGAAGAACCTGTCGCCCAACGGCGGCGGTGAGCCCGACGGTGCTCTCGCCACCGCGATCACCGAGCAGTTCGGTGGTTTCGACAAGTTCAAGGCCCACTTCACCGCGGCCGCGACCACCCTGCAGGGGTCGGGCTGGGCCATTCTGGGCTACGACACCATCGGCGGCAACCTGGTGATCCTGCAGCTCACCGACCAGAGCGGCAACATCCCGGCGGCGATCATCCCGGTCGTCATGCTGGACATGTGGGAGCACGCCTTCTACCTCGACTACCAGAACGTGAAGCCGGATTACGTCAAGGCCTGGTGGAACGTGGTCAACTGGGCCGACGCGGGCGAGCGCTACGCCACCGCGACGAGCCAGGGACCGGGACTCGTCGTCTCCGCCTGACTGCTACACCTGAAACTCCCACTTACACACGAGATCTCATGTGTAAGTGGGAGTTTTGTGTGTGCCCTCGTCGTCGGGCTCGGGATTCTGGGCGGCATGTAGCGCGGCCAGGCCGACCATCGCGTACATGGGGACCAGGACGAGCAGCGAGACGATCCAGAGTTGAAGGTCTGCGACGTCGGCGATCACCGCGATGGCCACCAGAACCGCCAGATTGATGGCTACGACGAGCCCTTCGAAACGGTCGATGCCGCCGGTCGAGTACACGAACAACGCGAGGCCCACCAGGAAGATCGCCGGGCCGCCCGCAATGGCCACGGCGGTTCCGGTGATGGCGTGCTCGTGCGGATGGGCGATCATCAACTCGGTGCCGACGGCAGCGACGATCACGCCGCCCACCAAGATCGCATGCGAGTAGGCGTAGGCACCTCGGGCGACGGCGGCGGGATTGCTCGAATCCGCGAGTCGCTCCTCGGCGATATCGGCGTGCCGGGCGAAGTACAGCCACCAGAACGAGACGGTGAGCGCGAAGCCGACGACGAACGACACGTAGGCGATCGTGGTGGCGGGCACCTCCGAGAACTCGCGTCCCACCGACAGCACCGTCTCGCCGAGCGCGATGATGAAGATCAGCCGATTGCGCTCCACCAGGTGGCCCGACGACAGCGTCCAGGATTCCATCGGCGTCGAACCCAAGCCGGGAACCCACAGATCGACCATGGGTCCGGCGACGTCGATCCCCAGTGCGACCGCCCAGATGAGTAGCCGGAGCTTCGCGTCGTCGACGAAGGCGCCGGTGATCCACACGGCGCCGGCCACCGTCGACCACACCCCGAGGTTGACGTAATTACGGCCAATGGGGTCCCCGCGCAACGAGATTGCCATGAACAGTGGGCGCAGGATCTGCATCGCCGCGACCGCCACCGCGAACTGCATGCCGCGCTCGTCGAAGGCCTCCGGGATGGCGCTCGACATGATGAGCCCCAGACCCATCAGGATCACCAGCAGCACCCGCACGGGCAGGCGGTCGGGGTCGATCCAGTTGGTCGCCCACGTGGTGTAGTTCCACACCCACCACACCGCGCCGAACAGCACCAGCGTCTGGAGCGCGCCCTCCCAGGTGAGGTGATGCGCGAGGAGCGCCGCGAGCTGGGTGATGGCGAAGACGTAGACGAGGTCGAAGAACAGTTCCATCGTCGTGACCTCGGGCGCTCGGTCCCGGGCCCGACGAACGTACTTCGTCAGCATGACGCACCTCGTCTCGATCGTGAACGACGTTCCTACCGTAGAGGACCAAGTGCAGGGACGGACATATCCGACCTGTCGGCCAGGCCGACGGTCGTGAGGCCCGCACTCAGGGCGCGGATGGGATCAGAGCAGGATCGTCGCCACGATCGCCACCCCACACGCGACCGCGACCACCGCCAGCGCAACAAAATCCGCACGCTTCGGCCCCGATGGATACGCCGTGAGCCGGCCGGTGCCGCCACGCGCGGTGATCGCCTCGGCCATCTCGGCGCTGCGTCGAAGGGCCGACGACATCGCTGCGGTGATCATGTCCATGATCCCCATCTCGGCCGACGGATGATCGGTGCGGCCCTTGGTGACCGGGCGCAGCTTGTGGGCGGCGCGCAGCATGCGCAGTTCCTCGATGAGCATCGGCAGACCACGCAGGCACAGCGCAATCGCGACCGCCCACTCGTCGACGGGGAGCCGGAACCAGCGCAGCGGCCGCATGAGCCGCGCGAGAGCAGGTGCGACCTCGGCCATCGGGGTGGTCCAGATGACGAGGATGGAGATCCCCACCAACACCAGGCCCAATGCCACGGCGCGCAGGAAGACCAGCACCGCAGGCAGACCGGCGAACGACGCGTTGACCGCGACCCCCACACCGATCAGACCCCAGAACCACCACGGCGGACGCGGCAACGCGCCCAACGGAATTCCCGCGGCAAGTGCGGTCAGCAACACGACCGCGGCCACCATCCCGAGGGCAGGCCACGACGGCAGCACCCAGGTCATGATCCCCAGGATCAGCACGATCAGGAGTTTCGTCCCGGCCCACAGCCGATGCACAAACGAGTTGCCCGGCACCTGCCGAAGCGGCACCATCCGCATTGTCATCGGGCACCTCCGGTGCGTGTCATCGGAGACCTCCGGTGCGTGTCATCGGGCACCTCCGGCAAGCGCGGCCCCTGCGTCGAGCCGACCGTCGACGAGTTCAACCCGCCTATCGCACACGCTGTCCAGCGCCTCGAAATCGTGCGAGATGATCACGATCGTCTGCCCGTCGCGTCGTAGCCGGGCCAGCAGGTCGACGATCTCTTGTCGCGCATAGGGATCGAGCCCGGCGAGCGGTTCGTCGAGAACCAGCACCTGCGGGGTCCGGGCGATCAGACCGGCCAGCACCACGCGGCGCATCTGTCCACCACTCAGCGCGTCGACGCCGGTGGTCGCCATCTCCCGGGGCAGGCCCACGAGTTCGAGCACCCGGGCCACCTCGGCCGTGCCCACCTTGTCGCCGCCGGCCGCCATGATCTCGTCGCCGACCGTCGCCTTCTGCAGTTGCAGCCGCGCATGCTGGAAGCCGAGTCCGACCTTGCCCACCTGACCGGTCACCGGAGCGCCGTCGAGCGTGGCCGTGCCCGATCCCGGCGCGATCAAACCTGCCATGATCCACGCGAGAGTTGTTTTCCCCGAACCGTTTCCGCCGACGATCAACACCCCGTCGCTACGATGCACGGTCAGCGAGACATCCTGCAGCGCAACCACTTCCCACGGCGAACCCGCCAGATGCGCGTGCCCCACGTGGTCGACCACCAGCAGCGGTTCCGGGGGCGCGTGATGGGGCCGCACGTGCAGCGTCGAAGCTGCAACGGGTTCGTCCTCGGTCACGCCGGTCGGCACCCAATCCGGTGCGTGCGGCACCACCCGACCGTCGACGAGGTGGATGACGCGGTCGGCCCGTGCGGCCTCGGTTCCACGATGCGTGATCAGCACGACCGTGATCCCGCGCCGCGCCGGCAACCCGGCCAGCAACTCCAGCAACTGTTCGCGCCCGAGCGGATCGACCATCGAGGTCACCTCGTCGGCGATGAGCAGAGCCGGATCGCGGGCGAGCGCGGCGGCGATCGCGAGACGCTGCTGCTGCCCGCCGGACAGATCGCTGGTCTCGCGTTGGCCGAGCCCGGCCAACCCCACTTCCGCGAGCAACGCCTCGACGTCGACGTCGGCATCCGCGGGAAGTCCCCAGACGAGGTCGTCGGCGACACGGGAACCCAGCATCTGGGTCTCCGGTCGCTGCAGCACCATCGCGGTACCCCCGCGCTGCCCGAGGCCCGCCAGTCCCGGCCGGGTGATCGAGCCGGTGGTGGGCGCCCGACCGGCCAGCACCTTGGCCAGCGTCGACTTGCCCGAACCGTTGGCGCCGACGATCGCGACGAACTCGCCCTTCTCGATCGTCAGGTCGACGTCGTGCAACACCTGGCGGGCACCCGCCCGGTAGGCGAAACCCACATCGGTGGCGCGCAAGGGCAGCGGCGCGATGTCGTGCTCGTCGTCGGACGTCAGGTCCGACGCCAGGGTGTCCTCGCTCGGCACATCCGCGAGACGCCGGATGACGGCGCCCAGAATCCACCACGCCACCAGCAACGACACCGCGGTTCCGACGGTGCCCGACACCCAGATCCACACCCACCAATGCGACGCGAGGCTCTGACTCACCGTCTCCAGCCAGTCCCCCAGCCACGACAGCGGGTCCCAGCGGTGCAGCCACTTGGCGACACCGTTGATCGAATTGGTCATGGCCTCGATCGCGAGGTTGCGCAGCGGCACCAGGATCAGGAGCGCGATCACCGAGAGCCCACCGATCAGCGGCGACGCGATCAGCGTGGCGAGCAGGATGCTGCCGAGCCCCCGGCCGCGCCGTTTGAGGTCACCGACGATTCCGCCGACCAGCGCAGACCCGACGACGGTGGCCATCGCGCCCGTCCCGGCCATCGCGAAGGCAACCAGCGTGGTCGCCACCGTTGCGGCGATGAGTGCGCGCGGGCGAGTACGGGCCGCGACGAGCGCCAGCGGCACCGGAGCGAGCAGTCCGGCGGCCTGGGCCAGGGGGATGACCGCGGCAACCACCACCGCGGCGACCGTAAGACCACCGAAGATGGCGATGGACGCGATCTCCATCGGCCGCAGTGGTGGCGAGTTCTTCACCCGATCCAGTGTGCCTGGTCGGGCCGACGATCCGACGACCCTGTCCGTCTACTGATCGGTTTACCGCGTGTAAAAGAAGCGTCACAACCCGGTGTTTCGAGTTGTCCACAGTCCCTGCCGGAGGCATATTCACGAGACCGGGTTCACACCCGGCGCCGGGAGCGAAGCGAGCGGGCCGAATGAGCCCCGGCCGCGCTGTGGAGGGAGGATCTGATGCAGTCCATTCCGATCGGCCTTACCCCGTTTCATCAGGAGGGTCTGTTGAACGGGATTCTGATCTCCGGCCGCTGGCCCGAGTCGACTCTCGAGTGGACGCAGACGCTGGTCGCATCCGTCCGCATTGCCTGCCGCCCAGGCTTTCTGCCCACCACCACGATCTTCGGCGTGGTCGAGGAGCGGCCCGACGACGCGGAGGACGACGCCGTCGGCATGATGCTCGCCGTCGGCAACGTCGTCGACGACAGCTTCATCGAAGCCGGACGTTTCCTCACCAACCCGCCCGCGCTGTTCATGCTGCATCCGCCGTCGCGAACCCGTCCGTCGTTGCCCGAATGCGCGGACGTGGCGTCGGGGTGTGTCCTCCTGCCCGGCCTGCCGGAATTGGGTCTGGAGCATCGGGCCGGATGGGCCGAGGCGGAGGCCGACGGCACCGTGGTGAACCTGCGCAACCAGGTGGGCATCGACCCCAACGCCGACCCCGACACCGCTGTCCTGGCGATGCTGCTCGCGGCCTGAGAGCTTCCGAACCCGCGTTTCCGGGTCCCCGAACTTTGATTTTTGTGCCTCCTACCTGCGGAAATGAGGCTGCGCGATGAGTTGCGCGTCGAAGTGAGGGTTATCTAACCTGGCGAACATGATTGCTGCCCTGCTACTGAGTTTCGGCGTGATCTTCGTCGCCGAACTGGGCGACAAGTCACAGCTGATGGCGATGACCTATGCCCTCCGCTATAGGTGGTGGGTGGTGCTGGCCGCGATCACCGTGGCCACCACCGCGGTGCATGCGGTGTCGGTGTTCTTCGGGCACTTCCTGGGATTGTCGATCCCCACCGATCTGATGTCGGTGCTGGCCGGTCTGGCCATGCTGATCTTTGGCTTGTGGACGCTGCGCGGCGATCACCTCGACGACGACGAATCGTCGAAGGCGAACCGGGTCGGCGCGTCGGTGTTCTTCGCGGTGATGTCGGCGTTCTTCCTGGCCGAACTCGGCGACAAGACGATGCTCGCCACCATCACCCTCTCGACCGGCCACGACTGGCTGGGCGTATGGATCGGCTCGACGCTGGGCATGGTCGCCGCCGACGCACTCGCCATCGGCATCGGGGCGGTACTCGGCAAGCACCTGCCCGAACGCACCATCGCGATCGGCGCCGCCGTCCTGTTCTTCGGTTTCGCCGCCTGGCTGATCGCCGAGGGCCTCATCGGTGCGTCGGCGCCGGCCATCGCTGCGACGGTCTCTGCCACTGTGGTGATCGTCGGACTCGGGGCGTTCTACATCCATCGCGTTCACCGCAGTGAGCACATCACCGAGGACGCCGAATCCCGACCGATCGCTCGGTAATTGCGGGGGTTGCTGCCGAACCGGACCCGACGACTGTTTAGGGTGAGGGTGATCGCGACCGGAATTCCGGTCTCATCGTCTCGAAAGGACGCGTAGAAACATGGACGTTTCGGGTTCATCCGTCTTGGTGACCGGTGGTGCTTCCGGCCTCGGTGCCGCTACCGCACGACGATTCGCCGCTGCCGGCGCACAGGTCTTCGGCCTCGACCTGCAGGCCTCCATCGACAAGGCGGCACCCGTCGGCGGTGTCACCCTGATCGCCGCCGACGTCACCAGCGAATCCGACGTCCAGGGCGCCATCGACACGATCGCCGAGTCGGGCGCACCGCTGCGCGTCGCGGTCAACTGCGCGGGCGTCGGCTGGGCGGCCCGCATCCTGGGCAAGCAGGGTCCGCATGAACTCGATCTCTTCCAGAAGATCATCAACATCAACCTGGTCGGCACCTTCAACGTCCTGCGCCTGGCGGCCAACCGCATGCAGGAGGAGTCCCCGATCGACGGTGACGGCCAGCGCGGCGTGATCATCAACACGGCATCGGTGGCCGCGTTCGAGGGCCAGATCGGGCAGATCGCCTACGCCGCGTCGAAGGGTGGCGTGCACGCGATGACCATCTCCGCTGCCCGCGACCTGGCCCGGATCGGCGTGCGAGTGTGCACCATCGCTCCCGGCACCATCAGCACCCCCATGCTCGCCGGGGTGACGCCGGAGTTCCAGAAGACGCTGGCCGAGGCCATCCCCTTCCCGCAGCGTCTGGGCGAGCCCGACGAGTACGCGCAGCTGGCGGAGTTCATCGTGACGCACAACTACCTCAACGGCGAGACCATCCGGATGGACGGTGCCATCCGGATGGCGCCGCGCTGATTCGGGGAGTTGGGTGACCACTGCAGCGACCTCCGGAAATCTGTACCTGGGAGGCTGGCCAAGTACATAGTGCACTTGGTCGGGTTGAGGCGTACAGATAACCGACGGGAGTGGCGGTGGCTATCTCGCCAGATCCATCGCGTCGTCGGCGAGTGCTTGCGAGAGTCGGACGAGGGGTGCGGCGTCGTCTTCCAGCCCCACACCCTCGTCGGGCACGACGTCACGCACCGCGCCGCTCACCGGCTCCGTGGTGTAGGTGGTGATCGCGCCCCGGAGCATCCGCGCCTGCACCGCCGGCTCCGCATACTCGAAAGCCCTTGGCAGACAGGGACTTATCTGGGTCAGCGCATCCCTGATCTCGACCACTCGACGATGCACGCGGGTGGTGGGGGTCATCTGTCCGGTGTCGGGTAGCACCACCTCGGGTACCGCGTCGGTCAGTAGTCGCCACAGCGGCAGGAGTTCGGTGTCGACGCGTCTCCGACGACGGTTGGCCAGAGTCGACTGCACTTTCGCATAGACCATCGGATAGCTGACGCCGACCAGGAACGCGACCACGCCGAGGACCGCGAGCACCCCGCTCGTACTCAGCAGCCAGGGCACGCGGAGGAATCCCGCGGCCGAGCCGATCACGAAGACGATCTGCACCAGCGAGCCCAGCGCCAGAAGACCCAGGCCGACGACGAGCAGGCCCAGCGACACCCGCAGATAACCGTCGGCCTCCAGAAAGAACTTCCGCACGTTGCGGACACAGGCGATGAAGCCATACGCGAGGTAGCCACTCGCGATGAGGAAGAATACCGCGAAACTCCAGCTCTTCGCCGTCCACTCGCTCATCGACGCGGTGCGGATCTCCACCGGGATCACCAGCATCGTGACCTGCAGCCCGATCAACGCCACCACGAGCGGCAGCGCCTCCATACCCGCGCGGCGTTCCCGCGACAGCTGCCCCGGGAAGAAGAACACCACAACGAGGGCGGCAACCCCGAGCGCGAGCAGAGCGTAGAAGACCACTCGAGAGGCACCCGTGAAGAGCGCCGCGTCGAGCGCTGCGGCAACCGACGACTCCGACACCACAAATGCCAGCGTGAGCGCGGTGATCGCGATCGTCATGGCCAGCGGCTGCAGCCCCCAACCCTGACGACGGATCTGGTCGAGTCGCCAGCAAAAAGCCACCGCGAAGACCACCAACGCGACGACGTTGACGACACCGATGCTGACCGACACACCTACAACCATCCACGATGGCCGCCGAAGAGTTTCTGCAGCCCTCGTAAACCGTCGTGTGTTGCCGTTGTGCCCACCGCAGCACCGGCCTCTTCTGCCCAGCTCAGGATCATCGACGCCAGCATTTCCGCTTCCCACTCACGGTCGTCGGAGTAGCAGGTGTGACGCAGCGCGGCCTCGGATTCGTCGCGCGTCGGCCCGGCGTCGGTCAGCGCGGACAGGTCGCCGAGTACCTGGTGTCCGGCGATGAGATGCCCGAATTCGTGAATGACGATCTGGTCGCGATGCAGCCGGGAGGTGTTTGCCTGGTGAAAGAAGTAGTCGGCATCCGAGGCGACCAGCCAGACGCCGTTGGGGGCGCCCACGGGGAGCGGATGCGCCACGAGATGGATCGGCCTGCCGCGTCGTTCGCCGTGGCGATCGCACAACTGGGTGACGTCGAGCGGCAGGTCGAGGTCGAGACCGCGCAGCGTGTTACGACACAGTGCGCGCAACTCACGAACGCTCCGACGCATGGGATCCCCCCGGGTCACCACATGAGGTCAGTCCTCGTGTGGTTGCCCGCCCACCACACGTAGCCGAGAATCGGCGAGTGCTTCGTCATCGGTGAGTCCCGCCGCGATCACGTCCGGCGGATCCTTGGGCAGACCCTGCTGCTCGCGCAGGACCTTGATCAGCTCGTTGACCACGGTCACCGAGTCGCTCGACAGGCCCGCGAGCCGGAAGGCGGCGAGTTGAACGTTGGTGTCGGCCTGCAGGCGCATGAGGTCGATCTCGTCGCGAGTGCGCTGGGCGGCGCGATCCTCGAGGAAGTAGTGCACGTCGACGCCGAACGCGGCGGCGATGCCCTCGACCGTGCGGAACGAGGGCGACTTGGCCTTACCCGACCGTAGTTGGCTCAGGTACGACTCGCCGAGCCGGAATCCGCGCTCGGTCGACCGCTGAGCGATCGCCTTCGCGCTGTACGCGCGGCCGTTTGGCCCCGGCACCGTCCGAAACAGCTCTTCCAGACGTCGCGCAAACAGGCCCGGATCGAGTGCAGCCTTTTCGTTCGACACCGCGATATCGGCGTCGGTGCGGCCGGTGTCGACCATCGGCTTCTCCGTCCCTCCTGCAGTCATCACAGAAATCTCCAAAACCCAAAATTTGAACTTGCAAACATTAAAGCCCGCAATGCAGCCCGATTGCAACGCTCGTTACGATCAGAACGTACCTGAAGGGATGCCCCGATGCGTGTCACCTCTCGCAATGGTGTAACGATCCAAGGTGTGGCGTTGTTCACACTTTGGGCCGACGAACGGTTGCAAGATGGCCGCATTTTGGTGACACCGTGACAACGCTGAAGTGAACATAAGGTACATACAGACACCATTCTACGCCGGAGGACGCATGACACACCGCGCCGAGCCCTCGCGCTCGCCACGCGTGCGACAGCGGCTCATCGCTGCCCTGATCGCGGTGTTCGCGCTTCTGGCGCTCACGCTGGCAGCGGGCCTGGGTGCGTCGGCGCCAGGGCCCGGCGGTCCCGGACCGGCCGGGTCTGGGCATCACGATTCCGACTCGAACAGCGAGAACAGCAACAACAACAGCGACGACGACGGTAGCGACGGCAGTAACGACGACTCGGGCGCGCCTGGTGGCCCGCACGACCCCGGGGGAGCCGGCAACCACGGACCCGGTGGTCCCGGGCACCACAATCCCGGGTCCGGCAGCCACGGACACGGGCACGGCAGTGGCAATGGGCACGGCCACGGCAACCACGGACCAGGCGGTCATCACCCCACCGGTTCGACGCCCGATCCGTCGGACACCTCGGGTCCATCGGGAAGCGACACCGAAACGGCCGAGTCGCCGACGGCCACGAGCGGGCACGCCGGCGGCCACACGTACACCCCGCCAACCAAGACCCCGCCAACCAAGACAACGACCACCTCCACCCAGACCCGGGTCGACGGGCCGGGCGCCGACCGGACCCCGTCGAGATCACAACCGACGAAAACCCAGCAGTCGAAACCGCAGGAATCGAGACAGCCGGCCGGTCCGGTGATCGCCGTCGCACCTCCCGGTGGTCGGGGACCCGATGACACCGGCGGGGCAGGTCCGGCCGCCGCGGCGCCGCAGGCCCCCCCGAACGTGCCCGCGTCGGCCGTGCGGGCACCTGTCGCCAACGAGCAGCAACCCGCGGCACCGAATTACCCCGCCCACCCGGCCCAGGCCCTCGCGCCGACGTCCGACCAACCCGCCACCCTGGCCGGGATTCGACGGTTCATCATCGGCATCGCCCCCGGGGCGCTGTTGCTACTCGGCGCGCTCGCCCTCCTGGGCAGCGGTTCGTTCCTCGACGCTCTCCGCAACATGCGGGCCTGACGCCGCGTCCGGTCCGGCCCGGAAGGCCAGCAGCTCGCGTTCGTGGGGGACGTCGTTGGCCGCTCTGTCGGTGATCCACTCCCGCAACACCTTTGTGGCGCGCACGTCGTCCTCGTTGTACTCGAGCAGACGCGCGCGTTGGGTCAAGTCCACCGGACCGGGCCCGAGACCCACTGCCGCGCTGTACCACTCCATCGACGCTTCACCACCGGCGTCGACGTCACGCCAGGCGAAGCCGGCCACCGGCGCGACGCGCTTGAGGCCTTTGCCATTCGGGCAGATGAAGTTGCGGCCGACGGCGGCATAGATGTCGACCCATTCGGGTGATGCGATGAAGGCTTCCACGTCGGCGCGCGACGGAATGCCCGGCGAACCGGCGAACCGGTCCGCCGAAGCCAACAGCCAGCGATTCTCCGCCTGCTCCGAATAGCAGTAGGCCGCAAAGGTTTTCCCTGCCCCGTGTGCTGCCTCTCGAACGCCGATCAACCAACTCCAGAACTCGGCGAACGAACGCGCCTCGTCTGTGGTGGGCAGCGGATCCCAGGTGACGAACGGCCGATACCGCACCATGACGTCCGGTTCGGTGTTGTCGGTGAGCAGCGTCCCCCACAGATACGCGCCGTGCTCGCCAAAGCTCTCCATGTCGACGTCGACCTCGACGTCGGCCCGCACGACGGTCGGTTCATCTACGCGTCGGACCAGCGCGGTGTCGGTCAACCAAGCGATCGCGTTGACGATCGCATCGTCGAAACGCACGTTGCCCGGCCACCTGTCCGGCGCATCGCCATGGTAGTGGGCCAGCTGGTCTATCGTCTGAATTCCGATGTCTTCCAGGGCATTCCACTGATTTCCCGATGCCACCAGGCTGACGTCGCGGCGCTCGACGAGTTCGGGTTCGCAACGACCCCACCAGGGACACGACCGGCATTCTCCGACTCGCCGCGCGACAGTTGGAACTGCTTGAGCAGCAATTCTTTTCCGACGTTCCAGGACGCGTCCGTAGTCATCGAGCGTGCGGCCGACCGCATGGACCACAATGCAGTCGGCATCCATGCCGATCACGCCTCCCACCGCGTCCTGAGGGTCGGCGGTCGAGCCCAAGCCGAGTTCGTCGAGCATCGCGACCAGATGCGCAAGACGCAGTGCATCACGCCGGTTGGGGCGACCCGTCCGGTACGGATCCGGGTTCGGCGCCCACACCCACAACGGACTCGTCACCAGCGATGGTGCGCGAACCTCTTCTGACAGTATAGTTTTGGCCGCTTGCGTGACTCGGTGATTCACCACGATCACCGGCACGTAGCCGTCGCCGTGAGCAATCAACAGTTCCGCGTGTCCGCGTCGGCCGGCCTCGAGGTCGACGGGCAGCGTGGCGTTCCAGATCCATCGCGCCCCGGCGGCGCAGGCGTCGAGCGTTGCCCGCGCACGCGCCGCCGCGTCGGCGTCGGGGCTGATCGCGACAAAGGTCTCGGGGTGGTCGCTGTGGATGCCGCGCAGCAGCTCGCCTACCGCGGATCGGAGGGACGCGGCCGCCTCCTTGCGACGCAGGACCCCGGGCGCATCGCGTCGGTCACCGACCAGCACCGGATGCTCGAAGTCGAGCGCCAGCCGGTGCTCGCATCCGGCGAGATCACGGGGCGCCAACACCACTGCAGGCACGGCACCTTCTTTCCGTTTGTCCGGGCGCGTTTCCACCCTATGTAATGCTTGTACCAGCAACGTGAGCCGGCAGTGAAAGGTCATTGGAATGGGTGTGTTCTCGTCCGACGGTAAGAGCCGCGCGCAACGCAAGGCGGAGGCAAAAGCACTCAAGGCCAAGGCGAAGCTCGAAGCGAAGCTCGAGGCCAAGGATCGGCGTCGCTCGGAGAAGGATCGACGCAAGGCCGAGCACAAGTACTTCAAGAAGGAGCTCAAGGCCCAGCGCAAGAACTCCGACCACATCAGCAAGAACCAGGCCAAGGTGGCCAAGGCCGAGGCGAAGAAGATCGAGGTCGAGGCCAAGGCCGCTGCCGACGCGAAGGCGCTGAGCCCGGCGAGTGTGCGCCGGTACCTGACCGTCGCGCGGATCGTGGCCCCGATCGCCGTCCCGATCGTGTATCGCGCCGCGGTGGCCGGCCGTGGTCGGATCACCGCGTTGCAGGCCGGTCGGGCCGGCGTGTCCCCGGAGGTGCTGCGGCAGTTCTCCGGACACGGCGCAACGTTGTCGGCCCGGATCGCCACCACCCGCACCGCATTGGACAAGGTCACCACGACCGACCGCAGCGCCGACTCCGACGACTTCGTCAAGGCGATGACGGCGCGGCTGGACAACCTGGCCGTCGCGGTCGACGCCGCCGAATCCATGCCGCCGAATCAGCGGCGGACCGCGCATCAATCCATCGACGACGAGCTGGCCGCCATCGACGCGGATATCCTGGCACGACTCGGTGTCCGGGCCTGAGGCATACCACTAGGATCGGCACCAACCGCGCAGCAACGACGCGAGGAGCGCATCGAGATGACCGAGCCGGACCCACCAGCCAACCCGGAACCCCGAGGGGAGGCGACCCCGGCGAAGAAGGCACCTGCGAAGAAGGCACCCGCGAAGAAAGCTGCGGCCAAGAAGGTGCCGGCCAAGAAGGCTCCGGCAAAGAACGCCACTGCCAAAAAGGTGCCGGCCAAGAAGGCCACTGCCAAAACGGTGCCGGGCAAGAAAGCACCCGCGAAGAAGGCTGCGGGCGGACCGTCAGGGCCGGCGTCGACGGCTCCCCCGAAGACCGCGCCGCCGGAAGTCCGGTCCGACAGCGTCCAACCAGAAGTCGCCCAACCAGAAGTCGACCAACTCGCAGCGAGCAATCCGCCGACCGAGGTGAGCAGCACGAACGTCTCGTCGCGTCCGGTCGACGTGGTTGCCGAGTCGGATGCCCAGCGCGCAACCTTCGCTCAACTGCGATCGGGCGCACCCACCGAGTTGCCGACGCCCAACCGCACGGCGCCGATCGTCGTCGCCGCCCTAATCGGCCTGCTCGGCGCGCTCCTCGTCGTCCTTCGTCGGCGTCATCGCCGGCAGATCGACGGCTGACTGCATCGCACGTTCGTCTGCCGTGGCCGCGCGGTCGATGATTGCCTTCGCCACCTCGGCCGGCCGGGTCTCGGGCAGCCAGTGCGAGGCACGACGCAGCGTGACGAACTCGTAGGGCGCATCCACCCAGGAGCCGCACAGCCGGGCACCCGTACGTCCGAGTGCGACGTCGCCGTCGCTCCACACATACGTCGTGGGAACGTGCACTCGTCGCATACGCAGGCGCTTGTCGGGGATCAGCATCGCGCGATACCAGTTCAGCGCCCCCGGCAACGCCCCGTAGGCGACGATGTCGGTTGCCAGGTGGTCGTCGTCGGATTCGGGCAGTCCAGCCTTCCGTGCGGCACCCGGTTGCCGGAGACCGAGGGCGAGCAACTTCTCGGGCAGCCACGGGATCTGAAACAACAGCATGTACCAGGACTTGAGGATCTGACCGCGCGGCATCGCGGCGAGGAACGCACCCGGATGCGGCACCGACAATGTCGTCAGCGTGCGCACCCGATCGGGTTCCCGGATGGCCAGCGCCCACGCGACCATCGCTCCCCAGTCATGACCCACCACGTGCACATCGGGCGTTCCGATCTCGTCGATCAGCGCGAGAACGTCATCGACCAATTCGGACTGTCGATAGTCACGACGTCGCCGCGGCCGCGCCCGCGGCGAGTATCCACGCTGATCGGGGGCGTAGGTCCGAAAACCCTTCGCATGCAGCAGCGGTGCCACACGGCCCCAGGACGCCGCCCGCTGCGGAAACCCATGCAACAGCACAATGGGGATGCCGACGAGCGGACCCTCGTCGACGACGTCGAATGTCCATGAGCCCCTGCGATACTCGGTGATGCGTCCGGTCACGTCTGATCTCCTGTGTTTCGCTGGACCCGGTCACATTCCCCGTCGCTTCGCTCGCCCCGGTCACATCACCCGTCGCTTCGCTCGCCCCGGTCACATCACCCGTCGCTTCGCTCGCCCCGGTCACATTCCCCGTCGCTTCGCTCGCCCCGATGATAGGACGCCGGAGGTGTTCCGACTACCTCCGTGAACAACCGCGTGAGATGCGCCTGGTCGCTGAAGCCGAGGTCGGCTGCCACCGTCGCCCAGTCCACGTCGGCACCGCTGTTGGCGGCCGCCGCGGCATCGAGCAGACGGAACCGCCGGACGACCCATTTGGGCCCGATCCCGACATAGTCGCCGAACACTCGCTGCAGGGTCCGCAGGCTCATCCCGGCCTGCTCGGCGAGCTGGTCGGCTCGAGTGATGGTGTGGTCGTGCTCGGCGGCGGCCACCAGGCCGGCCACCGCGTCGACCATCGGATCCCGCTCCGGTCGCAGCCCGCGCAACCACTCCTCCGCGACGGCGACGATGTCCTCGTCGGTCGCATCACGGCGCAGCAGACGTCGGGCCAGCGGTCGGTCGTCGAACCCCAGGAGGTCGCCGATCGGGGTCACCGAACGGGTCACCGAGTTCACCGGACGCCCCAAGATCGGCCGAAATCCGCCCGGCCGCAACGCCACACCCAGGACATGACCGGTACCGGTGAGGGTGCGCGAGAAACGATTGTCGCCGACACCGTGCACCATTACGCGGCTGGTCTCTGCAGCCAGATGAATGACCGGCTGCGGGATCACCGCTTGCGTGTGGGGTTCCTCGGCCTGCCACCGCACGATCCAGAAGTAGTCGACCCAGTGGGCGAGGTCGGGAGGCGGCGTGAACCGTCGAACATCGATCGCCGCGGCCCGCGACGGATGCAGGATCGCCCGCTCACCCCGCCCGAGGCCGTTCGCCATTATCCCAGTGTCGCGTTTGTTCAATACCCGGCACAACTCGCCGTTTCACACTGGTCGAGTACCGAGAGGAGAACATCATGACGCACACCAGCACCGGCAAATTCACCGTGAGCTCGTGGAACGAGACAACTGTGCACCAGGCCGACGACGAGACCATCGACATGGGTGGTGTCGCCTATCCGGCACGTGGATTCACCCGCGCCGACGTCGAATACGACTACCACGGAGACGTGTCCGGGCACGGCGTCGAGGCGTCGCTCATCGCCTACAACCGGGAGTCGAGCGCACCGACGATGGCGTTCCTGGCGTTCGACGGGTCGATCGACGGACACGAGGGCAGCCTCGTGCTGCGCAGTGTGGGTGAGCACGCGGGGATGGAGGTCAGCGGACGGCTCGACATCATTCCCGGGCTGGGCAACGGAGGCCTCGCCAATGCGACCGGCTACGCCGAGATCGAGATCTCCGGGCACAGCGACGACGGGTACCCGATCACCTTCCACTACGACCTGAACTGATGTGAAGAGTACTGCGTTTAGCCTCTGAACTGGGGAAATGCATCGGTGTCGTGCTAGCAAAATCTAGGGGAAGAGTTTCTTCCGCGAGGTTCACAGTCGTCCCCGAGAAATTTCAAGGGGAGGACTCTGGGGGTAGGGGACGAAGCTTCTTCCCCCATTTTCAATGCGACCCCCCGACCGGACGACCACCCTCGTCCGAGTGCTCGTCGGCGTGTCGCGAACCCAGAAACCACACTCTTCCCGCCTCCACGATCGCCGACGACGTCGGCGGGTGGGTTGCTGAACCGTCGGTTCCGAACAGCAAGCGAGCCCAGACCATGCCGTGGTCTGGGCTCGCTGCGTGAGCGTGATCAGGTGAGTTTGTACACCGTCGTCCCGCCGACCGTGGTCGCCGTGAAGTTCTCGGCAACCCAGGTTGCGATCTCGGAATTGCCGCCGGGACCTCCCTGGCCGCCACCGATGTAGTAGCCGATCTTCCCGGCCTTCACGTAGGCGATGAACTCGTCGAGTGTCGGCGCGGGGTCTCCGCTCCACCCGCCGATCGCCATCACCGAAGTGCCGGTGGCGATCTCGATACCGGCCGCGGACTGCGAACCGTTGGTCGCTGCCGCCCACGTCGTGTCGGTGGCCTTGAGTAGGTTCACCAACTCGGTGTTCGACGACATGTCACCACCCGGACCGCCCATACCCCCACGGCGCTGACCTGCACCGTCGGCGCTCGGCTGGGTCTGACCGGTCTGGGTCTGACCCGTCTGACCGGGAGGCATTGCGCCCTGGCCCCCGTCACGAGCGCCCCCGTCACGAGCGCCACCGGGACCACCCATGCCGCCCTCGATCGAGGTGTTCACCGCGTTCGGGATCGAGCCGCTGTGCGGGGTCGCGGCTGTCGCGATGGCGAAGCCGACCGTTCCGCCCGCACCGGCAAGCGATCCGACGATCAGGCTGGTCGCGAGCAGTTTGCGCATGCCGAGGGTGGCACCGACGAGGATTCCGATCACCGCCGCCGCAGCCGCGGTACCGATCAGCCACCGGCACCATTGCGGTCCGAAGTCGTTGCGGTTGAGGAGCACGATCGACCACCATGCGGCGAGCCCGATCATCCCGGCGAGCGTGATGCGACCGTCCCAATGGTCACGCCGACGCCACGCCATGACAGCGCCGATACCGATCAGTGCGCCGATCGCCGGAGCAAGCGCCACCGTGTAGTACGGGTGAATGGTGCCGCTCATGAAGCTGAAGATGAGTCCGGTGACCAGCAGCCAGCCGCCCCACGCGACCACCGCTCCCGACTCGACCCGCGATACCCGACCGGTGAATCGGAAGCCGGGGAAGCTGCGCATCATCGCGTAGACCGCAAAGGCGAGGGCCAGCAGTGCGACCGGGAGCAACCACGAGATCTCGTTGCCCATCTCGGAACTGAAGAGCCGGGACAGGCCGGTCTCGCCGCCGAACGATCCGCCGGCCTGACCACCGCCGCCGGGTCCGTTGCCGCCGCTGATGCGTCCGACTCCGTTGTAGCCCCACACCAGATCCATGAAGGTGTTGTCGGTCGAGCCGCCGATGTAGGGCCGCGACGACGCGGGGACCAGCATGGTCACCACCACGAACCAGCCCGCCGACACCACCAGTGCGACACCGGCCATGACCAGATGGCCGATGCGCTTGAGCCAGCCGTTGTTGGCGAACAGCAGGTAGGCCAGCGCGAAGGCGGGCAGCACCAGCAGGCCCTGCAGCATCTTGGTCAGGAAAGCGAAGCCCAGGGCAACGCCCACCAGCGCCAGCCAACGACCAGAGTTCGTCGCGATGGCCCGGGTGAGCGCGTAGCCCGCGGCGACCATCAGCAGGACGAGCAGAGCGTCGGGGTTGTTGAAGCGGAACATCAGCGCGGCAGCAGGCGTGAACGCCAGAATCACACCGGCGATGAGGCCCGCAGCGGTACCCAGCTTCGGATCGGCGAAGGTGCGTCGCATCGCGCAGTACACGAGTGCAACCGCTGCGACACCCATCAGAGCTTGCGGCACCAGCACGGCCCAGCTGTTCATGCCGAACAGGCGGACCGACAAGCCGGTCACCCACAGCGACGCCGGCGGTTTGTCGACCGTGATGAAGTTCGCGGGGTCCAGCGCACCGAACAGCCACGCCTTCCAACTCTCCGAACCCGCCCACGCGGCGGCGGCGTAGAAGGTGTTGGCATAGCCGCTCGCCGACAGGTTCCACAGATAGAGCACGGCGGTGCTGATCAGCAGGCCGGTCAAGGCGAATGGGCTCCAGCGCATCAGGCGCGAGCGGCCGTCCGGCCTGTCGTCGGCGGACGGCGGCGCCACCTCGGGTGGCGTCTGCGTCCGCTCCAATACTGCGGTCATCGTTGCTCCTTCTCTGGGATCGTTGCGTCCAGAGTGGAGCCGCGGTCTCCCCCGGCGCTGGAAGGAGGCTGGGAGGATTCTGTGAGCGAGGATTCTCTGAGTGCCTTCGTTATCCGCCAGACCGGGTTTTACGATGTTGGCCACGTCACGCGGCATTCGGGGACGCCCGACAAGGAGTGCCCCGAGAACGGACAGACGCCAGGGGGCGTAGCCGTGGTGTGCAGGAAGGTCGTGCACCACTCGTGCAACGGGAGGCGAGAAAGGTGCCGAGCCGACTCGAGACGTGGTGGTCGAGACCCGACCATTACGCGTGGCTGGAGTCGTATCTGGCCACCAGGGGACTGTCGCGTCCTGCCGCCATGCTCGTCGGTGGAGCCGTCGCGTTCCTGGGCGGGATCGAGGCCCTGATGATGCTCACCCCGGCCGGCCCGTCTGCGGGTCCTCCGCAACGAATCGCAGCGATCGCAGTGATCGTCGGCTGCGGTGTCACGGCCACCTTCTGGTTTCGCTTGAAATGGCCATCGCGGACGCAGTCGACGGTGTTTGTCATGGTGTCCGCACTGTTGATGGCGGTGTCGTGTCTGATCGAATCCGACCCGATGTCGTCCATCGCCGCGTGCGGACTGTTCGGGATCCTCGCCGGCTACGCCGTGATCTTCCATTCGGTCCGCGTGATCGTGTTCGTCATTGCGGTCGCTGTCCCGGTGGCGGCGGTATTGGCTGTGCGCATAGCCGAGGAAGCCGATCCGGTCTTGGCAGTATCGAAACTTCTCGCCGTCCTGGGGGGATCACGATCGTCCCGATGATCTGTCACCTGCTGATGAAGACGTTGGCGCCCGACGCCGTGAACTCCGACGTCGACGCACTCACCGGCCTGCTCAATCGTCGCGGCCTCGAAGTTCGTGCCAAGGAGCTCGCCGGCGATCACACCCACC
Source organism: Gordonia sp. NPDC003422 (assembly GCF_053588675.1). NCBI lineage: Bacteria > Bacillati > Actinomycetota > Actinomycetes > Mycobacteriales > Gordoniaceae > Gordonia > Gordonia sp. NPDC003422. The sequence continues at coordinate 41,229 of NZ_JBSFQL010000011.1, forward strand.
GCCGCGTCGATGTGATGATGGCGGTCATCGATCTCGACAGGTTCAAGTTGATCAACGACACCCACGGTCACGAAGCAGGAGACCGAGTCCTGATCGCCGTCGCCGCCACATTGACCGGCGCCAGCGGCAATTCCGCGCTCGTGGCTCGGATCGGGGGCGAGGAGTTCGTGGTCGTCGAACTCGGCGGGCCAACCGACGCACAGCGGTTCGGGGATGCTCTTACCGAGTCGAGTCGGAGTGAACCATGCGGAGTGACGGCGAGGGTCGGCGTCGCAATCGGCCCGCCCGCATTCACACGTCAATCGCGCACCGGGTAGGCCGTGCAGTTCGGCCAACGCGGCGACCCGCCGACGTCCCAGGGTGCGCGGGTCGTGGCGGCACACCCGCACCTCGATCAGCTGGGCGAGACGTTGGCGCAGGAACTCGCCATGCTCGGCCGGCACCGTCGCATCAATACTGGCGTGGCCATGCGCATCGTCACGCACGATCACGTTCTGGTGGCGGTCGCCGAAATCCTCGCGCGCATCCGCGGCAGCATCGGGGTCGAGGGTGATGATCAACTCCGCCAACTGCGACCGCAACGTCGTATCCAGAGTGGGGCGCGCCGCCAACTCCAACGCCAGCGGCTCCACCTCCACACGCACCGACTCCGCGAGTACTTCCAGGACGCGGGTGATCACCAACGCCCGCGACGTCGCGAGATCCCCATCCAGGTAGGCCAACCGAACCCGATCCATTCCGGTCAGGGCGATGCCCAGCTCGATCCAGCGGTGCGCGGTCGAGCGCGACACCCCCACCCGCAGTGACGCTTCCCCGACGCGGCCTTCTCCGCTGCTACCGGGTCAGCGCGGTGGGGGTCGGGGTCACCCAGCATGTCGTTGTAGACGCTGTGACCGATCTTGTGGGCCAGCAGCACCGTGCGGGCTTCGGCGCGGCGGGTGTGGCGCAGTTCGCGCAGAGCGTGCTGTTCCAACCCCAACGTGGAGGCAGCGCGGATCGCCGCGTCATCGGCCACGGGATCGGTGAAGGTGAACACGCGCAGCGCCTTTCGAGCGACAAGGGTCAACAAACCGTCGTCATCAGCACTGTCATCAAAGAAGTTGCGCAGTCATTTCGTGAACTGAGAACAGACTATCGCGAGGGTCTGACAAGAATCGTTGTGCTGGTGTTGTGCCTGGTCAAAGGGGGTTGCCGACGTTGTTGGCTCACCAAGTGGTCTCGACACGACGCCTCGCCCAGGGGCTCGGAGTCGGCTCGACCAGCGAGGGTTGCTCGACCAGCGTGGGGTGCGACTCGACCAGCGTGGGTGGCTCCGCCCGATGGCGATCGACCAGCGGAGGGCGACACCGTATCGAGATCAATCAGCGCAGTGCAAGGACCCGCGCCGGTCCGCCGGTCCCGCCGGCGAACCGTGGTGCCCCGACCACGACCGTCGCCCCGACCGCCGGCACCGCGGTCAGGTTGGCGAGCGCCTCCACCGCGTACCGACCGGAACCGAGGATGGCGGTGTGCGCGGCGGTGGCGTCACGGATGTCGACGCTGAGGGTGTCGGTGCCGATCGCGACCACGGCTCGCTCGGCCACAAGCATTCGCACGGCCGCACCGGAGAAGCCCGCGGCGTCGGCCCCGCCGGTCCGCGGCTGCCAGCCGGTGTGCAGCGCGACGAGTGAGCCCCGCGGGATTCGACCATGCCGTTTCTCGAATGCCACCAGATCGGCCTCGGTGAGCACGGTCCGTGGATCTCGTCGTGCCCGACCGGCGATGCTCACCACCACCAGCGGCGCCACCAGGTCGGCCGGGTCGATCCGATCGACGGTGATCCCGGTTCCGATCTTGTGCGCCGGCGCATCCACATGCGTGCCGGAGTGCTCGGCGAACGACACCCAGTTGGTCGCGTACCCCGAATTGCTCGCGCCGACACGCGATGTCGGCACCGACGCGAACGGAGCATTGCCGGGCCACCTCGGGAATGACGGTGACAGCACATGCGTCAGGTCCACCACACGCCCGGCCGGCACACCCATCGCCGGTGACCCGACCGCGCTCCCCGCAACCGCTGCTGCCGACACGCCGGTCGCGACCCCGGCCGCCACACGGAGTGCTTGTCGGCGAGACAGTCGTCGGGCTTCGTCATGTGCGTGACGGACCACCGAGTCGTCGCACATCCGCGTCAGCCCACCCAACGCACGCGCAACAGTTTGTCGGCGCTGCCGCCGTTGCTGGTGGTCACCAGCAGCGACCCATCGCGGGCCACGGCCACCGCGCGCAGCCGACCGTATCGTTCCTGCAGGGCCTCGACCACCGACACCGTCCGACGACCATCCGCGGACAACCGCACGAACACGAGACGCTTACCCTTCAACGCCGAGATCACCAGGCCACCGCTGAACGGGCCCCACCCGGTCGACGGCAGGAACGTCGCATCGGGTGTGGCGATCGTCGACGACCCTGAACGCCACACCGCCCCGATCGCGCCCGGAACGCGGACGGGATCGGTCATCGGCACGGACTCGTCGTAGATGACGGGTGCGCGGTCGGGCCGGTAGCCGTAGTTGCCGCCGGAGCGCAGCAGATTCAGTTCGTCGTCGCGGTCGGTGCCCTGCTCGATCGCGTACACGCGTCCGGTGCCGGGCTGCACCGCGACGCCCTGCACGTTGCGGTGCCCCAAGCTGTAGATCGGGCTGCGCGGATTCGGATTCCCCGCTGCGGCAGTGCCATTCAGATTGACGTGTAACACCTTGCCGCCCAGTGAGTTCCAGCTCTGTGGGTTACCCGGGATGGCGTTGTCGCCGGTGCCGATCCACAGTGACCTGCCCGACGCGGTCAGTCCACAACCCGCGTGCCGCCCCGACGCGTTGACCGGGATTCCCGACAGCACCGTGCGCTCGCGATGGGCGCGAATCCAATCACCGCTGATCCGCCAGGCCACCACGTTGATGACCTGACCCGTATTGGGCCACGGCAGAGGCAGATTCGCGACTTCACCCGGGATCGACGGCGCACCAGGCCGGGTCACCTCGGCCTGGCAGGTGTAGAACCGCCGGTTCTGCGCGAAGCCCGGATCGAGGGCGAGGCCCATGACACCCGCCTCCTTGACCGCGAACACCCGCGACAGATCGGCGGCGACCGAGATCTCCCGACCGTCGGGCCGGATGGCCACGAATCCGCCCGCACGTTGGGTCAGCAGCGCGGTCCCGTCCGGGGCGGCCTCCACATCCCACGGGATGTTCAGGTTCGACGCCAATGTGGTCACCTGCAGGCGTGGCGCCGCGTCGGCGTGCGGTGCAGTCCAGGCCGTCATGGCGGTGGCCACGGCCGTGGCCACACAGGCGATGGTGATCCGTGCGCGTCGCATTCTGGTGGGGGTCATGGGGGCAACGTTAACGGTGGGGATAGCGCACCGGAAGGGTTTCGCTCGACCCTCAGCCCGCGGGCCGGGCTTGCACCGTCGCCTTCGGCAGGCGCGGCCGGGGTGGGACGACGGGCACGAACGCATCCTCGGCACGTCCGGCCAAGGTCGGCGACAAGCCGTTGATGAAGGCGAGGACCTGCTGTTTCTCGTCGCCACGGTAGGGGGTGGGAACGTAGTCGTTGTAGCTCTCGGTCCGCGACACCCGCGTCGGGATCACCCGATAGTCGACGGATCGCACCTCGCCGTCGACGGTGTGCAGGCGCGCTTGCAGGATGAAGGTGCGCTTGTCGGTCGGGTTGGAATTGCCACCGAAGGCGAAGTTGCCGAACGAGTAGGCGATGAGCTTGCCGCGGTAGATCTCCATCGACTGGATCACGTGCGGGTGCGTGCCCACCACCAGGGCAGCGCCGGCGTCGATCGCGATGTGCGCCAGTCGGGTCTGCACCTCATACGGCGTGTGCTGGGATTCGATGCCCCAGTGGAAGAACGGGATCACCACGTCGGCCCCCGCGGCCCGCAGCCGCGCGAAGTCGCGTCGGATCTTCGCGACGATCGCGTCGGAATCGGTCCACGTCTGATATCCGACGAGGCCGATCGTGACGCCCTTGACCGTCCGCAGCAGCGACATGTCGTAATCCGACCCCTCGCTCTCCTCGCCGGCACCGAAGTACCCGATCCCGGCGGCGCGCAGCGCGGCGAGCGTGTCGTCGAATCCGCGCTGCCCGTAGTCGAAGGTGTGGTTGTTGGCGACGGTGACGACGTCGATCCCACCGGCGGGCAACGTCTTCGCGAGCGCGGCCTCACCGTGGAAGTGGTACACCTCGCCCTCGCCCTTGTACCGCTTCTCCGGCCACTTCGTCAGCGCCACTTCGAAGTTGGCGACGGTGAGATCGTCGGCCTCGAAGTACGGGCGGACGTTGCGGAAGAAGTAGTCCGGCTTGCGGCCGCTCTCCTGCCAGAGGGTCGGCAGGCTCGACGCGGTGGAGAACTTGTCGTCGGTGCCGAGGATGTTGTCGCCGGTGAAGCTCAGCACCAGGTCGGCAACCCCGGGAGCAGGCGGCGGCGCCTTCTCAGCGGCCACCACCGCAGCGGGCGACACCTCGAGCGGAGCGATTGACGACGACGCAGCGAGCCCGACGACGGCAACCACCGTCAGGGCGCAACCACCCACGAGACCCCACGACCGACGCGACACCCTTGCATCCAACACGATGCACCCGGAACGCGCTGATCGGGCGGCCGATCTCAGCGACCGGGCAGGTACTTCAATCCACGTACGAAGGCCGGGGTGATGGCCCGATAGATGCTCTGCGGCACCACCGGCATCCGGTCGATACCGAGGAACCGTTGCTCGGCGATGGTCTGCGGCTCGGTGTACTTGAGCAGACCTTCCTCGCCGTGGCGTCGGCCCATGCCGGAGATACCCATGCCGCCCATCGGCGCGGCGGTCGACGCCCACGCCGCGGCGTAGCCCTCGTTGATGTTGACCGTCCCGGCCCGCAGTTGGTCGGCGATGGCGTTGGCCTCGGCGCTGCTACCGGCGAAGACGCTGGCGTTGAGGCCGTAGCGGGTCGCGTTGGCGAGTTTGATCGCCTCGTCGGTGGAGTCGACCGGATAGATCGACACCACCGGCCCGAAGGTCTCCTCGCCGTAGCAGGTCATCTCGTCGGTGACGTCGGCGAGCACGGTCGGCTCGTAGAAGAACGGACCGAGGTCGGCGCGGCGCTTGCCGCCGGCGAGCAGCTTGGCGCCCTTGGCGACGGCGTCGGCGACATGCGCCTCCGCGGTCTCGACCTGCGCGGCCGACGCCAGCGATCCCATGTCGGCGGTGAAGTCGTAGCTGGCCGACAGCTTCATGGCCGACACGTACGCCGCGAACCGGTCGGTGAATTCGTCGGCGATCGCCTTGTCGACGTAGATCCGCTCGATGGAGATGCACAACTGACCCGAGTTCGAGTAGCACGCGCGCGCCGCGCCCTGCACGGCGTCGGCGATCTTGGCGCCGGCGGTGATGATCATCGGATTCTTGCCGCCGAGTTCCGCGGAGAAGCCGATGAGCCGAGCGCCCGCCTGCTGCGCCAGCGTTGCCCCGGTCGCCGACGATCCGGTGAACATCACATAGTCGGTCTGCGCGACAATCGCTTGTCCCACAACACTTCCCGGACCCGGAACAACGGCGAAGAGTTCCTGTGGCAGGCCGGCTCGATAGAGCAGTTCGGCCACCGCGAGCGCGCAGTACGGGGTCTGGCTGTCGGGCTTGATCACCACGGCGTTGCCTGCGAGGAGCGCGGCCACCGCGTCGGAGGCGGCCAGCGTCAGCGGGTAATTCCACGGGGAGATCACCCCGACCACGCCCTTGGGCTGGTAGCGCACCCGGACGCTGGTGGCGCCGGGAAGCATGCCCTTGACCTTGCGGTCGGCCAGCAGCTTGGGCCCTGCGGTCGCGTAGTGCCGCGCGGTCAGCGCGACGTCGAGCACCTCTTCCTGGGCGTAGGTCCGCGCCTTGCCGGTCTCGGCCTGCGCGATGTCCATCAGCTCCTGCGCGTTGGCGTAGACCAGCTCGGAGAAGGCGGCGAGCACCTCGGCGCGTTCCGCCGGGGTGCGCTTGGCCCACCCTTCCTGCGCGCTTCGCGCCCGGGCGACGGCCTTCTCGAGGTCGTCGGCGGTGGCGACCGGGATGGTGGCCATCTCGACGCCGCTGAACGCCTCGAGCACCGACCGGGTCGGACGGTCGGCGGCGTTGTCGATCGCGACCAGCGCACCCAGTCGGGCGAAATACTCTGCGGTTGGCTTCGGCATGGTGCGGCCTCCTACTGCTCGGGTCCGACGAGCACGATGCCGTCGTCGTCGGAGTACACGATGTCGCCGGGAGTGAAGGTCTCGCCGCCGATGGTCAGCGGGATGTCGCGCTCGCCGACGCCGGTCTTGGTGGACTTGCGCGGGTTGGTGCCCAGCGCCTTGACGCCGATCTCCATGCCGCCGATGGTCTTGGCGTCCCGGATCGCGCCGTTGACGATGATCCCGACCCAGCCGTTGGAGCGGCCCAACTCGGCGATGATGTCCCCGACGAGTGCCGTGTGCACCGACGCCTCACCGTCGATCACCAGCACACCGCCGGGGTTCGACTCCCCCAGGATCGACTTGAGCAGCGCGTTGTCCTGGAAACACTTCACCGTGGTGACGCGTCCGACGAACTCCCGATTGCCCCCGTACTGGGTGAACTGCAGATCGCAACTACGGACGGAATCGCCGATCTCGTCGACCAGGTCGGCGGTCGGGGTGAAGGTCAACTCGCTCATGTCGACCAGCATAGGTGTAACCGCAAGTAGCGGGTTACTGGTGGGTAGGTTCTGGCGCCGCACCCCCGCCGCCGGCATGTGCTCGCGTGTCTACCGCTTGCGCGCGATACATCCCGAGCAGATGGGAGAAACGCGAGCACTTGGCCACCGGGGTGTCCGGTGGCCAAGTGTCGAGCGCCGCCTACGAGCTGCAGATCCGGTTGATGATGGCCCGGTTCACCGGCGAGGTGGTGGGCAGTGAGTAATAGGTCCGCCCCACCCAACGCACATTCTTCTTCAGCTTCGGCGACCACACCGCGTTGTCACGGATCCCCAAGATCACACAGCCACCCATCTGCGCCGCCCTCTTCAACTCGCCCGAAGTATGCAGCCAGCGCGCGATACCGGCGTAGGGAAGTCCCGAACTCCCATAGGCCGGGACAAGTCCGGTCTCGTACAGCGTTCGTGTCTGAGCGGTGGTCAGCACAGTGTTCTGCTCCATGACAACACCCGCGTCCGGCCAGTACCGCGGCCCGTAGACCGCGGGGAAGGGTGGCCACCCAGGTACGGCCGCCGGTGTCGCCTCCGCAGCGAAAAGCACCCCATCGGCTCCGCGATTCTCCGGTGGCGCGGCGACGGCCACAGCGCTGAATGCACCCGTCAATGCGAACGTCGCCGAGATCACGACCAATGCCATTCGTGTCCATGTCCTCATGTCGTACCTTTCCATTCGTAGTGAGCTGTTCAGTAGTTGGAATTGTTTTGTCCGCCGTCGACGCCAGAGTTCGTGCGACCGCCTCCGTCAACGCCAGAGTTCATGCGGCCGCCGCTGCCACGATGGAAGATCAGTTCCCCGCCGCAAATCTTCTTGTTTCGTACGCCGTACAACGTGGCCGTCGGCACACCAAGGCGACACACTCGGAACTTCGAGACGCCGTACCTGGGTAACCGCCAGGTGTTGCGGGCGTCGATCTTGCCTGTGGATTCGAGCGTGCCGAGGTTGCGCCACAAGCCATCGGGAGCGCCGACGCGGACATGCTTGTGCTCCAGTACCACGACGTAGACGCCACCTGTGCGGAACAGTGCCCACACGCCTCCGTCGTTGTCAGTGGCTGCGAGCCACCCGATCGCCTGGCCTGAGGGTTCATCGACTCTCCACCACTGCAGCGGTTCAACCGCCGACGCTTGCCCTGTCCCGACCAGCGTGCCCACTGCCATCGCAGCTGCGGTGGCGAGGCCTACGATGAATTTCTTCAAGGTTGTGTGCTCCTGTCGTGAAGCGAGGCCCGTCCCCCGCTTCACCGATGGTCACAACGGAGAAGTCGACACACTAGATGCCCGACTACGCACTTCTGCGTCTGCGACTACGCATGTCCCCGACCGCCCACCTTGTCTCGGGCACGCAATGCGTGACCGTCAACGGTCGGGATGCTGATTCCGAGCCGGTCTGCGATCTCCCGTCGGGTGAGTCCCGCATCGACCATGGCGAGGACTTCCTGCTCGCGGATGGTGAGCACCGCGTCGAACGCGGCGGCCCGGATCGCCGGGGTGATCAGCCCGTCACACCGAGCGCACAGTTCCGCCAACCGGGGCCGTAGTCTGCGTGCCTCACGCGGGCGGCCGTCCTCGATCAGGATGGTGATCGACTGCGCCAGCGCGTCGGCGGCGTGCGTCGGGTACCCGAGCGCCTCGAAGGCAGCCGATACATCCTCGACGGCCCGCGCATCGCGATCACCGATCGATCGGCCATATCCCGCGTAGACCGGCATCAACTCCCCATCACATTGCCGCGCATACTCTTCGACGACCGAGGCTGCTTCCCGGTCACCGAATCGCAGCGCCCAGTGCGCGGCCTGGGCCGCGAAGACCACGCGACCCTCGGCCGCGGCAACACCCACGGCCTCGCGGGCGCGGGCAATGGGGATGGTGATCTCACCTCCGGCCATGTGCGCGAATCCATCGGCCAGGATTCCGAACACCGCGCTGCCGTTGCGGCCGGCACCCGCGAGCCGCCGGCATTCGTCGGCGGCGCGACGTGCATCGTCGGCCTCGCCGCGTAACGCGCAGCCCATCGTCAACAGATAGGCGGAGCCGCACCGCAGACCCGAGCGGTCGGTCTCGGCGAAACCGGCGATGGCACTGCGTGCGAACCGTTGTGCCTCCGCGATCCGGCCCGCCGCCAACGCAATCGTCGCCAGTGCGTTACACGCCACTGCCTGCTCCACCGGAAGTCCCACCGTGGCGTCGAAGAACTTCTCGGACCACCGCTGGGCCTGCTCGAGCCGGCCGGCGGCGTAGAGCCCCTGCGCGATCGTCGTTCGCACAGCGATGCTGATGAGGGGATCGGCGGCGGTCGCGTCCACGAGCGCCTTGTCGGCTGTCGCCAGCGCCTCGTCGAGTCGGCCGAGCTGATACAGGGCCTCACCGGCCTGGAAGCCCGCCGTCGCGTCCGACCACACGGTGGCTGCCGGATCGGCGAGCACGGCTCGCGCGAAATCCAGTGACTCGACCAGCTTTCCGGTTGTCATCAAGATCGATCCACGCATGGCCGTTACGGCGAGACGAAGCTGCGGGGTCGCGATGCGGGGCTCGAACTTCTCCACCAGCTCGAGGGCCGCCGGCGCATCATCGAGGTAGGTCAGCTGATTGTTGGCGGTCGCGACCGCGTACACCGTCAGGTCCATCTCGGCCAGCGAGTCTGGATCGACCTCGGCGAGAAGGTCGTCGGCCTCCTGCGCCCGCCCCATCGAACTGACCGTCCGCGCGAGCAGCAACCTCGCCTGCACGTCGGCGCCGGCCGTCATCGCCGCACGAGAAAGCCTCTCGCACAACGCCCGATCACCAAGAGTGTGCGCATGGCGGGCACACTTCACCAGTTCCTCCGCCGGCAGCGGGTGGCCGACGTCGACGCAGATCTGGGCCCGATGCAGTCGCTCGGATCTCGTGAGACGCACGCGGCCCAGGGCATCGACCAGGGTGGCCGCCAGATGACCGCGCTCGATGGCGCCCATCCGATCCCGGACCACCTCGATCAACACGGGATGGGCGGGCCGCATCCGACCATCGGCCACCACGGCCAGGAACTCTCCTGCGTGCGGCTCGTAGGAGACCCCGGCACATCCCAACAGGCCCAGAACCTCCACCGACAGCGGACTCATCAGGCTCAGAAACCGCAGGAGTTCAAGCACTTTGGGGGGTGCTGCGCGCAATGCGCCCGCGGTCGCCTCGCGGATCTCGTCGGTCATCACGAAGTCCGACGAGAGCACCCACCGTCCGTCGGCGATCTCCGCCAGATGCCCTGATGCCAGCGCACCGCGAATCAACTGGCGAAGGTAGAAGGGATTGCCCTCGGACGTGACGTGCACCCGCTGCACCGTCAAGACGTCCACGGGGCCACCGAGATACTCCTCGATGAGGGCGGTCGTCTCGTCGAAGCCCAATGAATCGAGAGTCACGGTCTGGACTCGCGGGTCCTCGAGGGCGTCGGACAGCGGCGGTGCCACCGGCTCTCCCGCGCGTCGCGTCATCACCACCGACCGTGTGAGGCGTTCCGGGCTGTCCAGGATCGCCGCGATCACCGCGGCAGACGCCCCGTCGAGGAACTGGATGTCGTCGACCACGAGCAATCGTCGGCTCTGGTCGAGTTCGGCGCGCAGCACCTGCACTGCCATCGCGGGATCCGTCAGGCGGTGGTCGAGCGCCATCGAAAGCGCCGACAGCGGAATAGTTTTCGCCGATTGCGCGCCCATCACCCACAGCGTGTCCTGTCGCAGCCGATCACACGCCAACCGCGCCAGCGTCGTCTTACCGATACCTGCCGGGCCGTCGAGGACGACCGCACGACCGCCCGTCACGCCCTGCCGGATCGCCTCGAGCGCCTGCCGGTCGGGACGATACGGCCACGTCATCGACGCTCGCCGCCGACGGTGAACAGCTCGACGAGTTCACGCCGATTGCGTGCCCCGGTCTTTCCACACGCCCGCAGCACGTGCCCCTCGACAGTGCGCACCGATACCCCGAGCACCTCCGCGATCTCCCGATTGCTGCGGGCGGCCACAACAAGTCGCACGATCTCGTGCTCCCGCTTGGTGAATCGCACGTTCTCGGATGCCACCAGCCCCATCGCCGGCGACGACACCGACCCTTGCCCATCGACGATCGTCCGTGTGCGAGTGGTGCAGGCGATGGCGTGGAATCGATCGCCGTCCCGACGATGGGCGTATGCCGCTTGCGCCATCACATCGGCGGCCGCCATCCCTCGCCCGGCAGCGGTGTGACGGAGCGCTACCCGCTCGAGATCGGCGCCGCTGTACGCCCTCCACGCCACGGCATGCTCGACGAGGAGTCGCGCACGGTCGGTCACGACGTCACCGATGCGAGGGTCCGCATCAAGATCTCCGACGAGCTGTGCAAGGTGGGCCGCATCGGGGGCCGCACCGAATCGCAGGGCGAGCTCGCAGAGCACGATCACCGAGACGAGTTCGCCGCGGTCGCGCGCCGCCGCCGCCGAATCGAGCAGTACTGCTGACGCTGTGTCGACGTCTCCCGCCGTCGCCGACCACCAGGCCCGGTTGATGCTCCGCAGGGCCGAGCGCACACCCCGAAGGGCGACGGGCCCGCCCGGATCGTTGTCTGTGAAGTCGCCGGCCGATGGTTCCGGGCGTTGTCCGGACAGTCTGGACTCAATCTGCCGGAGAAGGCCGTCGGCAGTCTGCGTCCACCCTTCCGGCACGTCCTCGACAACCACCTCACGAAGCTGGTCGGCCGAGACCCGGAGGTTGCCGCCCACCCACTGTGCAAATGCTGACGCCAGCACGACGACGCCGTTTGCCAGCCGTCCGCGGCCATCCTGACTGCGCAATGCCCGCTCGCCGAGCGTGCATGCGTGCGTCGCGTTGCCGCTCAGCGCGGAGATGGCGATCTCGGCGGCATCCAGGTAGGCGACCAGCGTGCCGTCTGCCGTCGCACCGTCGTCGGCCAGTGCCGATCTGGCGAATCGGAGCTGCTGCGCAGCGTCGTCCGAATGTCCGGCAAGACCTTCGCGCACCGCAGCGAACAGCCCCACCCACGCACCGACGTTGCCGCCTGCCTCGATCGCCGCATCGGCATGCGGCGCGCGTCCGGTCGCCGATTCGCCGAGCAGTGCGACCACTGCCGCCAACGATCGCCACTGAGGATCATCCCTCGCCGCGAGGTCACCCAGCATCGCGTGAACCCCGTCGGTGTCACCCAGGTGCAGCCGTGCCCAGCCTTCGATCGGTGTCGGCGACGCGGCAAGTTCGACGCGGCCGGACTGTGCGGAGCCCAGCATCAGCAGGGCCATGTGCGGGTCTCCCCACCGCAATGCATGGCTCGCCGCCTTCGACCGCAACGCCGGTGTCGGCGGCACGGGACCGTCCAGCCGGAGAGCACAGGCCACCAGCGCGGCGCGGCCGCATTCCGGATCCGGGAGCGCAACGGCCAGAATTTCATCGCTGAGCGAGCCGACCAGATGGTGTCGCTCCACGCATCCGAGCCAGCCGGCCGGCGACCGCGCCAAGGCCGGAACACGCAGCCGCACATGGCGATTGCGCGCTTCGATGATGCCGCGACGCTCGGCGCCGATCAGATCGGCAATGTCGGAGCGCGCGGTGAGGGCAGCCAGCGGCAGCCAACCGTCCGCGAACTTCTCCACGACGTCCGAACACGCTCCGAGCAGAGCGACGAGCTGTTGCAAGCCCGGGCCCAGGTCGGCGAGGTCGATGGTCAGACGATCCGCCAATTCGGTGGTGACGGGTGGCATCCCATCGATTCGGGCCAGACCCGACGACGTGTTCCAGGTCCCGTGCTCGGTCGCCGTGGCCACGACGGCGACGAGCCCCGTGGGCGATCCTCCGCAATAGCGCAGCACCTGCCGCACCGTGCTGCCGACCGGCGCGAGTCCCAGCGCGCTCCGGATGTACTCTGCGACGTCGTCCGCATCGATGTGCCGAAGGTCGTATCGCCGCAGATAGCCGTCCTTCCACAGGGCAGTGATCGCCGCCGGGTGTTCCGCGGGCGCCACACGCCGGCACGACAGGTAGACCGGCACCACGTGATGCACCACCAGCGAGAGGACCACCAGCGCACATTCCGCATCGAGCAAGTCCACGTCGTCGATGAACACGGCGGCCGCCGAACGGCCGGCCAGCGCGGTCCGCACGGCGGCCTCGGTTGCAGGCGCGTCGTCGATCATCGAACCGAAGACACCGGTGGTCGTCCGGGCCACCCCGGTCAGCCACATCGCGTCACCGGCGTATGCGTCGTGCAGCGCACGCAAGGCAGTCGTACGGCCGCTGCCGGCATCACCGACGATGACACATCCCTCGGTGCAATCGGCCATGTTCACACCGGCTCGTCGGAGTGCCTGGCGGCCGGTCAGTTCGTTGCCATCGCGGCCCTCGGGCCGTGCTGGGGTGCGGTCGGACCCTGAGTCCACCGCAACCGACATATCGCCGAATTCTGCCACCGCGCGAGCATGTCTGTTTGCATATCGTGGATGTCCGATTTGATACTCAACTGTTCGGACGACACACGTTCCGCCCTCACGCCCCCGGCCATACCTCGTCGACGATCCCGGCTACCTCGTCGGGCTTCTCCAGGACCAGGAAATGCCGCGCCTCGACGGTCCTAAGCCGACCACCGACGACGTCGGCGTACCGACGCTGCTTGGCCCGCCAGAACCGTTGCCAGGCGGGCATTCCCGACAGCGCCGCGACCACGATCACCGGCACCGCGGGCATCGGCCGGGTTCGTCGCAGCCGACGCAGCGACGCGTTGATGGTCGGGAACGCGGCGTTCTCGACGAGCGTGGCCAGCACAAACCCGGCGCTGCCGAAGAAGTGGTCGCCCCAGAAGTGCTGGTTCGCGTCGAAACCCTCCGGCGGCGCGGGCAGCACCTTGGTGCGCAGCCGTCCCCGACCGCGAATCCGTATCCGGGTCCGGTCCCCGACCGCCCGCACCGCAGACATCGCCCGGTGCGCATTGCCCACCCGGAATCGCGCAGGCACCAGACGCCACGGAACCAGCACATACGATCCGTCGAGGATCACCACTCCGGCCGTGTTCGACGGGTGCGCGCGCGCGAAACCCTCCACGTAGAGCGACGCCATCGAGTGGCCGACCAGGGTGACCGGCGCCGTCACACCGAGCGATGCGAGCACCTCACTCATGCGGGAGATCTCGGCATCCAGCGTCGGCACCCGACCACGTCGCACCGAATCCGACAGACCGTAGCCGGGCCGGTCGTAGCGGATCACCCGCCACCCGCGGATCACCAGGCGGGTGGCGAGCGGGTCGAGGTCGAACCAGTTGCTGCCGAGCGCGGCCATCAACAGGAGTGGCGCACCCGACCCCTCGTCGACCACGTGCAGCCGATCGCCGTCCACGGTGACAAAACGGCCCGGGGGTTCAGGCATCGGCGTGACTCACGAATCGGCAGGTTTGACCATCGGGAAGGCCAGCGACTCGCGGATGGACTGCCCGGTGATGAGCATGACGACGCGGTCCACGCCGACGCCGAGTCCGCCGGTGGGTGGCATCGCATACTCCAGGGCGGCCAGGAAGTCCTCGTCGAGTTCCATCGCCTCCGGATCGCCGTCGGCGGCCAGAATCGACTGCGCGGTAAGCCGTTTGCGCTGTTCGACAGGGTCGGTTAGCTCGGTATAGGCGGTCCCCAGTTCGACGCCCCACGCGACGAGGTCCCAGCGCTCGGCCACGCCCGGCTTGCTGCGGTGCGCCCGGGTCAGCGGCGACGTCGAGGTCGGGAAGTCGGTGTAGAAGGTCGGGAACGTGGTGCGATCCTCGCCCAGGTGCTCATAGAGCTCCAGAACCACTTGCCCCGCATCCCAATCCGTGCGGTGCGCGATGTCGAGGCGGTCACAGATCGCCCGCAACTCCTCCACCGGGGTCTCCGGCGTGATCTCCACACCGGCGCCCTCCGACACCACTTCGTGGACCGTGCGTACCGGCCACGGCCCGGAGATGTCCACGCGGGTCTCGTTGCCGTCCTCGTCGGTCCGCACGATCACCGGTTCTCCGTAGGCCGCAGTCGCAGCGTGCTGGATCATCTCGCGGGTGAGGTCGAGCATCTTCAGGTAATCACTATGCGCCGCATAGGCTTCCAAGCTCGTGAACTCAGGGTTGTGGCTGAAGTCCACGCCCTCGTTGCGGAAGTTGCGACCGATCTCGAAGACCCGCTCGACGCCGCCGACACAGAGCCGCTTGAGGTAGAGCTCGGGCGCGATGCGGAGATATAGGTCGAGGTTGTAGGCATTGATGTGGGTCTGGAACGGTGTCGCGTTGGCGCCGCCGTGGATCTGCTGCAGGATCGGTGTCTCGACCTCGAGGAAGCCACGTTCGGCGAGGAAGTCGCGCAGTGACTTGACCACCACGCTCCGGATGGCCAACAGCTCGCGGCTGCGCTCGTTGATCGCGAGGTCCACATAGCGTTGGCGCACACGGGCTTCCGGGTCGGTCAGCCCCGACCACTTGTCCGGCAGCGGCCGCAGGCATTTGCCGTTGATCCGCCAGGCGTCGATGAGCACCGACAGCTCGCCGGACCGGCTGGTGCCCATCACGCCACGGGCCTCGATGAGATCGCCGAGGTCGACGTCCGACCCGAAATCCGGTGTCCCCGGGATGATTCGGGACTCCTCGACCAGGATCTGCACCTGCCCCGACCAGTCGTGCACGTCGGCGAAGGTCACCTTGCCGAAGTCGCGGAGCCGGGTCACGCGGCCGGCGATGGTGACCTGGGTGCCCTCCGGCTCGGCGATCGCCTGCGCGATCGTGTGCGTCGGCGCGTCGGCAGGCGGGTACGGGTCGAATCCCTCCTCCACCAATCGTTCGAGCTTGGCCAACCGGACGCGCACCTGCTCGGGCCGATGCACCTCCACCGTCGTGCGATCCTCCTCGGCGGCGAGTTCGGCAATCAGTGCCGGTGCATCCACGCCGAC
The DNA here is from genome assembly GCF_053588675.1 of Gordonia sp. NPDC003422. NCBI lineage: Bacteria > Bacillati > Actinomycetota > Actinomycetes > Mycobacteriales > Gordoniaceae > Gordonia > Gordonia sp. NPDC003422. The sequence continues at coordinate 56,894 of NZ_JBSFQL010000011.1, forward strand.
CGGGATCGCGGACCGTCCCTCGGTGTAGTGACGCCTGCGACCGAATCGGGGAAGCGTGACGAAGCCTTCGGTGACGATCGTCGCCAGACCCACGCGCGGCAGGATGCGGTTGTCCTCGAAGCACAGATACCGCGGTTCCCAGTCGGGCAGATACTTCGCGTTGGACTTGTAGAGCGACTCCATCTGGAAGAACTTCGAGCCGAACATCAACACGGAATACCCGAGACGCATGACGGGTCCGGCGCCGATCTGCGGGCCCTGCTCGAAGAAGGCGCGGAAGGTCGCGAAGTTCAGCGAGATCTCGGTGATGCCGAACTGTTCTGAGTTACGGCACAACTCGGAGACCATCGTCTCGACGACACCGTTGATCCCGCCCCGATCACGTCGCATCACGTCCAGCGAGACGCCGCGTCGGCCCCACGGGACAAACGACAGCATGCCGATGACCTTCTCGTCGGCGCTGCCCTCGTGCTCGACCGCCTCGACGAGCAGGCAGTCGTCGTCGGCCCGGTCCCCGAGACGCCCGAGTGCCATCGCGAAGCCGCGTTCCTCGTCGGTGTCGCGCCACGCATCCGCCCGCGCCACCATCTGGGTCAGCTCCTCGTCGGACAGCTCGCTGTGCCGGCGAATGCGGACGGTGACTCCGGCCCGACGGGTTCGGGTGACCGCCTGCCGCACAGCCTTCATCGCCGATCCGCTGATGCTGAACTCGCGGGTGTGCAGGATCGCCTCGTCGCCGATGTTGAGCGAGCCGAACCCGGCCGCGTCGAAGGCGGCCGCGCCCCGGGAACTCGACCCCATCGCGGCGGGATGCCAGCCGTAACGCTCACACAGAGTGAGGAATTCTTCGATCGCCTCGGGCCACGACTCCGGGTCGCCGACCGGATCGCCACCGACCAGTCCGACGCCGACTTCGACGCGGTAGGTGATGGCCGCACGCCCGTCGGGTGAGAACACCACCGCCTTGTCGCGGCGGGTGGAGAAGTAGGCGAGCGAGTCGTCGTCGTTGAACCGGGTGATCAGGGCGCGGATCAGCTTCTCGTCGTCGTTGGTCATCAGCGATTGCAGCCGCTGCGATCGGAACAGGACGGTCGCGGCGAAAATCAGCGCCAACGCACCCAGCAGGCCGAGCAGGCTGTCGATGAACACATGGGTGTGGTGTTCGTCGAAGGTGCGGTCGTCGATCGAGCCGAACGTGACGACCCGGTTGAAGGCGTACGGCAACCGCTCGCCGCGTTCGAGAGAACCGGGCCACGCCCACACCACCGCCCATCCGATGAGGGTCGCGAGAGCCAGGCCTGCCACGAGTGCGCCGAGGGCGCGCAGGATCGCGCCACGTCGGACGCGTGTGTAGAACTGCCGGTAGGTGACGATCAGGAAAATCAGCGCCGCTGCGTCGATGGCCAGACCGATACCGATCTCGATGCGTTCGGCGCGGTCGACGCCGAACTCGGACGCGACCGGATCGATCAGCAGGATTGCGTTGCCCGCCATGAACAAGACCAAGTAGACGGTCGAGATCCACCAGGCGATGCGCTTGCGCGACGACAACGCAACAGCCAAGAGTGCCAACACGAACGCCCACGCGAAGCTCGTGTTGGGCAGCGAGATGACGTAGTTGTCGATGAAGTCGCGCGGCACATGGATGATGTGGCGGAACAGCGGGAACAGACTCGACAGCAGCGCGATGCCGGCGATGACACCCACCACGCGGCCCGCGATCTTGGGGGCGTTGCTGCCGAAACCGCTGGGCCGCCTGATCTTTTCGAGGAGATCGAAGGACCGGCGGTCGGCTTCCGTGCTCGCCCGGACCGATCCGGTGCGGTGGTGTGCGGGGTCGTCGGTCTCCGTCGGCGAGGGGTGTGCCGCGGGGGTCTCGATGGCCATTGCTCAACCGTAGACCCCGACACCGCCAATCCGTTCGGATCGAGACGACGATTTCGGGCAAGATCGGTGATCGTGGACGATGTTTTTGACAACCTCGACGACGTTCCGATTCGCGACGACGTGATCCGGCTCGGTCAATTCCTCAAACTGGCGAACTTGATCGAATCCGGCGCGGAAGCAAAAGAGGTGATCGCGGACGGGCTGGTACTCGTCAACGGCGAGGTCGAAACTCGGCGCGGCCGCCAGCTGAACGTGGGCGACGTGGTCGAGTTCGGTGGCGGCGCGGCTCGCGTCAGCCGTGCAGACGCTTGAGCTCGGCCGGGGTGATCAGCCGCTCGGCCTCGGCCGGGAACATGCGTGCGGTGCGGACGCGGCCTAGACGGCCTCCGCTGATCGAGCTCAACATTGAACTGCGACGGGGAGAATGAAGTGTGTCGGCGAACTTCATGACCAATCAATCCCTGGTTGTCTCTACACTGTTTTCGGCGCCGTATCTGATACGGCTCGTTTTCACTATGGCGTAGTGAAACTTTGTCTCACTGTAGTCGGTCGGCTGCCAGGTTGTCTTCACCAATTCGCGTGGCCTTCGCCACCCGCCGGCTGACGACACGGGGTCGATCAACGTACCGGCTACATCGATCGTCGCACGTCAGGTGTTACCCATCGGTGTGCGACGCGCGTCACATTCACGATCGAATGACACCTGGTTCTGGATGCAGAAGAAGTCAGTTAAACTGCAGCGACATCAGATCGGGGGATCAATGAAGCTCAACACGATGCGACTGTGCGCTACGGCAGCGGTCGTTGCTTCCATCGCGGGTGGCCTGACGCTCGCCGAGCCGGGGATCGCGTCGGCGTACCCGAAGTCGGGTTCGTGCGACACGCACGGAAGCAAGGGACGCAGCCTCGACTGCGACTGGCAAGCCCAGGACAACAACCTCTACGTGACGATCACCAACACCTCGTCGGTGAGCTCGATCCGCTGCGACGTCGAAGGCATCTCGCTCGAGAAGAAGTCCATCGATCTTCGGCCACGCGCCAAAGGCACCGTCGTGATGAAGCGCGACCCAGAGTGGACCCGGTGGTACGACGTCGACTGCAAGAGCTTCACCGACCAGCGCGAGCGCATCGAGCAGACCAGCAGCTTCGCAGTCCGGGGCGACTGAGTCCAGTTCGGGACATGTCCGACGCTCAGCCGGCTTTACACAACCCATCACGATCGGGGGAACAAGATGAAGGGCAACGCAGCACGACTATGCGCCACTGCGGTGGCGGTGGCGGCCGTCGTCGGCGGTGTCACGTTTGCCGCGCCGGCCGAGGCCGCGACCAGCGGTTTGTGCAACTTGTCGGGCACTGAGAACATCTTCGGGCGCCAGATCTGGTGCAAGTGGTCAACGGGCGGCAAGTACGTTTCGATCACACTCTCGAACGCTTCGGCAAACTTCGCTGCACCATCGACGGGTCTGAGTCGTCTGCCAAGACATACGATCTGTTCCCCGGCTCAGTGAACGATTACTCGGTGGAGCGCGACCCCGACAGTTCCACTCGGGTCGACATCGACTGCACGAGTTTGCCCGGTGAGTCGCAGCAGATACATCAGAAGGGCAGCTTCTCCGCCGACCCACCTGCCGACCAGACAGGTGGGTGCTCGCTGTCCGGAACCGGCTCCAGGATCGGCTGCTCTTGGAAGGCCGACGCGACCACGATCAACGTCACCATCACGAACAATTCGAAGAGCCGGATTGACTGCAAGATCGACGGCTCGGAATCCTCCGCACAGAACTACACGTGGAAGCTCGGCCAGTCGGGCTACGTCGGGGTGAAGCGCGACGCCGACCGCACCACCACGGTGTCGATCGACTGCAAGAACTACTCTGGCGAGCCCGAGCAGGTTCAGAAGACGGGCAGCTTCTCGGTCGCCCGGGCCTCGTGAGACGCCTTCGGATCAGACCCAACTCCGGCCTGATCCGGCCCACAGAAAGTAGGGGAAGAAACTCGTCCCCTACTCTTGGAGTCCTCCCCGCGAATTTTCTAGGGGACGACTACGAACCCCGGGGAAGAAGTTCTTCCCCTAGATTTTGCGGGCACGACGCGGGCCCATTTCCGCAGGTCAGCGGGATTCTTACCGACTCCCCGGATCAGGCCAGCCCCGCCAGGAACTGGTGCGCCCACTGGACTGCGGTGACGCCGGGCTTCACCTGGAAGGTGCGGTAGCTGCCGTGCGCTCCGGACTGCAGGAAGTTGTCGAAGGAGATGATCTGTTCCCGGGCTCGCTTGTTGCTGAGCTCGCCGACGATCTTGCCCGGCCCACCGAGGGTGAGCAGTTCGGCGACGATTGCTCCTGCCTCGGCCTGATACTGCAGGATCTGGCTGGGCGTCGGGTTGCTGGTCTCGGCCAGGTACCCGACGATGCGTGTCAGATACCAGTCGCGCGGAACGTTGCAGTAAATATCCTTGGGTTCGCAGATGGTGAAGGCGCGCGGCAGCACCCAGCCCATGCCGTCGAGCCGCGGGCCGCCGCTGCCCTCTCCGCGCACCGGTGGGCCGACGAGATTGTCCTTGCGGGAGCGGCGCGGATCGGAGATCAGCACCACCCCGGCGACCTGACCTGGTCGGATCTCGGCGCGACCGGTGCCGATCTCCGACGCCACGTCACCCGCGGCGTCGGCACCCTGGCTGTATCCGGTCAGCGCAATCCTGGTGCCCGGACAACGACGCAGCATGCTCAGGGCCAGGCCCTTGGTGTTGGCCACGGCCTGCGCCTTGGACTTGCCGTAGATCGCTCGCTCCCACGGGAACGCCGTGGCGTCGTAGCCGACGAACGACACCTTGGTGTCGGCTCCGAGCCCACTCGCGATCTCCGCCATGATGCCGGGACTGGCGCCGTTGGCCCAGGTCCCCGGAATGGCGAGCACGTAGATCTTGGGGCAGCCCGCCGGTGCGGCGGTCGCGGTCGGCATAACCGACACCGCTACCCCGGCAACCAGCGACAACACCGCGAAACAGGCGGCGACGATTCTCTTCGACATGCGGTTCACCCTCCGGCCGGCACGTGGCTGTGTGCGCGGCGTTGCATATCGGCGAGTCTAGGACGCCGAGGCGGGTCACGAAACCCGGCATCCGATCCGGCGACGGCGACGAATGCACCTGGGAAAGCGACTCCAAGCCGAAAGGAAAGCATGGTCGACGTCAGCCGCTCATTCACCGTCGAACGTCCACTCGCCGAGGTGGCCGCCTACTTGCGGGATTTCGCCAACGCGGTGGATTGGGATCCGGGCACGCAGTCGTGTGAACAGATCGGAACAGATCCGATCAGCCGCGGCACCAAGTGGCACAACGAGTCGCGGCTGTTCGGCATCTCGACAACCCTTGTCTACGAACTCACCCGCGACGACACCGACCACATCGTGTTCACCGGCACCAACAAGACCGCCACAAGCACCGAGGACCTCTCCCTGGTCAGCGTCGACGACAGGCACACCGAGGTCACCTACCACGCGCACGTCGACTTCAACGGGCTTGCGCGCCTCGCCGACCCGCTCGCGCAGCTCGGGTTCAACCGGCTGGCGCAGACGGTGCCGCCGCAGATGACGCGTGCGATCGAAAAGGCCACTCAGTGATCTCGATCTGCAGCCGAACTCCGCTGCCTGAGGCGCGACGAGCGCTGGCGAGGAGCCTCGGAGGCCCGGCGACCGTCACTATCTGGTCGACCAATTAACTTGTCTCACTGTGCGCTTCGATGCTCGCGTAGCTAGCGCTTGTCGCCAGAAACCGCAGGTGCGGCCAGAAACCGCTGGTGCGCCTCGGGTTTCTGACCAGACACGCAGTTTCTGAAATCGCGACACGCCGACCACGCGCCTCGGAGGACGGCGAAGCCGCCCTCGCGGTCAACCATCACAGAGGTCCCCGCCAAGAAACTAGGGGAAGATAACTCGTCCCCTACCCTTGGTGTCCTCCCCTAGAAAATTCTCGCGGACGACTACGAAACCCGGGGAAGAAACTCTTCCCCTAGATTTTGCGGGCAGGCTGCCAGTTCATTTGCCCTGGTCAGCGAGCCGGTCACCCAATTCTTCGAGTCAGGCAACCTCAGCGCTGCGCGACCTGCGTCGGGTAGATCGGGGCGGGCAGGTCCGAGGCACCGGTGAGGAACGCGTCGGCGGCCGCGGCGGCCGACCGTCCCTCGGCGATGGCCCACACGATCAGCGACTGACCACGGCCGGCATCACCGGCGACGAACACACCGGGCTGCCCGACGGCAGCAAAGTTGTCGTCGCGCTTGATGTTTCCGCGCTGGTCGTACTCGACGCCGAGCTTGTCCAGGAAGTCTTCGCGCTCCGGTCCGACGAAGCCCATCGCCAGCAGGACGAGGTCGCATTCGAGTTCGAAGTCCGAGCCCTCGACCTTCTCGAAGCGACCGTCGCGCATGACCACCTCGTGCGCATGGAGCGCGGTGACCTTGCCGTCTGCGCCGGTGAACTTCTCGGTGTTGACCGAGAACACCCGCTCGCCGCCCTCTTCGTGGGCCGACGAGACGCGGTACATCAACGGGTAGGTCGGCCATGGGGTCGACTCGGCACGTTCCATGGGCGGACGCGGCATGATCTCGAACTGGTGCACGATCTCGGCGCCCTGGCGCAGCGAGGTGCCGAGGCAGTCCGCACCGGTGTCGCCGCCACCGATGATGACGACCTTCTTGCCCTTCGCGGTGATCTGGCCCTCGACCTCGTCGCCGAGCTGAATCCGGTTGGCCTGCGGCAGGAATTCCATCGCCTGATGGATGCCGTCGAGCTCGCGTCCCGGGATCGGCAGATCGCGACCGATGGTCGAGCCGTTGGCGAGCACCACCGCGTCGAAGTCGGTGCGCAACTGCTCGACGGTCACGTCGACGCCGACGTTGACGCCGGCGCGGAAGACGGTGCCCTCGGCCTCCATCTGCTCGAGGCGACGGTCGATGTGGCGCTTCTCCATCTTGAACTCGGGGATGCCATAACGCAGCAGTCCGCCGATCCGGTCGGCGCGCTCGAAGAGCGTCACGTCGTGGCCGGCGCGGGTGAGCTGTTGCGCGGCAGCAAGTCCCGCAGGTCCCGATCCGACGACGGCCACCGAACGGCCGGTCTTCTCCGCGGGCAGCACCGGGGTCACCCAGCCGTTGTCGAAGGCGTTGTCGATGAGCTCCACCTCGACCTGCTTGATGGTCACCGGCGGCTGGTTGATACCCAGCACGCACGACGCCTCACACGGGGCCGGACACAGCCGCCCGGTGAACTCCGGGAAGTTGTTGGTCGCGTGCAGGCGCTCGATACCCTCGCGCCACCGGTCCTTGTAGACCAGGTCGTTCCACTCCGGAATGAGGTTCCCGAGCGGGCAGCCGTTGTGGCAGAACGGGATACCGCAGTCCATGCACCGGCTGGCCTGCGTCTGCAGATCCGAGTGCGCGAAGTCGGTGTAGACCTCTTTCCAGTCCAGCAGACGCAACTCCACCGGACGACGGTCCGGCAGGTCACGTTCGGGGTGCTTGAGGAATCCTCTGGGGTCAGCCACGTGCGGCCTCCATGATCGCTTCGTTCACATCTCGTCCATCCCGCTGTGCCGCCTCGATCGCCGCGAGCACTCGCTTGAAGTCACGCGGCATCACCTTGACGAATTGGCTCTGCGTGTCGTCGAAGTCCTCGAGAATCGCAGCCGCGACCGGGGATTCGGTCTCCGCGCGATGCTCGGTGATGATCGCCGACAGGAACTCGACGTCTTCGGTGTCGAGTTCCTCGATGTCCACGAGTTCGGTGTTGAGATTGTCGGCAAACTTGCCCTCGGGGTCGTACACGTAGGCCATACCGCCCGACATGCCGGCCGCGAAGTTGCGCCCGGTGTCGCCGAGCACCACCACCCGGCCACCGGTCATGTACTCACAGCCGTGATCGCCGACGCCCTCGACGACGGCCGTCACACCCGAGTTACGCACGCAGAATCGTTCGCCGACCACGCCGCGCAAGAATATCTTGCCTGCGGTGGCGCCGAATCCGATGACGTTGCCCGCGATGATGTTGTCCTCGGCGACAAAGTCTTCCGGCGCGTTGCGGGCCGGACGGACCACGATCCGCCCACCCGAGAGCCCCTTGCCGACGAAGTCGTTGGCGTCGCCCTCGAGTCGAAGCGTGATGCCCTTGGGGACAAACGCACCGAAGCTGTTGCCGGCCGAACCGGTGAAGTCGACCATGATCGTGCCGTCCGGAAGACCCTGCGCGCCATAGGTCTTGGTGACCTCGTGACCGAGCATCGTGCCGACCGTACGGTTGACGTTGGTGATCTTGGAGCTGAACGACACCCGGGTGCCGTTGTCGATGGCCTCGCGGCTCTGCGCGATCAGCTGCTGATCGAGCGCCTTGTCCAGGGCGTGATCCTGGACGCCGGAGCAGTACAGGTCCTGGTTCATGAACGGCGACTCGGGAGCCGACAGGATCGAGCTGAGATCGAGCTTGCCCGCCTTGGCCGAACCCCAGTGCGCCAACGCCTTTCCGGTGTCGAGCGCCTCCACGTGGCCCACGGCTTCCTGGAGCGTGCGGAAGCCCAGCCGAGCCAGGAGTTCGCGCACCTCCTCGGCGATGTAGAGGAAGAAGTTCTCGACGAACTCCGGCTTTCCGGTGAAACGCTCACGCAGCAGCGGGTTCTGGGTGGCCACACCCACCGGGCAGGTGTCGAGGTGGCAGACCCGCATCATGATGCAGCCGGAGACCACCAGCGGTGCGGTGGCGAAGCCGAACTCCTCGGCTCCGAGCAGCGCGGCCACCACGACGTCGCGGCCGGTCTTGAGCTGACCGTCGACCTGCACCACGATCCGATCGCGAAGTCCGTTGAGCAGCAACGTCTGCTGCGTCTCGGCGAGACCGATCTCCCATGGCGCACCGGCGTGTTTCATCGAGGTCAGCGGGGTCGCACCGGTGCCACCGTCGTGACCGGAGATGAGCACGACGTCGGCGTGTGCCTTGGACACACCGGCGGCGACGGTACCGACACCGACCTCGCTGACCAGCTTCACGTGGATACGTGCGGCCGGGTTGGCGTTCTTCAGGTCGTGGATCAGCTGTGCGAGATCCTCGATCGAATAGATGTCGTGATGCGGCGGCGGCGAGATCAGGCCGACGCCCGGCGTCGAACCACGCACCTCGGCCACCCACGGGTAGACCTTGTGCGGCGGAAGCTGGCCGCCCTCACCGGGTTTCGCCCCCTGCGCCATCTTGATCTGGATGTCGGTGCAGTTGGAGAGGTAGTGCGAGGTGACACCGAAGCGGCCCGACGCGACCTGCTTGATCGCGCTGCGTCGCCAGTCGCCGTTCTCGTCGTGATGGAAGCGACGCGGATCCTCGCCGCCCTCACCCGAATTCGACCGCCCACCGAGCCGGTTCATCGCGATGGCCAGGGTCTCATGCGCTTCGGCCGAGATCGAGCCGAAGCTCATGGCGCCGGTCGAGAACCGCTTGACGATCTCGCGGGCCGGCTCGACCTTGTCGATCGGGATCGGATCGCGGTCGCCGAAGTTGAAGTCGAAAAGACCACGCAGCGAAGCGATCTTGCGCGACTGATCGTCGACGAGCTTGGTGTACTCCTTGAACACCGAGTACTGCCCGGTGCGGGTGGCGTGCTGCAGCTTGAACACCGTGTCCGGGTTGAACAGGTGGTATTCCCCCTCACGCCGCCACTGGTACTCGCCGCCGACCTCGAGCTCACGATGGGCGCGCTCGGTGGGTCGCTCGGAGAACGCCAGCGCGTGGCGCTTGGCGACGTCGGCAGCGATCTCGTCGAGGCCGATGCCGTCGAGCTGGCTGTTGAGACCGGTGAAGAACTCGTCGACGGTCTCCTGCCCGATGCCGATCACCTGGAACAGCTGGGCGCCGGTGTAGGAGGCGAGCGTGGAGATGCCCATCTTGCTCATCACCTTGAGCACGCCCTTGCCCGCGGCCTTGATGTAGTTGGCGCGCGCCTTCGCGAAGTCGATGTCGCCGAGCGCACCGCGCTCCACCATGTCCTCGATGGATTCGAAGGCCATGTACGGATTGACCGCGGCCGCACCGAAACCGATGAGCGCGGCCACGTGATGGACTTCGCGGCAATCGCCGGACTCCACGATGAGTCCCACGCGCGTGCGCTTGCGCTCACGCACCAGGTGGTGGTGCACAGCCGCGGTCAGCAGCAACGACGGAATGGGTGCCGACTTCTCGTCGGATTCCCGGTCGCTCAACACGATCAGGTTGACGCCGTCGTCGATCGCCGCACTCACCTTGGTGCGGATCTCGTCGAGCGCGCGGCGCAGACCGGCGCCACCCTCTTCGACCGGGTACAACCCGTGGACGTGCAGGCTCTGGAAGTCGGAGATGTCGCGACCGCTGGCGGTCTTGCAGTCCTCGATGTCGACCAGCTTGGCCAGCGCGTCGTTGTCCAGAACGGGCTCGGGAAGCACGATCTGGCGGCACGAGCCCGGGCCGGGATTCAACAGGTCGGCCTCGGCGCCGATGGTGCCACCCAGGCTGGTGACCACCTCTTCACGAATCGCGTCCAACGGCGGATTGGTGACCTGGGCGAAAAGCTGCTGGAAGTAGTCGAAGAGCATCCGCGGCCGCGCGGAGAGCACCGCGATCGGGGTGTCGGTGCCCATCGACCCGATCGCCTCGGCGCCGGTCTTGGCCATCGGCGCCACCAACAGGTTCAGCTCTTCGTTGGTGTACCCGAACACCTGCTGGCGCAACGCAACTCGCTCGTGTGCCATGTGAATGTGCGGACGCGCGGCGATGTCGTCGATCTCCACCAGACCGTCGTCGAGCCACTGGGCGTACGGCTGCTCGGCGGCGAGCTCGTCCTTGATCTCCTCGTCGTCGACGATGCGGCCGGCCGCGGTGTCCACGAGGAACATGCGGCCCGGCTGCAGACGCATCTTCTGCACCACGTCGGAGTGGTCGATGTCGAGGACGCCGACCTCCGACGCCATCACCACGAGACCATCCTTGGTGACCCAGATTCGGCTGGGGCGCAGACCATTTCGGTCGAGCACCGCACCCACCACGGTGCCGTCGGTGAAGCACACCGACGCGGGGCCGTCCCACGGCTCCATGAGCGCCGAGTGATAGCGGTAGAAGGCCTTGTGCTCGGGCTTCATCGACTCGTGCCGCTCCCACGCCTCGGGAATCATCATCAGCACGGCATGCGGCAGGCTGCGGCCACCGAGGTGGAGTAATTCGAGCGCCTCGTCGAATCGTGCGGTGTCCGATGCTCCCGGGCTACACGCAGGGAAGATCTTGGCAGCCGCATCGGGACCGAACGCGTCGGTGTTGATGAGCGCCTCGCGGGCCCGCATCCAGTTCTCGTTGCCGGTGACCGTGTTGATCTCGCCGTTGTGGGCGACCCGGCGGAACGGATGGGCCAGCGGCCACGACGGGAAGGTGTTGGTGGAGAAGCGCGAATGCACCAGGCCCAGTGCACTTTCCACCCGCGAATCCTGCAGATCCACGTAGAAATCGCGAAGCTGCGGGGTGGTCAGCATGCCCTTGTAGACAAAGGTCGCCCCGGACAGGCTCGGGAAGTAGACGGTCTCGCGGCCTGGACCGTCGGCACCGGCACCCTTGGTGCCCAGTTCGTACTGCACCCGCTTGCGCACCACGAAGGCACGCCGCTCGAGTTCCATCCGCTCGTCGTCCGACGGTTCGCCGGCGGCGATGGCGTCGGGCAGCGAGATGAACAGCTGACGGAACGTCGGCATCGCATCGCGCGCCAGAGCACCGAGCGAGGAGTCGACGGTGGGCACCTCACGCCAGCCGAGCAGGCTCAATCCCTCGGCCTCGACGATCTTCTCCACGCCGGCACATGCCTGGCGGGCGTCCTCGGCCCCCTGGGGAAGGAAGGCGATGCCGGTCGCATAGCGGCCCTCGACGGGCAACTCGAAGTCCACGACCTCGCGCAGGAAGCGGTCGGGTACCTGGATCATGATGCCCGCGCCGTCACCGGTGTTCGGCTCGGCGCCGGCGGCACCTCGGTGCTCGAGGTTGACGAGCGCCATGATCGCCTTGTCGACGATGTCGCGGCTACGCCGTCCATACATGTCGACGACAAACGCGACACCACACGAGTCGTGCTCGTTGCGAGGGTCGTAGAGACCGACCCGGCCCGGAGCATGCTTCATAACTTCGCCTCACTTTGTGTGCCAAATGGGCACACGCATCCACGTCGTCAATGTCTGGGGGACACGCCAGTCCCGTGACCACGCGTCGAGACCTGCCCGAATCGGGGGCTGACCTGGGTAGATCCGACGGTCACATGGTGGTATCTCCCATCAGCGCCGTTGCTGATGCGGCTGCCGGCAGACGCGCACGCCGCCCGGCACCACCCTGCTTCACCCTCAGCTCACGTGCAGCCGTCTCGGCCCGCTCGCAGTCGTATGAGCATTGTCGGCCATTTTCTCACGCCGGGGGTCAACTATTGAAATCCGGCTACCACATCGAGACTGATCACGCAGGTTACACGCGGGTTGGCGCCACATTTACGCCCGATTTCACTCCCTGGCGAACCCTGCCGGACTACTGTCTAGCGCGTGAGCGCAACGTTGCCATTGCCCAATGAGATCGAGCTGTCCCCCGACGGACCGATCCCGGGCGAAGCGCCCGTTGGTCCCCTGGGCCCGGCGGGCAGTCGTGGTTCGTCCCGCGCGAGGGCCACCAACAGTTACCTCGCCCACGTCGCCCGCCCGCTGATGTCGTCGGCCCGGGCGTCCCATCCGAGAATCACCGCGCAGATGATCCGAGCCATGCGGCCCGGGGTCAACCGGTCGCTGACGGCGCTGTGCCCGGTCCCCACCGGCACCCGCGCGGTCGAGATCCGCGAACGCTTCGACGGCGGTGAGGTCCGTGGCGAGTGGGTCACCGGCACGCATGTCGCACCTGGTCCGATCCACCCGGACCAGCGGATCATCTACTACCTGCACGGCAGCGGGTATGTCGTCTGCTCGCCACGCACCCACCGCGGTCTGGTCGCTCGGCTGAGTAACCGGACGCGCATGTCGGCGTTCTCGCTCGACTACCGACTCGGACCCGATCACCGATGGCCGAACGGCGGCGACGACGCCATCCGCGGCTACCGGTGGCTGCTGTCCCAGGGATTCCGGCCGGACCAGATCGTCATCGCCGGTGACTCCGCCGGCGGCCACCTCGCATTCGACCTGCTCGCCGCCAACCATGCGTCCGGCACCGCACAACCCGGGACGATGGTGCTGTTCTCCCCGCTCTACGACCCGACCTTCTCACTCGCCGTCGACTTCCAGCGGGCCGGCAAGCGTGACCCCATCATCGACGCGGTCGCCGCGCAGCGAATCCTCAAGCTGTACACGCACACCGCCGACGCCGATCACCCGCGCATGCGCATTCGGTTGACCCCCGACATGGACCTGCCGAACACGTTGATCCAGTTCGGGGGCCTCGAGGTGATGGGCGCCGACGCGCGAGCCGCCCACCGTGCCCTGGTCCGCGCGGGCGCGACGTCGGTCCTGCAGGAGTGGCCCGATCAAGGCCACGTCTTCCAGATGTTTTCTCGTCTTGCGCCCGAGTCGCGGCACGCTCTCGCATCGGCCGTTCAGTTCATCAACGCGGCTCATCCCTTCTGACCTGACCGAGCGAGAGGCACATCATGTCCGACGTCGACGAACTCCTGTCCCGGCTCCCGATCGGCGACATCGCCAACCAGTTGGGAACCGATGAGGCCTCGGCGCGCGCCGCTGCCGCCCAGGCGATTCCGGCCCTGCTCACCGGACTGCAGGCCCAGACGCAGGACGAGAACTCTGCGCAACGCCTCGCCTCGGCACTGGAGCAGCACGACAACGACCTCGCCCAGGGCACCATCGACCTCGGCGATGTCGACACCGACGACGGATCGAAGATCGTCGCGAACATCTTTGGCAACCAGACCGACCAGGTGGCGGGGGCACTCTCCGAGCAGGTGCCCGCGGCGTCGGTGGACCAGGGCCTCATCAAGAAGACGCTGCCCATCCTCGCGCCGATCGTGCTGAGTTTCCTCGTCCGCAAGATCACCGGTGGGGCCGGAAACACCACCAACGGCGGCGGTGACCTGGGGTCGGTTCTCGGCGGCGCACTCGGTGGTGGAGGTGGCGCCGCCGGCGGACTCGGCAGCGTGCTCGGCGGCATCCTGGGCGGCGGTTCGGCGGGCGGCTTGGGGGATCTACTCGGATCGATCCTCGGCGGCCGGAAGTAGCGCTGCGGCAAGCGATTCCACCGAGTGATACCCGTCACAACGACGATTTCGCTCGCTCAGCGAATTCATAGGCTCTGCTCACAAACGGCAGGCCTGCACGATCACCGTGACCAGGGAGTTCATCGCCGCACCCACCGGCGCGCGCACTCACCCGACGTCGCCGACGGCGCTCCGAATGTCTGAATTCCCCTGTTCAGCGAGCATGATGGCGCTGTCCGTCGGACGAATGAAACAAGCGACCCAGTCGTACGACTGAACCTGAGTGCATGGTTAATATCCACCCATGAATTCACGCCGCATCATCGCAGCCATCGTGCTGTCCATGTCCCTCGCCCTCGGCGCGTCGCTGTTCTCGGCACCCGCCCCGGCCAAGGCCCAGGAAATCTACTGGGGCGCCATCGCCTACGACAACGACGGCGGCACTGCCGGCGCCTGGAACTATCCGAGCAGCAACTCCGCAGCTCGCGCCGTCCGGTCGCGCTGCGGCTACGACTGCGGCTACTTCACCTTCTACAACTCCTGCGGTGCGGTTGCCTACTCGAACGGCGGAACGCGCGTCGCCTGGGCGCGTGGCTACGAGAGCCCCGGCTCGGCGAAGCGCGCGGCCCTGCGCAAGCTCGGCCTCCGTGGCTACGTCGCCCGCTGGGTGTGCACCGACCGCTACTGACACCTGCCCCATCTGATCGAGAACACTGCGCCCCACCCGCACTTCGGGTGGGGCGCAGTTTCTTTGGTCAGGGCCTGGGCGGGCCGGGCTTGGAGGTGTTGATGCTCAGACGACGCCGCCGATTGGTTCGATCGGGTGACAGATAGCCGACCGGGCATATCCCTATAATCGGGCGATGAACATGCCTGCGCCGGATCCATATGGCTCGCAGCACTTCCCACCGCCGGCAGGAGCGGGCTTTCACCCCCACGCTCACCCCGGTGCCGCAAACCGATCGCAGCGCACCGTTCCACGGGGCTTCGTCGGTGTCGTTGTTGCTTCGGTCGTCTATGTACTGGCCTATCCGGCCAGCCTGGTACTGCAACTCGCCTACGGCAACGGGGAGTTCTTCCAGGGCCGCACCACACCGGTCACCCAGGCAGAAGTGATCACCACCATCTGCATCATCGGCGTCGTGACCTTTCTGCTCTGCGGTCTGCCCGCGATCCTCATCACATCGGGACCGGGAACCCGTCCGTTCGGACGGGCGCTCTCGGCGCGACTGGTGTGGATACCGGCAGTGCTCTCGCTCGGGCTCGTCGCCGCGACCGTGACACCGACCGACGAACCGCCCGACCCTGGGTTCTCATCGTCGGGTTGGTCCAGCTTCCTCACCCTCATCGCACTTCTCGTCGCCTGGATGAGCACTCGGCGCGCCAGCAAATGGGCACTGCTCGCCGCTCCGGTCGGGGGTTTGGTCGCGTTGGGGTGCACTCAAGCCATGGTCTCGGCGCTGAACGGACTCAGTGAGTCCACACGTCCCGGAAACATCTACGAGCAGCTCGACGCCACTCTCTCCGGGACCGAAACCCCTTACGGCGGAATCTTCTTCATCGTCCTGTTCAGCCGCGTTGGTGTGGTTGCCGCTCTTGTCGGCGCAGCCTGGCTGGGTTTCGGAATCGACCGCCTGGTCACGTCGGTCACCAAGCATCCACTGTCCCAGGAGCCGGTCAGTATGTGGGACAACGTCTCCGCCGAACGGTGGCGCGCTCTGCTCGCCGCGGCGAGCGCTCTGAGCGTGGCTCTTCTGATCCCGGCCACAGCGGCCATGGGCTCGGGTAACTGGCAGAAAATGCATGTGGCGTCGGGCGTGCTCGGCATCGTGGTGTGCACCTTGCTCGCGGTCGGCATCAGTTCCGCGGCGCCACAGGAACGTCGCCCTCTCGCGCTGGGCGCGGTCGCCGCGATGACTGTATTCGCGGTGGTGATAGGAGTTTTCGCCATACTGGAGGCACGCGGCGGGACGAGTGCGTGGCCGGCGACGTTGTGTCGGCACCTGTTCCTTGCGGCGTGTGCGGCCGGCTTCATCGTTGTTCTCGCCAAGAGCCTGTGGGCACTGCTCGCCACGCCACTCGTCTTCGCTGCTCCCTGGTCCGGCCTGCCGGATACGCCGCCGGCCGTGTACTCGGATGCCGCCGGCACGATCGCGATCGACGCATTTCTGCTCGCCGCCACTGTCGCCCTGGGGCTGGGGCTTTCGTGGGTCGCCGGGTATGTGCGGGCGCATCCGGAGATGTTCGCCTCCGCGGGCGTGGGTCCTACCCCACCCCCGCCGCTGTATGGACCGCCGCCGTATGCACCGCCCCCCTACGGTCCGCCCCAATCCAGACCGTTCGCGCCACAATCCGGGCCATTCGCGCCGCCGTCCAGGGGGTTCGCTCCGCAACCGCCCCCCGCTCCGGCGTGGCCCACCCCGCAACCGGGGCCGAGCGCTCCCCACCCGTCCGGTCCGCTACCGCCACAGCATGCGGAGCCCCGCACCGAGATCGTGCCCCGGCCCTACAAGTAAAGGTGCTTGCCACTACTCCAGGGGATCAGGCTTCGGCCTGTTGATGCTCAGACGACGCCCCCGCGTCCGGCCACTCTCGGAACCGAACCCCTGCACATCGGCTTCGGACGCGAGCCGGCGGTCGAGACTGGTCGGCCACTCTCGTTCGACCTGCTCGTCGAGCGCCTGCAGTCGCTCGATCAGTGGGGCGTCCTGCACGTCGGGGCATTGCGCGATGAGGTTTTCGAAGAGCGCACGGAGCCGGCGCTCGACCTGTGCCGAACCCGCCCCGTACTGCCGGATCTGATCGGTTCCGATGGCGACATAATCTGCCCAGCTGCGACGGTAGCCCCGGATCATCGACAGCGAGCCGGACTGTTGATCAGCGAAGACTCGCGGCGCCAACATCAGTAGGAGATTCTCGATGTGATCGAGCGCCTGCACCGCGCGACTGGGATCGTTGATGGCCGGCGACAGTGCCTTGAGCGCAACGTCGGTGATCGCCTGCAGTGCCGCGGCCGGACTCACCTCGGGCAGGTGGGTGTCACCGAACAGCAGGCAGGTGAGCAGTTGATGCGGATGCACCCGGCGACGATCGCCGAACACCTCGAAGACCCCGGCATTGTTCGGGACGAAGTCGCCGATCCCGATCAGCAAGTCCACCTGGACATCCCACCGAATTGCCAGCCGCTGGATACGCGCGAGATCGATGGCGAGCAGCACCCTGCCACGCGTGGGAATGTCCCGCAGGGTGACGATCATTCCCGGCTCTGTGTCGGTGACCCGATCGTCGTCGGAACCAATGCGCGCAACGGTTCGCTCCATGTCGACAGGCATCTCGTCGGGATACAGCCTGCGGATGGCGCCGCGTCCCTCGGTTTCCACCCAGCGCAGCAGTTGCGACGAATTCAGGATGCTGCCGACCTTGCCGATCAGGATGATGAACATGTACACGCTCAGCAGCGTCATTCCCAGTGCGACACCCGTCGAGATCCCGGGCCCGCCTTCGGCACCCGTGGCCAGGTCGAGCGCGATGATCAGCGTGAACGCGAAGGTCGACAGGAACACCCCGATCGACCACCGCATCACCGGATCCTGCTGGAACATCGGGATCACCCGGACCGAGATCTGCGACGCCCCGAACTGCATCGCCAGGGTGACCGCGGTGAACACCAGACCGGTGAGTGTGGCCATCGCACCGGCGATCACGCCGAGCAGGGTTGCTGTCGTCCCGACGTCGAGCTCGCGGAGTTCGAGGTCGTCGTCGACCAGCGCGGCAATCACGGCCACGACGATCGAGACCGACACCATGGTGACCGGCAGACGCCACGGCGGCCGGCGCTCCAGATGCCTCCGCGTCCGGCGCCATCGGATGGCCGACGCGACCCGGTTGGGCGCGCGCCGCGGATGCTGCGGGTTCGGCGGCACGACGACGGGTTCGGCGGGTGCTTCCGGAATCCCGAACCGTCCGGCCAGCGCTTCCTGCACCACCACCTTCCACCGGATCAGCGGTTGCCGGTACCGCCGCTCACGTGCCCGCGACTTGGCCATCTTTCCCGGGTGATCGACGTAACGCCAACGTGCCCAGGGGGATTGAGGCCGTGCGACCCGGATGGCGCCGACGATCAGCAGCGGTGAGATGAACAGGCCGAGGAAACCGGTCCAGAGTTTGCCCTTGAACAGGGTGATGATCGCCAGCAGTCCGACGATGGCGACCAGGACGATCACCGCGATCTTCTCCCCGACTGTCGGGGCGTTCTGCACATCGGCGACATCGGCAAACCCCACCGGCCGGAATCCCACCAGGAACAGCAGCACGAACGCGATGGCGACGAACACCGCGTCGACCGACGCGCGCCCCTCCTCCTCCCAGTACACGTCACGCAGGTGGAGGAGCAGTGCGAACTCGTCGAGCACCAGGGCAGAGCCGATCCCGAACACCACGGCCAAGACGCAATCCGCCACGGGGGTATGGAAGTTGGACAGCACCACGAAGGAGAAGCCGGAGATCAGCATCAGCATCACACCGAAGAACTCGTGATGCATGTGCAGGCCACCGGGTGTGACGTTGCCCGGCCACCAACTCACCTCGGCACGGATCATCCGGACGCTCAACCGGATGAACAGGAACGTCAGGACAAACGCGATGAGCAGAAAGAACAGCGGCAATCGCCCGTTGTCGACGATGTCGCGCGCGAACCACTCCGCCATCACAGAAGGCTATCCCTGCATGTCCCCCGATCGGGGGAAGTCCCGTTCATCCGATCCATCAGATGGTTGGCGGAATCCGCCCGGAACCGATCCACGGCAAAGTTCTCGGTGTCAGGCAAGACCACAGGAGAACCCCGCCGCACACCGAGGAGAAACCCATGAACACCACCACCCGCCGCATCACCGCAGCCGCCGCCGGAGTCGCCGGAATCGCCGCCGTCGGAACAGGATTCGCCGGTATCGCGAATGCCGGCACCCTGCCGGTCACGCACGCCGGCGAGCCGACCATCGCGATGACGATCACCAACCACACCAACAAGACCGAGCATCTGCTCAGCACCGGCACGAGCGGCAACGGGGTCGTCGTCAGCGGAGCCCGCCAGACACTGGCACCGGGCGCCAGCGAGACCATCTCCGTCGTCGCACCGCACGGCACCAAGCTCGCCGCGACCGTCGCCTACCGCATCGGCGTCGGCGGGCCGACCGCCACCTACGAGGTGCTGAACTCGCAGGCCAACACCAACACCGGGACCACCGGTGTGTCGGGTGCGAGCGCCGGCCAGTACCGGATCAACCACAACTTCACCAGCCACTACCCGAACACCAACGTCGGCTTCGACCTCTGGTGAGGACGAACAATCCGGGCCCGTGACCGAGAGGTCGCGGGCCCGGCGCGTCGTCGGATGACATGATCGACGGGTGAGCACAATCGTCTTCGTCCACGCCCACCCCGACGACGAGGGAACGGGCACCGCGGGCACCATGATTCGCGCTGCGCGGGAGGGACATCGGGTGGTCGTCGTCTACTGCACCGACGGCGATCCGGGCGATGACCCAGGTGATCTGGCCCCTGGCGAAACAGTGGCGATTCGACGCCGCGGCGAGGCGGAGGCGTCGGCGGCCATCACCGGTACCGCGCGGGTGGAATGGCTCGGCTACGGCGACTCGGGCATGACGGGATGGTCGCAGAACGGTGCCGACGGAGTGTTCTCACGCGCCGACCTCGGCGAAGCGGCACGCCGCCTGGCCGACCTGCTCGACGAGGAAGATGCCGACGTCGTCGTCGGCTACGACTGGCACGGCGGCTACGGCCACCCCGATCATGTCATGTTGCACAAGGCCACTCGCGCAGCTGCCGACCTGGCGGCCAGAACGCCGCGCTACCTCGAGGTCACGATGAACCGCGATCTCATGCGTCAATTGTTCACGCTTGCAACCGAGATGGGCATGGAAGGGTTCGACCCGGACACCCGCGGCGACGACGGGAACCCGATCGGAACCCCCGAGGCGGAACTGCACTGGGCCGTCGACCTCGGCGACGATGTGTACACC
Organism: Gordonia sp. NPDC003422; assembly: GCF_053588675.1. Lineage (NCBI taxonomy): Bacteria > Bacillati > Actinomycetota > Actinomycetes > Mycobacteriales > Gordoniaceae > Gordonia > Gordonia sp. NPDC003422. The sequence goes on from NZ_JBSFQL010000011.1 coordinate 77,041, forward strand.
AAACGCGAGGCGCTGGCGTGTCATGCCAGCCAGAGCGACGTGAAGCAGCTCCTGGAACTGCCGATCGAGATGTTCCCGTTTGCCTTTGGTACCGAGCACTACATCGAACCCGGCCGGCCCGACGGCATGGTTCGAGCCTGGTGGCTCGACCATCCGTCGGTCAGCTGACCTCCGCGCCGCGCCGCGGCGGGCACGCCTCGAGCCAGGTGTTCTCCTCCTCGTTGAACACACGCGAGCGTGCGAGGAACCGAACCCCTTCGGGCGCTTCGAGACTGAATCCCGCGCCGCGCCCCTTGACGACGTCGATGATCATCTGGGTGTGCTTCCACAGCTCGAACTGGTCGCCGTTGATCCAGACCCGCACCGCCGGAATGGGTTCCGGGAGTTCGATCTCGCCGACCAACACATCACGTTGTCCGACACGGTATTCCCCGACCGGATAGCACATCGGGGCCGAGCCGTCACAGCACCCACCGGACTGGTGGATCATGAGTCCGCCGTGCAGCTCCGACAATTTCGTCAGGAGCTGCACGGCGGCGTCTGTGGCGACCACCCGATCAACTGCTTGCTGTTCGGTGGTCATGTCTTACACCTCTTTGGCTTAGAAGAAGACCCCGATCCGAACGAAGTTCCGGATCAGAAGAATCCTTTCGCGTTCTGAGCGTATCCAACGAGGAGGTTCTTCGTCTGCTGGTAGTGCTCGAGCATCATCAGGTGGGTCTCGCGGCCGATACCCGACTGCTTGTACCCACCGAAGGCGGCGTGTGCCGGGTAGTCGTGGTAGGTGTTGGTCCACACGCGGCCGGCCTGGATCTCGCGGCCCGCACGGTAGGCGGTCGCACCGTCGCGGCTCCACACACCGGCACCGAGTCCGTAGAGGGTGTCGTTGGCGATGTGGATGGCGTCGGCGTAGTCCTTGAAGGTCGTGACCGCCAGCACGGGGCCGAAGATCTCCTCCTGGAAGATGCGCATCTTGTTGTGGCCGTCGAACACGGTCGGCTTGATGTAGTAGCCGCCGGAGAGGTCGCCGCCCAGGTCGGCGGGTTCGCCGCCGATGAGGACCTTGGCACCCTCTTCCTTGCCGATGGCCAGGTAGGAGCTGATCTTCTCGAACTGGTCGTTCGACGCCTGCGCACCCATCATGGTGTCGGTGTCGAGTGGGTTGCCCTGCTTGATCTGGCTGACCCGGTCGACGGCCTTGCCGATGAAGTCGTCGTAGATGTTCTCCTGGATGAGCGCACGGCTCGGGCAGGTGCAGACCTCGCCCTGGTTGAGCGCGAACATCGAGAAGCCTTCGAGCGCGCGGTCGAGGAAGCCGTCGTCGGCGCTCATCACGTCGTCGAAGAAGATGTTGGGGCTCTTGCCACCGAGTTCCAGGGTGACCGGGATGAGGTTCTCCGAGGCGTACTGCATGATCAGGCGGCCGGTGGTGGTCTCACCGGTGAAGGCGATCTTGCGGATGCGGTTGCTCGACGCCAGCGGCTTGCCGGCCTCCACGCCGAAGCCGTTGACGACGTTGAGCACGCCGGCCGGCAGCAGGTCGCTGATCAGGCTCATCAAGTACAGGATCGACGCCGGGGTCTGCTCGGCAGGCTTGAGCACCACCGCGTTGCCCGCGGCAAGCGCAGGTGCGAGCTTCCAGACGGCCATCAGGATCGGGAAGTTCCACGGGATGATCTGACCGACCACACCGAGGGGCTCATGGAAATGGTAGGCGACGGTGTCCTCGTCGACCTCCGAGATCGAACCCTCCTGGGCGCGCAGCGCACCGGCGAAGTAGCGGAAGTGGTCGATGGCCAGCGGGATGTCGGCGGCCAGGGTCTCGCGGACCGCCTTGCCGTTGTCCCAGGTCTCGGCGACGGCCAGCTTCTCGAGGTTCTCCTCCATGCGGTCGGCGATGCGCAGCAGGACCAGCGAACGCTCGGCCACCGGCACCTTGCCCCACTGCGGTGCGGCCTTGTGTGCGGCGTCCAGCGCGAGGTCGATGTCCTCGGCGGTCGAGCGCGCGATCTCGCAGAAGACCTTGCCGTCCACTGGCGACGGATTCTCGAAGTACTGGCCCTTGACCGGTGCGGTCCACTGGCCGCCGATCCAGTTGTCGTAGCGCGACTCGTAGCTCATGACCGAGCCTTCGGCTCCCGGCTTTGCGTAGACAGTCATGTGGTGTAACTCCTCGATGTCGGCCTCGCTGGGCGAGGACGTTGTGGTTGTCACATGAGCCACTGAGTGGTCTGCATGTGATCTGTTGCACAGAGTAGGAGTGCCTTGGTTGCACGTGCGTTGCAGCGGTTGCAACGTGGCATCTGCGCTGATCACAGCCCTCCGACCTCGTCGGAAATCTGCACCTGGAAGCCCCGTGAGCTGCACAGTGCACCTGACGGCCCTCCCACGTACAGACATCCGACGGCGCTCAGCCGGCAATCTTCCGTCGCCCGTTGCGCCGACGTGGACCCCGATGCATCCCAAGTCGCGCCAGGATCTGAAGCTGTTCGAGCGTCTTCGGCCACTGATGGACCACCTGTTTGTAAGTCAGATGCTGCGGGATGTAGCCGAGCGCCGTCACCTTCAGGTCGCGAGCCCGGTCGCTTTCGTAGTTGTCCTCACCGGTGTGATGCGCTCGCGAATCGATCTCGAGCGCCAGCACCTCGCCGACGAGCAGGTCGACGCGGATGTCTGGTGCAATCCAGACCTGCGGGCGCACAGAGAAGCCCGCGCCGATGAATCGTTGCGCCGCGATGGTCTCGGTCCCCGACTCGGGTTTGTCGTCGGCATGGCGGACGATGTCGGTGAGGTAGGCCGGCCCACCTTTGAACAGCTTCACCATCGCGGCGCGTCTCATGAGCTTCTTGTTCAGGATTGACTCGCACAGGACGCGAAAACCCAGTTCGTCGACGCAATGTGGTGAGTACAGCAGCGCGGTCGCGACGTCGTCGACGGCGCCCACCGCGGCGACGTCACGCCCGTAGCGACGACACGCGTCGTCGGCCTTGATCTGCCCATGCCGGGTCACCCGGAAATGGCAGTCACGTGGATGCTCGGGTACCCACACCCCGTGCTTGCCGAGTGCAGTCAGACAGGACGCCACGCCACCGGAGCGAACAGCTTTCACCACAACGGGATCCGCGTCGCGCGTCGCGTACCAGCCGTGCCGTATCCGTGTCAGGAATCCGATTGCCATCGCTTCCCGAATCTCCCGTTCGGTGTTGCCGCACCTGATGAGCTGAGCGGTCGAGACGACGCCGCCGAACGTCTCGATCAGTTTCTCGAATTCCATGCGCGGCAGCATCGACGCCCGAAGGGCCCCGTGCGACCAGCCCAGCCCGGGCACCGCCGAATCTGTGGAGACCGTCCCAACTGTGGACAGCTCGCCTCGTCGGAAACCTGTACCTGGGAGCCTCGCCAATTGCACTGTGCACCCGACGGACCTCCCACGTACAGATTTCCGCGGGTCGAGCTAGAGGCCGTACCGCTTGTCGAGCAGCCGGATGCGTCCACCGGCGACCGCGCGGTCGGGATGTCCGACGGGGAGCCGATGCTCCAGGCGCCGCCAGGCAGCGAGGTCGTCGCGACCATGGATGGACGACGTCCACTTCCGCAGCGCCCCGACATTCCCTTCGGCGATCACCCGCGAACGCACGTCTTCGCGCAGTTCTTCGAAGATCTCGACGATGCCGGGCGCCGCCGATTCCACCAGCAGACCGCCACGGCCGAGTTCGTCGATCACCGACTCGAGTTCGCCTCCCGACGCGACCCGCGCGCGGATGTCGCCGACGTCCGACGACAACTCTGCCGTCAGCCGATACGGTCGCGAACCCACCACGTCGTCGCCGAGATCGCGACGCAGACGGGAGATCTCGGCGCGCACGGTGACCGGGTCGATGCCGTCCTCGGCCAGCTTCAGCGCCAGTTGCTCGGTGTTGAGCCCCTCGGGAAATGCCTGCAGCAGAACAAGAATCTCGGCGTGCCTGCGGGACAATGTCCTCGACGACGCGCCGGCGCGCTGCCACCGATATCCCTGGTCCGTCAGCACCGTGAGACGCGCGCCCTCGATCGTCTCGACAAAAGTATTGGGGTCTGCCAGATCAACTGCCTTGGACTGTAATTCACGCTCCACAGCGGCGACCACCGACCGCACCGCCGCCAATGCGAAAGGCGCTGCCACCTCCCGGCCTCCGGTCACGTCGATCACGCCCATCACGTGGCCGGTCAGCGGATCGTGCACCGGGGCGGCCGCGCAACTCCACTCCTGTACAGCCCCGGAGAAATGCTCCGGTCCGACGACCTGCACGCCGCGGTCGACGGCCAGCGCCAGCCCAGGCGCGTTGGTGCCGACCACCTCTTCGCTCCACACCGAACCCTCGACGAAGTTGATGTGGCTGGCCTTGTCGCGCGCACCCGTCTCGCCCTCGACCCACAGCAGACGTCCCACCTGATCGGTCAGCGCCACCACGACACCCGAGTCGGCGATCGCGTCGACCATCAACGACTGTACGAGCGGTCGAACGGCGGTGATGGGGTGCGCTGCACGGTACTCGGTGAATTCCGACTCGCTCATCGTCGGCGTCGACGACTTGTCGGGATCGGCCTCACCAGGGTCGACACCGCGGTTGAGGGAACGCGCCCACGACTCTCGCACCACCGACCGGACGGAGTCCTCGGGCGGGGTGATACCCGACAGGAAATTCTCGTACGCCTGACGGATCCGGGAGGCCACGGCGGCTGCGTCGCTCATTCATCCTCCGTCGATTGCCTCATAGGGTTCCGATTCTGCCGTGCCAAGTGTGACCTCGGCAACATTCCCCCGACGGAGTCGCTCGCGCGTGCTCGAGTCCAGAGTAGCCCGCATGCCCGTTTCGGGGGGTGTCGGTCGAAGGTGAGACATACCCTCCCACCTGGAGTGACGATCGACAGAGTCACTTACTTGTGGTGTGTCTCGGAAAATACGTGACCAGTCTCCGGCGTTGGAGACACACCACTAGGCTTCCGTGGATGAAGCGTGTACTGATGTCGGTCGCCGTCGCGGTGCTCGCGCTCATCGGCCTGGCGATCCCGTCGATCGACGTCGACGACGACGCCGGTTCGGGAGTCGACCCCGTCAGCATCACCGAGTACCGCGCCGAATACCGCGTCGCCGCCGACGGCAGGCTCACCGCCCGCGAGACGATCACCGCGGACTTCCCGGCATCCCGGCACGGAATCTTCCGGTTCTGGGACGTCACCGACTCAGCCGACTCGCATGTTCGCTACATCCCCGAGAACATCACCGTGGCGCTCGACGACGGTTCGGTGCCGGTGGACTTCAGCTGGGAATCGGGAAAGCGGTTCCGCGTCGCCAAGATCGGGGATCCGGACAGGTATCTCACGCCCGGCATCCACACCTATGTGATCACCTACGAGATCGCCGGAGCGATCGCACCGAGCAGCGCCGAGGACATGACGGCAGGGAGTTGGAGCGGCGGCGACACGTCTCGGTTCTTGTGGCGCGTCGTGCCCGACGGCTGGCGCATGGCCATCGCCCGATCAGAGACCGTCGTCGACCTCCCGGAGGCACCGCTGGCCACCGCATGCCGCACGAGGGACGGCACGGCCTGCACCATCACGAGATCCGGCCCGACGCAGTTCACGGTGACCACCGGCGCGCTCCACCCCAACACCGGGGTGACCTTCCGCGCCGACCTGCCGTCGGCCGCACCGGAGCGAGACGCCACCGCATGGCCCGTGTTCTTCGACCCCATCCTGGGCAGATCGCTGTGGGTGGCCATCGTGCTGGCGCTGCTGTCGCTACTGACCTTCGGGATCGGCGTCGCGTGGGTGCTGCGCAGCCGCGAGTCGACGCCGCTTCTGCCGGTGATGTACGAGCCACCCACCGATCCGCAGCGGCCCGGTGGGTACCTCGGTCCGGTGCAGTCGTATTTCGTCACGCGCGAGCGGATGCCGAAACGGGCACTCGTCGCGACGTTGCTCTACCTGGCGGATCGTGGATACGTCCGCCTCGACCGCGACGGCACCGAGTGGACGGTCACCTCCCTCGTCGACAGCAGTGCGTGGCAACAGATCGACGCGCCTTCTCGGGCGGCAGCGGGGGCGCTGTACCTGACGGGAGAAGCCGGACGCAGCTTCACCACCGACGGCTCGGTCGACGCCGGCGAGAAGCTGCAGGCGGCCACCGGAGCGCTGGCGTCCGCGACGTCGAAGTGGGCGGCGGAGAGCGGCGCCATCAACACCAGCAGATTCGAATGGACCGGTCGCGCACTGGTCGCGCTGGCACTCGTGGTGGCCGCGGTGCTGTTCTTCTTCCAATGGTTGCCGTTCTCGCTGATCGTCGCGCCCATCGCCGCCTTCGCCATCGGCGGCGCGGGACTGTACGCGGCAGGCGTCGGAACGCGACGCACCTTGCTCGGACGTGACATCTGGTCCCGCGCAGGCGGATTCGAGCGTCTGATCTCGACGACGTCGAATCAGGAACGTCTCGACTTCAGCGCCCGGCGTGAGCTCTACACCGATTACATCCCCTATGCCGTCGCCTTCGATTGTGCCGATGCGTGGGCCAAGAAGTACCGGATCGCGACGGGCTCCGAACCTCCGGTACCGGTGTGGTTCGGTCCCACCTCGAGCAGCACCACGCACGGGTTCTTCGGCGACGCGAGCGGTTTCGACAGTTTCGAGTCCAGCCTGTCCTCGTCGTTGTCGGCGTATTCGGCCACTCAGTCGTCGTCCTCCTCGGGCGGTGGTGGCGGCGGTTTCTCCGGCGGCGGAGGTGGCGGTGGTGGCGGGGGTTCCTGGTGACCGGAGATCATGGAAGCACTTACGCGAAAGGCATGTGAAGAATGACCGCAATCATCCTGATCGTCATCATCGTGGTGATCGTCGTACTCCTGGCCGTGTTCGCCATGGTCGGTTTCAACAAGCTGCGCCGCGCCGACATCGCGGCGCAGGAAGCGCTCGGCGGCATCGACGTCGCGCTGACCCGGCGCGCCGACCTGATCCCGAACCTCGTCAACACCGTGAAGGGGTACGCGGCCCACGAGCGCGGCGTCTTCGAGGAGGTCACGGCCGCACGAGCCGGGGTCGCCCAGGCCGCACAGAACGGGACTGTCGAACAGAAGGCCGCTGCCGACGGCGCACTCGGCCAGGCGCTCGGCCGACTCTTCGCCGTCGCCGAGAACTACCCCGACCTCAAGGCGTCGTCGAACTTCATCCAGTTGCAGAACGAATTGTCGGACACCGAGAACAAGCTGTCGTTCGCCCGGCAGTTCTACAACGACGCCGTCGCCCGGCTGAACAGCCTGGTGCAGACCATCCCGTGGATGTTCTTCGCCGGGATCGCGAAGGTCGGCAACCGCGACTTCTACCGGGCACCCGAGGGCCAGCAGGCTCCGCCGCAGGTCCAGTTCTGAACTCTCTCAGGTGAATCGGGCGGTGAACTCGCGCGGCGTCAGGCCGGTGACCGTGCGGAAGTCCCGCACCAGGTGTGCCTCGTCGGCGTAGCCGAATTCGGCGGCGAGGGCGGCCAGCGTGCCGTCGGCCGCGCGGAGCCGACCGGCCGCCTCGTGCAGCCGCCGACGCTGGATCAGCCACTTCGGCGTCAACCCCAGTCGGCGTCGGGTCAACCGTTGCAGACTTCGTTCGGTGAGATGGAATCGTGCACAGATCTGACCGATCGCGACCACCGACGAATCGTTCTCCACGTAGTCGACGATCTCGTTGATCAGCCGCCCGGCGTCGTCGAGAGGGAGGATCGGACGCAACCAGTCCTCGACCACGCCGGTCGCCGCACGCTGCGTGCTCTCCTCGGTGGGATCGGTGGCCATCGTCGTGCGCACCCGGTCGGCCAGCTCGGCACCTCGCTCGCCGAACACCTCTGACAGTTCGGCGTGCCGGTCGGTCCACTCGTCGACCGGACCGTCGAGCAGCAGACCACCGGCCGCCGGCGTGAGCATCACACCGACCGCCCAACCCTGGCCGCTCAGCGTCGTCTCACTCAGACCGGTCGCCACTCCGTAGAACCGGGCGTACTCGTTGCTCACCACCATGAGACAGACGGGATACTGCAGGACCCGTTGCGGTGCCTGACCGCCGGCTACATTCGGCCCGCTCGCTGCGCTCCCGGCGCCGGCTACATTCGGCCCGCTCGCTGCGCTCCCGGCGCCGGCCGGCACCGACCAGACCGGCACCCAGAATCGGCGGATCACCTCGGCCAGGTCGGGCGTCGGACCCCAACGGCCGATCTGGAACGAGGTGTCGGCGGGGTCGACGAGATGTGCTCGTTCGACGTCGTCGAGGCCGTCTCGCTCAGATCTGTCGCGAATGTTCAATCCCGGACCACCTCGCTCGCTGTTGACTGACATCATGACCACCTCCACTGACACCACACCAACCATCGCCGACCAGTACGCCGAACTCGCGACGGGTTTCGGCGCCGTCCTCGACACCGTCGACGCCAACGCATGGGCGGCCGCGTCGCCGTGCCCGGGCTGGACCGTCCGCGACGTCGTCGGCCACGTCATCGGCACGCAGCGCGACTTCTTCGGCGGCCACGACGTCGACCTCGGTGCCTCGCCCGACCTCGACGATCCCGCGTCGGCCTGGCGCGCACATCGCGAGAAAGTCGAGAGCGTCCTGGCCGACCCGCAGGTCGCCGAGTTGACCTTCGACGGCCACTTCGGCCCGACGACCGTCGGCGAAACACTGCTGAGGTTCTACGGTTTCGACATGATCGCCCACCGCTGGGATGTCGCGTCCGCCGCAGGTCTCGACCTTCGATTCACCGACGACGAACTCACGCAGATGGAGACCGCCGCCGACGGATTCGGCGACGCCCTCTACAGCGAGGGCGTGTGTGAACGCATCGATATCCCCGACGACGCCGACCGTCAGACCCGGCTCCTCGCACGTCTCGGTCGACGCAGCGATCAGCGGTAGGCGGCCTCGGGCGAGTCGGAGGGCACGATCTCGGCACCGAGCGGCAACAGCGAGATCGGCACCATCTTGAAGCTGGCGATCCCCAGCGGAATCCCGATGATGGTGATGCACATCAGAATTCCGGCCGTGATGTGGGCGATGGCGAGCCACCAACCGGCCACCACGATCCAGATGATGTTGCCGATCAGCGACATCGCACCGGCACCGGGCTTGCGCACGACAGTGCGCCCGAACGGCCAGAGTGCGTAGTTCGCCATCCGGAAGGACGCGATCCCGAACGGGATCGTGATGATCAGGATGAAGCACACGATGCCGGCCAGCACATAGCCAATGGCCAGCCAGATACCGCACAGGATCAGCCAGATCACATTCAGAATTGTTCGCATGCCCGCATTCTCCCCCGGAAACGTCTCCCAGGCGTCGATATGCTGTGGAGATGCCAGGACCGGGACGGGGACGCGAGGTGGCCTGGGCGATCCTGACCACGCTCACCCTGGTCGTCCGGATCCTCGCCACCATCGCCCTCGTGCTCCTCGCGATCGGCTGGGCGGTCGCGTCGATCCGCTCCTCGATCGACAACGACTTCCTCTGGCCCGCGGTCGCGAGCGCCGCCGCCCTGCTCGTCAGCACCTATCTCTACAGTCATCTGCGGGCGCGGTACCCACGCCGAAATGGCTGGATTCCGTGACTCCGATCACCCATCCACCAGGGGTTCGGGGTCCGAATACCGGGCATGACACTCACCGGTGAGCCCGGCCCACGATCGATCGCCGTCATCGGCAGCGGCGTCGCGGGTCTGACGGCGGCACATGTCCTGTCCTCGACCGCTCGCGTCACCCTCTACGAGTCCGACGACCGGCTCGGCGGTCATGCCCACACCCACGCGGTGACGATGCCGTCGGGCGCGACGGTCCCGGTGGACTCCGGCTTCATCGTCCACAACGACCGCACCTACCCGACCCTGCTGCGGCTGTTCGACGAACTCCGCGTCGCGACCCAGCCGACCGACATGTCGATGTCGGTGTCGTCGCGGATCACCGGCCTGGAGTACGCCGGCGCGCTCGGTGTGTCGGGCCTGTTCCCCACCGCGCGGAACGTGACCCGGCCACGGTATCTGCTGATGCTCGCGGAGGTGAAGCGGTTCCATCGGGCGGCGCGAACGCTGCTCGACGAGCCCGACGACTCCGGCCGCGACATCGCGCTCGCCGAGTTCGCCGAGCAACAGGGCTTCTCGTCGTACTTTCGCGACAACTTCCTGAACCCGCTGGTTGCTGCCGTGTGGTCGTGTGATGAGGCCCGTGCCGCCAGATATCCGGCGCGCTACCTGTTCACCTTTCTCGACCACCACGGCATGCTCTCGGTGTTCGGTTCGCCGCAGTGGCGGACGGTGGTCGGCGGGTCGATCAGCTACGTGTCCGCCGTCGCCGACGAGATCGGCTCGCGCGGCGGCGACGTCCGCACCAACGCACCGGTCACCCGCGTCACCGAGTCCGACGGTGGGGTCGAGGTGACCGCCGACGACGGCGCGGGCCCGTCGAGGTTCGACGCGGTGGTGATCGCAACTCACCCGCACCAGGCGCTGGGCATGCTCGCCGACGCGACCCCGCTACGACGCAAGGTTCTCGGCGACATCACTTACCTGCCCAAACCGGCTGCGCTGCACACGGATACATCGCTCATGCCCCGCGCGCGTCGGGCCTGGGCGTCGTGGAACTACCAGATCCGTTCCGACGGCGACGAGGTCGCGGTGACCTACGACCTGACGCGACTGATGCGGTTGCCGACGACAGACTCGCGGATGCTCGTCACCCTGGGCCGTACCGATCTGATCGACCCCACCCAGATTCGCGCGGAGATGACCTACGAGCATCCGCTGTACACCACCGAATCCGTTGCCGCTCAGGCGCTTCTCCCCCAGATCGACTCCGACACCATCGTGTTCGCGGGGGCCTATCACGGTTGGGGCTTCCACGAGGACGGCGCCGCCTCCGGTGCACGTGCCGCCGCTCGACTGGGCGTGACCTGGGGTCCCGATGTGACTCGACGGGTGATGGCATGACCCTCTCGAGCTCATCAATAGTCCCCTGCACGATCGGCCACACTCGTCGGACGCCGATCCGGCACGCCTTCACCTACCGCAGTTACACCTGGTTCGTCGACATCGACGACTTGCCGCAGCTGCCGCGCCATCTGCGTCCATTTGCCCGCTTCGTCCCCGACGACCACTTCCCCGAACCACCGACTCCCGGTGCTTCCCTGCGTGATCGGCTCGACCGTCACGTGCGCGACGCGGGTGTCGAGCCGGTCGACGGCCGGGTCACCGCGTTGCTCGCGGCGCGCGTCGCCGGGCATGTGTTCAATCCGCTGAGTGTCTTCTGGTGCCATCGCGCCGACGGTTCACTCGCCTACGTGGTCGCCGAAGTGCACAACACCTACGGCCAACGACACTGCTACATCGTCGCCACCGACACCGCCGGACGCGCAACCGTCGACAAGCGTTTCTACGTGTCGCCGTTCCATCCGGTCGACGGGCATTACACGCTGTCGCTCCCCGAACCCGATGCGTCGGGCCGGGTGTCGATCTCGGTGACCCTGCAGCGCGAAGGCCAGGGACCGTTCGTCGCGACTCTGCGCGGTCGCGCGACGCCGGCCACCCGCCGGGCGATCGTCGCCGCCCAGCTGCGAATGCCGCTCGCGCCGCTGGCGGTCTCGGCACGAATTCGACTGCACGGCATACGACTCTGGTTGCGGCGGCTGCCCGTCGCGTCGCGGCCGACACATCCTGAAACCACCACCGTCCACCTCGAGGAGGTCAACCGATGAGCACCCCCACCCAGAATCACGGCGGCAACCCGACCCCATCCGTCGACGCCGCGCGCTGGCCGGACGTCGCCTCCCTTCCCGGCGGCATCTCGTCGCGCGTGCGAGCGCGCGCGGCCGCAATGCTGTTCCGACGCAATGTGAATGCCCTCGACATCCGCGTAGAGTATCCCGACGGATCGCTCGGCGGACGACGCGCCGACGAGTTGCAGCCGCGGATGATCGTGCGCAGGCCCGACGAGTTCTGGCGCCGGCTCGGCTCCGGTGGTCTGATCGGTTTCGGCGAGGCGTTCATGGCCGGCGATTGGAGCACCGACGACCTGGTCGGCGTCCTGACGCCATTCGCCACCCGTGCGGCCCGGCTGGTTCCTCGCGCACTGCAGCCACTGCGCTCCCTGGTGTTGCCGAGACAGCCTGCGGCAGAGGAGAACACGACCGCCAATACGCGCAGCAACATCGCGCGACACTACGACCTCTCCAACGAGATGTTCGCCACCTTCCTTGACGAGACGATGACCTACTCCAGCGCCGTCTTCGACCAGCTCTCGCCCGAATCACCGCCCGCGTGGGCGGATCTCGCGGATGCGCAGCGCCGCAAGATCGATCGGCTCCTCGACCTGGCGGGCGTCGGGCCCGGCTCCCGCGTCCTCGAGATCGGCACCGGCTGGGGCGAACTGTGCATCCGTGCCGCCCAACGTGGCGCCACCGTGCGATCGGTGACCCTGTCGAGTGAACAGCGCGACCTCGCGCGTCGCCGCGTCGCCGCGGCCGGCTTGTCCGAGCGGGTGCAGATCGATCTCCTCGATTACCGCCATGTGCAAGGAAGTTACGACGCGGTGGTCTCCGTGGAGATGATCGAGGCCGTTGGCGAAAAGTATTGGTCCACATACTTTTCCACCATCGATTCGGTGCTCGCCCCGGGTGGTCGGGTGGCCATTCAGGCCATCACCATGCCGCACGACCGCATGATGGCCTCCCGCAACACGCACACCTGGATTCACAAGTACATCTTCCCCGGTGGCCAGCTGACCTCCGTACCGGCCTTGCGTGCCGTCGTACGTCGTCACACGGAACTTCGCCTGACACATGGGATCTCGCTCGGCCCGCACTATGCGGAGACGTTACGGCTGTGGCGCGAACGCTTCCTCGCCCACAGCGACGACGTGCTGCGCCTCGGCTTCGACCAGACCTTCCTGCGCATGTGGCAGTTCTATCTTGCCTACTCCGAGGCCGGATTCCGCGCCGGCTACCTCGACGTGTACCAGCTGGTCTTCACCCGGGAGCCGTCCTGATGTCCGGGTGGTCTGGGTTTCTCGTACTGACCGTCGCCGCGCTCCTGCTGCTGGCGGTGATCCAGGGCGTGGCGATGTTGATCGGCCATCGCATCGGTCGCTACAACGTCGTCGACGTCGTGTGGGGACTCGGTTTCGTCGGCGTCGCCTGGCTCGCGGTGGCCATCGGTGACGGCGACGCCACCCGTCGCTGGCTGCTGGCGATCCTGACCTCCGTCTGGGGGTTGCGCCTGTCCTGGCACATGCACGTCAAGTCCCGCGGTAGGGGCGAGGACCCGCGCTATACCGCGCTACTCGAACGTGCCGGCGCCGGGAGCGCAGCGAGCGGGCCGAATGTAGCCGGCGCCGGGAGCGCAGCGAGCGGGCCGAATTTGGCCGGCGCCGGGAGCGCAGCGAGCGGGCCGAATGTAGCCGGCGGCAACGGCCTCGGGATCGTGGCGCGCAAGATCTTCGCGACACAGGGCGCATCGCAATGGTTTGTCTCGTTGCCGATCCAGGTGTCGGCGGTACTGGGATCTGGCGGAACCCTGGCCACGGTCCTGACCGTCGTCGGGACCCTGCTCTGGGTCGGCGGGTTCGGTTTCGAGGCGATCGGCGACGCGCAGTTGCGGCGGTTCAAATCCGACCCCGCCAACAAGGGCGTCATCATGGACCGCGGGCTGTGGTCGTGGACCCGCCACCCCAACTACTTCGGCGACGCGTGCGTCTGGTGGGGCATGTGGATCATCGCCGCGTCGGTGTGGCCGGGCGTGCTCACCCTGCTCTCACCGATCGCAATGACGTACTTCCTCGTGTACGCGACCGGCGCACGGCTCCTCGAGCAGTCGATGAGCAAGCGACCGGGCTATCCCGAGTACCAGGCACGCACGTCGTACTTCTTGCCTCGGCCGCCGCGCAAGGTCACGGCAGCGCCATGATTCTCGCGCCGGGTCTGTTCTCGAGCGTCGTCGGCGCGCCCGCGTTGTTGAGCGCCTCGGGCGGGCGCACTAATGTGACCCTCGATGACCGCGTTGAGATTCGGCCCGCTCGCGTGACCGCACAGTCCTCCACCGAGGTGGCGAGGCTTGCCGGGCTGCTCGCGCGGGTCGCGGCCCGGGATCAGGCGGCATTCGCGGACTTCTACGACACCACGAGCGACCGGGTGTACGGAATGGTACTGCGCGTACTGCGCGACCCCGGATACAGCGAGGAGACCACCCAAGAGGTGTTTCTGCAGGTCTGGCGCACCGCGGATTCCTACTCCCCCGACGCCGGGTCCCCGCTGTCGTGGCTTCTCACCCTGGCGCACCGTCGCGCGGTCGACCGGGTTCGCAGCGAGACCGCCAGTTCCGCGCGCGAGGCGCGCTATGGCGCGGAGAACTACGAATCCACCTTCGACACGGTGAGCGAGGCGGCCGGGTCGGCCGAGACCACCGAGGCGGTCCTGGGGTGCCTGGACTCGCTGACCGACACGCAGCGCCAGTCCGTCGACCTCGCCTACTACCAGGGACTCACCTATCGGGAGGTCGCCGAGCGGCTCGCGGTCGCGCTGCCGACGGTCAAGAGCCGCATTCGCGACGGTCTCACCCGGCTGCGACGCTGTCTGGGAGATCGTGATGTCTGACGACGAGCTCCTCGAACTAGCACCCGTGGTCGGACTCAACGCGCTGTCCGACGACGAGCTCCGCGAGGTCGAAGCACAACTGGCCGACGCCTCACCCGCGACGCGCGACGAGTTCGCGCGCCAGGTCCGCGCCACCAGGGAGGCGATGGCCTCGGTCAGTTCGGTCACCGCGACCGCACCTCCGTCGACGCTCCGCGACCGAATCCTCTCGTCGGTGACCGAGGGTGAGGAAACCGCGACCAGCGAGACGTCGAACGTGGTGTCACTGCCGAATCGGCGCCGACGGATCATCTATTCGGCTGCAGCCGCGGTGGTCGCCATCGCGGTCGGTGCGGTCGGCTGGGCGATCGGGTACTCGATGACCGACGACGACGCGCCGCCACCCGGGCCCGAGCAGGTGTTCGCCGCCAAGGATGTCCAGTCCTCCGCCGGCGCTGTCGCCACCGGAACCGCAACCGTCTACTTCTCGCACAGCACTGATTCCGGTGTCCTGGTCATGAATTCGGTCCCACCGCCCAAACCCGGCACCGTGTACCAGATGTGGCTGGTCGGCCCCGAAGGTGCACGATCGGCCGGCACCATGACCGAGAAGGACGTCCAACCGGTCACCACCGCGGTCATCCCGAACCTGCAATCGGCGACAGCGCTCGCCTTCACCGTCGAACCGCCCGGCGGGTCCGCCAGTCCGACGACTCCGTTCGTCGCGCAACTCCCGCTGAGCTGATCCGACGAGCTTGGTGACCGCCGCGCGAACTGCGGAAATCCGTACCTGGGAGGCGCGCCGAGTCACAATGCATGTGGTCGGGTTGAGGTGTACAGCCATCCGACGGGTCGCGATCTGAATGCGTCGCCCTCGGCAACCACGCTTTTCCCACCTCCACGATCGCCGACGTAGCAACGCTGACTCGAGAGATTCGGTGAGCGACGCTGTGAACTGGGGAAATGCGTCAGCGTCCTGCCGAAAAATCTAGGGGAAGAACTTTCTTCCCCGGGGTTCACAGTCCTCCGCGAGTAATTTCTGGGGGAAGACACCAAGGGTAGGGGACGAATCTTCGTCCCCTAGTTTCCCGGGCGAATCGGTGAGACGACAACGCAGACTCACCACGTTTCGGGGCTGCACAAACACCAGCACTCGCGTTCTCCGATTCGGCACCGGCGACACTTCGCACGCCCCACTTGACACGTGACCTCACGGATCGCACACTTGTTGCGTACACCGCTCTATGTTGCATATGACGCAACTTACCCGTGTCGGACCGCCGCCGATCCGATCACCGTCAATCACGAACATCCGTCACAGAGATTGGTACCCGCTGTCACGATGACCCCTCACCTCGTCTCGAGTGCAGACAGCAGCGTCACACCAGCCACCCAGCGCCTCATCCGCGACCGGGTCGTCGGGCAGAGTCTGCCTGCGCCCTTCTACGTCGACGACGAGTTCTTCACGCTCGATCTCGACGAGGTGTTCTCCAAACGCTGGATCTTCGTCGCCACCGAGGCCGAGATCCGCGAGCCGGGCGACTACGTGACCATCGACTTCGGCACCCGTTCGGTCATCATCGCCCGCGACGACGACGGCCGAATCAAGGCGCACCACAACGTGTGTCGTCACCGCGGGGCCCGACTGCTCACCGAGCCGAGTGGCTCGACCGGCACAATCGTATGCACCTACCACTCCTGGACCTATGGGATGGACGGCCGGCTGATGTTCGCCGAGGCCCAGGCACCGGGCTTCCAGAAGTCCTGCTACACATTGCGTTCGGTCCACGTACGATCGATCGCCGGCCTCATCTTCATCTGCCTGGCTGCGGACCCGCCCACCGACATCGATGATGTCGCCGAGATCGTCGAGCCGTACCTTGCCCCGCACCGTCTCGCCGAGGCGAAGGTCGCAAAGCAGACCGACCTCGTCGAAGACGGCAATTGGAAACTCACGATGGAGAACAACCGTGAGTGCTACCACTGCGCGGGGCATCCGGAACTGCTCAACGTCTTCTTCCCGACATGGGGTTACAGCACCGACGACGCAATCCCCGCGCGACTCGAACCCGTCTTCGCTCGCTACCGGAAGGCCACCGCGGAGGCGAGAGAGGTGTGGGATTCCTACGGCCTTCCTCACCCTCGCATCGAGCAGCTGGACACGCGCACAACGGGTTTCCACATCGAGCGTGATGCCATGGACCTCGCCGGAGAGTCGTTCACACTCGACGGCACGGCGGCCTGTACACGTCTGCTGACCGACATGGACGAAAAGCGCCTCGGGCGGCTGTCGATGCACCTGCAGCCCAACATGTGGTTGCACGTCACGAGTGACCACGCTGTGCTGTTCTCGGCGATCCCGCTCGCCGCGGACAAGACCGTCGTGCGCACCACCTGGCTGGTGCACGCCGACGCGGTGGAAGGCATCGACTACGACCTCGATCGCCTGACCTCCGTGTGGGAGATCACCAACCAGCAGGATGCCGACCTCGTTGCGCTTGCCCAGCAGGGCATCCGCAGCCCCGCCTACGAGCCTGGTCCCTACGGTCCGTCCGAGTTCCAGGTCGAGGCATTCGTCAACTGGTACATCACCACTTTGCGCACCAACCTCGGAATACCCTCCATTGCAGCGCCAACGGGGCAGACCGCGTGACCGGCGCCGGGAGCGAAGCGAGCGGGCCGAATGTCACCGGCGCCGGGAGCGAAGCGAGCGGGCCGAATGTCACC
Source organism: Gordonia sp. NPDC003422 (assembly GCF_053588675.1). Classification (NCBI taxonomy): domain Bacteria; kingdom Bacillati; phylum Actinomycetota; class Actinomycetes; order Mycobacteriales; family Gordoniaceae; genus Gordonia; species Gordonia sp. NPDC003422. Next base: position 94,384 of record NZ_JBSFQL010000011.1, read on the forward strand.
GGCGCCGGGAGCGAAGCGAGCGGGCCGAATGGGAACAAGCCACGACCCACCGATCATCTCCTTGCCTGTGTCGATCGCAGCGACACCACCCGAGAGATGGCGACCTTCACTTTCCGGGTTCTCCCACACATCGCGGACGGGGAAGGCGGCGAGGAGGATTCGCAGACGATTGCCTTCGAGCCGGGACAGTTCTTGTCGTTCACCCTCGACATCGACGGACGTTCGGTCCAGCGCTGCTACAGCATCTCATCACCGCCGACGCGGCCGGGTACCCTGTCCATCTCCGTCAAACGTGTTGCCGGTGGCCATGTCTCGAACTGGCTGCACGACAACATGGCACCGGGGATGGTGATCGCGGCCAGCGGCCCCCTGGGCCGGTTCACCTACACTGCCCGTCCTGCCGAGAAGTACCTCTTCATCTCCGCGGGCAGCGGGATCACACCGGTGATGTCGATGGTTCGTGCCATCACCGACGCCAACGCTCCCACCGACATCGTCTTCGTCCACAGCGCGCGCAGTGTCGACGACATCCCGTTCCGCGACGAACTCGAAGACCTCGCCCAGCGGCATCCCAACCTCACTCTCGCGTTCGCCGCCACCCGCATGCCCGACGACGAGCTCCCGGAATGGACAGGTCATCGCGGCCGCGTCGATCGCGCGATGATCGAACGTGTCTGCCCCGAGCTTGCCGATCGCATCGTATTCCTCTGTGGACCAGGACAGTTCCGCAGCGGCGTCCGCTCCGCACTCGTTGCGGCCGGGGGCGACCTCGCACTCATCCACGAGGAGAGTTTCGGCAGCCGGATGCCCACCGTGCCGCCGGACGACGATGCCGGAGTCGTCGTCGACTTCACCCGCCGCGCACGACGTATCACCGTGACTCCAGGCACCACGATCCTCGCCGCGGCGGCCGCGGCAGGTGTCACCCTGCCGTCGACGTGCGGCATGGGTCTGTGCGGATCGTGCAAGGTGGTCAAGTTGTCCGGCGATGTCGTCATGAATCATCAGGGCGGAATCCGCGCCCGTGAGATCTCACAGGGCAAGATCCTGCTCTGCTGCTCCGAACCACTCTCCCCGGTCGAGATCGACTTCTGATGAGAGATCGACTTGTGAAAGGGACGACGATGCAACAGCCCGAACATCCCGGCCACCTGTGGCGCAACCCCGACCCCAAACCCTCCTACGACGTTGTCATCGTCGGCGGCGGAGGACACGGGCTCGCGACCGCGCACTACTTGGCGCGCAACCACGGAATCACCAACGTCGCAGTGCTGGAACGTGGTTGGCTGGCCGGCGGCAACATGGCCCGCAACACGACGCTCATCCGGTCCAACTACCTGTGGGACGAGAGCGCCGGCATCTACGAGCACTCGCTGAAGCTGTGGGAGACACTCGAGGAGGAACTGGGCTACCCGATCCTGTTCAGCCAGCGCGGAGTTCTCAATCTCGCGCACACCGAGCAGGACGTCCGCGATAGCGTCCGACGCGTGGAAGCCAACCGCCTCAACGGAATAGACGCGCAGTGGCTCGATCCCAAGCAGGTCGCCGAGGTGTGTCCGATCGTCAACACCTCGCAGGACATCCGCTACCCCGTGCTGGGCGCGACCTTCCAGCCACGTGGTGGTATCGCCAAGCACGACTATGTCGCTTGGGGATTCGCGCGCCGGGCGAGCGAGGCCGGTGTCGACATCATCCAGAATTGCGAGGTCACCGGGTTCGTCACCGACGGCGGACGCGTCACCGCGGTCGAGACCAGCCTCGGGCGCATCGGAGCGGGTACCGTCGCCCTGTGCGCCGCCGGGCACACGTCGACACTCACCGACCAACTCGGCATCCCGGTCCCCGTGCAGAGCCATCCATTGCAGGCGTTGGTCTCCGAACTGCTCGAACCCGTCCACCCGACGGTCGTCATGTCCAACGCGGTTCATGTCTATGTGTCCCAGGCACACAAGGGCGAACTGGTCATGGGAGCGGGCGTGGACTCGTACAACGGCTACGGCCAGCGCGGCGCCTTCCACATCATCGAGCGTCAGATGGCGGCCGCCGTCGAGTTGTTCCCCATCTTCGGCCGTGCCCGGCTCTTGCGGACCTGGGGTGGCATCGTCGACGTCACACCCGACGCCTCACCGATCGTCGGCGCCACCCCCTTCGACAACGTGTACCTCAACTGTGGTTGGGGAACAGGCGGATTCAAGGCCACCCCGGGTGTGGGGTGGTGCATGGCGCACACCGTCGCCACCGGTCGGCCACACGAGATCAACGCACCTTTCACCCTCGACCGTTTCGTCACCGGCGCACTCATCGACGAACACGGCGCAGCCGCCGTCGCACACTGATCCCAAACGGAGACCACCAGCCATGCAGATGATCCCCTGCCCGCACTGCGGACCACGCGAGGAGACCGAGTTCCATTACGGTGCCGCCGCGGGCATCGCCTATCCGGCCGACCCTGCCGCGCTCGACGACACAGCCTGGGCGCACTACCTGTTCTTCCGCCCCAATCCCAAAGGTGTGCTGCGTGAACGGTGGTGCCACAGCGCCGGGTGCCGGCAGTGGTTCACCGTCGAGCGAGACACCGTGTCGTACGCCGTCACCGACCGTCCCCTCCCGTCGCGCGAGGTGAACCAATGAGCAACCAGTTCCGTACCGCGAGTGGTGGCCGCATTGATCGTGACCGCCCGATCGACTTCGTCTTCGACGGCACCACCTACACCGGGTATGCCGGCGACACCCTGGCATCGGCGCTGCTGGCCAACGGGATTCGCCCCGTCACCACCAGTGTGAACCTCGGCCGCCCTCGTGGCATCACCGGATCGTGGGCCGAGGACCCGACAGCGCAGGTCGGCATCGACGCACCTTTTGCCGAACCGATGGTTCCTGCCACGACGGTCGAGTTGTGTCCGGGTCTCGTGGCGCGCGGCGTGCCGGGTCGGGGCACGCTCTCCGCCGATCCCGACAACGCCCGCTACGATGCCCTGCACCACCATCCGGACGTCCTCGTCATCGGCGCGGGCGCAGCGGGTTTGATGGCTGCACTCATCTCGGCTCGCGCGGGCCTCGAGGTGTTACTCGTCGACGATCGGGCCGAACCCGGCGGGGCCACCCCGTGGGCACCGTGGGTCGAGCACGCCGTGGCGGAGTTCGACGCGTTCCCCGAGACGCGCCGACTTGTCCGTACCACTGCATTCGGTGGCTACGACGACGGATTCGTCCTTGCTGTCGAACGACGCACAGACCACTTCGGTGTCGATGCGCCGACACATCTGTCCCGGCAGCGGGTGCACCGAATCCGGGCTCGACGCATCATCGTTGCCACGGGTTCGCACGAGCGTCCGATCGTGTTCGCCGACAACGACCTTCCCGGCGTGATGCTGGCCGGTTCGGCTCTCGACCACCTCCGCCGGCACGGTGTGCTGGTCGGCAGTCGCGCCGTTGTGTTCACCGCATGCGATTCCGCCTACGACGCTGCGTTCGCGCTCGCCGAAGCCGGGGTCGAGGTGCCGGCCATCGTCGACGTGCGGCCGGTCGTGTCGGCCGATCTCGTGGAAACCGCGCGGCGACTCGGTATTCCGCTGCACACCGACGCCGTGGTGCGTCGTGCCATCGGCGACGATGCTGTGGTCGGCGCAGAGATCACCGGCGCCGGGAGCGGAGCAAGCGGGCCGAATGTCACCGGCGCCGGGAGCGGAGCGAGCGGGCCGAATGTCACCGGCGCCGGGAGCGGAGCGAGCGGGCCGAATGTCACCGGCTCTGGAATCGAGGCGTCCTTCACCATCGACTGCGACACGATCCTGGTCAGCGGTGGATGGAATCCGGCCGCGCACCTGTGGAGCCAGCTGCGTGGTGCCATCGACTTCGACGAGCACTTGGGTGCCTTCGTCCCCACTGGATCTGTACCGAACACCGAGATCGTCGGGGCTGCAGCGGGTCTACTTACGGTCCAGGGTTGCCTCGCCGACGGGCGGCGCGGTGCGCTGGCAACCCTGCTCTCGTTGGGCACGGTGCTCCCCGAGTTCCGTGGGGTCCCCCGCGTCGACGAACGGACCCCTGCGGCCACCGCTGTCTGCTGGCGCGTCCCGGGAGATCCGGACGCCGCGACCACGTCGTTCGTCGACCTGCAGCGTGACGCCACCGTCGCCGACATCGCACGCGCGATCGGTGCCGGTATGCGTTCGGTTGAGCATGTGAAGCGCTACACCACCATCGGGACCGGACACGACCAGGGCAAGACATCGGGCGTCCTCGCCTCGGGTATCGTCGCGGAACTCCTCGGCATCCCCGTCGGAGATGCGGGAACCACCACCTTCCGACCGCCGTACACGCCGGTGTCTTTCGCCGCTCTCGCCGGTCGTGCGCGCGGCGAGCTCTACGATCCGGTGCGCCGAACACCTGTTCATGAGTGGCATGTCGACCGGGGTGCAGTCTTCGAGGACGTCGGTCAGTGGAAGCGGCCCCGCTACTATCCGCGCGGCGGGGAGGATATGGATTCCGCGGTGCTGCGCGAATGTGCCGCTGTCCGAAGCGGAGTCGGCATCCTCGACGGCTCCACCCTGGGTGTCATCGACGTCGCCGGGCCCGATGCCGGCGTCTTCCTGGACCTGCTCTACGCCAACATGATGAGCAGTCTGGCCGTCGGCAAGGTCCGCTACGGCGTGATGTGCGGCCCCGACGGGATGGTGCGCGACGACGGTACCGTGCTCCGCGCCGCCGACGATCGCTACACCGTCTACACGACCACCGGAAACGCGGCCGCCATCCTCGACTGGATGGAGGAATGGCATCAAACCGAATGGCCGCACCTGCGTGTCTTCACCACCTCACTGACCGACCAGGTCGCCACCTTCCCCGTCGTCGGTCCTCGTTCGCGCGACGTCGTCGGGACCGTCTTCGCGGAGCTCGATGTCAGCAACGACGCCTTCGAGTTCATGGGCTGGCGCGACACCACTTTCGGTCGCGTTCCCGTTCGCATCGCTCGGATCAGTTTCTCCGGCGAGCTCGCCTTCGAGGTCAACGTGGATGCCGGCCACGCCAGGGCCGTGTGGGACGCACTCATCACCGCCGGTGAGCCGCATGGGATCACGCCATACGGCACCGAGACGATGCACGTCCTGCGCGCCGAGAAGGGCTATCCGATCATCGGGCAAGACACCGATGGAACGGTCAGCCCGCACGATCTCGGGATGTCCTGGGTGGTGTCGAAGCGCAAGCCCGACTTCATCGGCAAGCGCTCGTTCGCCCGCGCGTCCAACCACGACCCTCGCCGCAAGCAGCTCGTCGGATTGCTCCCCACCGACCGGGTCACGCGGCTACCGGAGGGGTCGCAGATCATCGGCTACTCCGACGACCGCAGATTGCCGCCACCGCCGATTCCGATGCTGGGTCACGTCACGTCGAGCTACCAGAGCGCCGAACTGGGAAGACCGTTCGCGCTCGCACTCCTCCAGGGTGGATCGGCCTTGATCGGTGAGCGCCTCGACGTCCCCATTGGCGATGTCTTGTGCGAAGTCGAGGTCACCTCAACAGTTTTCGTCGATGCGCAAGGAGAACGCCGCGATGGATGAACTCACCATGGCCACCCCGCTGACCGCGTGGGCCGACCGGTTCGCGTCGCACGCCCCGGCGGTACTGCTGGCCGAAACCCCTTGCGCGCAAGTCAGTGTGCGCACCGACGACGCTGAGGCGATCAGTCGGCTCGGACTTCCCGGGGTCTGCCGCATCACACGTGATCGCCGCGGATCGGAAACCGCTGTGTGGCTCGGGCCCGACGAGTGGCTGTTGACGTCGACACACCGGACATCATCAGAGTGGCTCGCCGAGGTGGAGCGTCGTGCCGGAGCGAGCTGCTATGTCGCCGACGTCTCGGGCCAGCGAACACGCGTCGAACTCGGCGGCGCTCATGCGAGAACGATTCTCGCTCACGGTTGCTCCATCGACCTGTCTCCCCGCTCTTTCGCTCCCGACGAGGTGGCGCAGACCCTGATCGCCCAGACCGGAGTCATTCTGCATCGCAGCGAAGACCACGAACGGTTTGTGCTCTATGTGCGCAGCTCGTTTGCCGAGCACCTCGCCGCGTGGCTCGTCGACGCCGCCCACGAGTATGTCCATCCACTACCGACGCCCGGGAGTTGACCATGTCTCACGTGTTCACACTGACACTGCGCTGCCCGTCCCGCGCCGGGATCATGCATGCCATCAGTTCCTTTCTCTACAGCCACGGCTGCGAGGTGATCGATCACCGGCAGTTTGACGACCCGGTGACCCACACCCTGTTCGTGCGAACCGAATTCACGTCAGCGCGCACCTCCACCGGCGCGGAACTCGCCGCCGCCTTCGACTACCTCGCGACCGGGCTCGACGCCACCTACGAGGTCAGCGACAACAGTCCGCAGCGCATCCTGGTGATGGTGTCCACCCTCGGGCACTGCCTCAATGATCTCATCTTCCGCTGGCGCGCAGGCACTCTCGGTGGCGAGCTGGTCGGGGTGGTATCCAATCACACCGAGCTCGCCCCGATGGCCGAATCCGCAGGCCTCCCGTTCCACCACATACCCGTCGCACCGGATACCAAGTCGAGCGCGGAGACCGAGATGCTGAGCCTGGTCGATCGATACGACGCCGACCTGGTGGTGCTGGCCCGATACATGCAGATCCTGTCCGACGAGACCTGCTCGGCGCTACGCGGAAGAGCAATCAACATTCACCATTCGTTCCTCCCGGGATTCAAGGGCGCCAAGCCCTATCACCAGGCACATGAACGCGGCGTCAAGTACGTCGGCGCCACCGCGCATTACGTGACACCGGATCTCGACGAAGGACCGATCATCGAGCAGGAAGTGATCCGCATCGATCACACACACGACCCGCGGCGACTGGCAACTGTCGGAAGCGATGCCGAGGCACTTGCCCTGTCCCGCGCGGTGCGCTGGCACGCCGAGCGTCGCGTCCTCATGAACGGCACCAGCACCGTCGTCTTCAGTTGATCCCGTCTTCAGTTGATCCCGTCTTCAGTTGATCCCGATCCCCCAGAAGGATTCCTCATGACCACACCGAAAGTCGTCATCGTCGGCGCCGGCATCGTCGGGTCGTCACTGGCCGACGAACTGACCGCCCGCGGGTGGACGGACGTGACCGTCCTCGATCGCGGTCCTCTGTTCGCCACCGGCGGTTCGACCTCTCACGCCCCCGGCCTCGTCTTCGCCACCAACCCGTCGAAGACCATGACCGAGCTTGCCTCCTACACGCTCGAGAAGTTCTCGTCCCTGGAGCATCCGGACGGCTGGTGCTTCAACCATGTGGGCGGCCTGGAGGTGGCCACCACCGAGGCACGCTGGACCGACCTGCATCGCAAGGCCGGTTGGGCGGCTTCGCGAGGCGTCGAACACGAGTTGCTCGATCCAGCGGAATGCGTTGCGCTGCATCCGCTCATCGACCCCGACACCATCCTCGGCGGCCTGCACACGCCCCGCGACGGGCTGGCCAAGGCGCTGCGGGCCGTCGAGGCACAGGCCACTCGGGCGATGGCTCGCGGTGCCCGATTCCTACCGCATCAAGACGTCGTCGAGGTGGTCGAGTCCAACGGCGCCGTTCGTGGCGTGCGCACCACCACCGGCATCGTCGACGCCGACATCGTGGTGTGCTGCACCGGATTCTGGGGCCGCGAGTTCGGCCGGCGCGTGGGTCTGACGATCCCGCTGGTCCCGATGGCCCATCAGTACGCGATCACCACCCCGGTCGCCTCCCGAGCGGGCGTGAACTCCCCGCTCGCCGAGGCGTCGCTGCCGATCCTGCGTCACCAGGACCAGGATCTCTACTTCCGCGAGCACGGCGATCGCCTCGGCATCGGTTACTACGGTCACCGACCGATGCCGTCCGACGTCGGTGCACTCGACTACGACGCGGTGATCTCACTCGACGAGATGCCGTCCAAACTTGCTTTCACGCCAGGCGATTTCGAGGAAGCGTGGCTGCAGAGCGCGGCGCTGCTGCCCGAATTGGGCGACGGCAAGGTCGAGGAGGGTTTCAACGGCATCTTCTCCTTCACCCCCGACGGCCACTCGGTCATGGGCGAACACCGTGAGCTGTCCGGATTCTGGGTCGCCGAAGCGGTGTGGGTCACCCACTCGGCGGGCGTCGCACGGACCATGGCCGAGTGGATGGTCGACGGCACGCCCGGCATCGACGTCCACGAGACCGACCTGTACCGCTTCGAGGATGCCGCGCTCACCGACGACTTCATCCTGACGACGAGTTCCCAGTCGTTCGTCGAGGTGTACGACGTCATCCATCCGCACGACCAGCGCAAGGCGCCACGGCAGGTGCGTACCAGTCCGTTCTACGAACGTCAGGTCGCGCTCGGTGCCCAGTTCTGGGAGGCAGGTCTGTGGGAGCGCCCGGCCTGGTTCGAATCCAATGGTGCGCTGCTGGATTCGCTGATCGCAGATGGCCTGGAGATCCCCGCGCGGGACGCGTGGTCGGCGCGACACTGGTCGCCGATCGCGGTGGCCGAGGCCGCGTGGACGCGCAGTCACGTCGCCGCCTACGACATGACGCCGCTGACCCGTTACGAACTCTCGGGACCCGGCGTGCTCGACCTGCTGCAACGGTTGACCACCAACAACCTCGACAAGTCGGTCGGTTCGGTGACGTACACGCTGATGCTCGACGAGAAGGGTGGTGTGCGTTCCGATCTGACCGTCGCGCGCCTTCGTGAACAGACCTTCCAGGTCGGCGCAAACGGTCCCACCGACTTCGACTGGATCAGCCGCCATCTTCCCGACGACGGTTCGGTCTCCCTGCGCGACATCACCGGAGCCACCTGCTGTATCGGACTGTGGGGACCGCTGGCTCGCGATGTGCTGGGTCCGCTGACACCGCTCGATCTCACCAACGACGGATTGCGCTACTTCCGATCGGCCGCGACCACCATCGGGTCGATTCCGGTCACGCTGATGCGGGTGTCCTACGTCGGCGAACTGGGTTGGGAGATCTACACGTCGGCCGAATACGGCCGCGCACTGTGGGATCTGATCTTCGACGCCGGTGCGCCGCACGGCATCATCGCGGCCGGCCGAATCGCGTTCAACAGCTTGCGGATCGAGAAGGGCTACCGTTCGGCGGGTACCGACATGACCATCGAACACACTCCGTCGGCCGCCGGACTCGACTTCGCCGTCCGCATGTCGAAGGACACCTTCATCGGGAAAGAGGCACTTCCGCAGCGTGATTCGACGTCGCAGCTACGCACCCTGCGTCTCGCCGATCCAGCCGCCGTCGTGCTGGGCAAGGAGCCGGTCTCCTTCGGCGACGACGTCGTCGGCTATGTGACCAGTGCGGGCTGGTCGCCGACTGTCGGGGCCTGTCTCGCCTTCGCATGGCTGCCGTCGGACGTCTCCGACGGAACCGAGGTCCACGTCGCCTACCTGGAGACCACCTACCGTGCGACCGTCGTGGCCGATCCGGTGGTGGATCCGGAGATGAAACGCATCCGCCGATGAGCGAACCGGTCGTGGTCCCGGGCTTCGTCAACCGGCGCGGTAGTGTGGGTCTCGCCATGTCTGATGCGTCCGATTCCGAGAAGTCCGCAGGCGGCGCCGTCCAATCGGTTGACCGCGCGCTGCAGTTGCTCGAACTGATCGGACGCGCCGGCTCGGCAGGCGTCACCGAGCTGTCCGTTGAGCTGGGCGTACACAAATCGACTGTGTCGCGCCTGCTGGCGTCGCTCGAGTCCCGCGGGTTTGTCGAGCAGTTGTCCGGTAGCCGCAAGTACCGCATCGGATTCACGGTGGTGCGTCTCGCCGGGTCCACCACGGCCACGCTCGACTTGGCGCGGCACGGTCAGGACATCTGCGACGCCCTGGCGATGACGACCGGGGAGACGACCAACCTGGCGGTGCTCGGCGGCCCGCAAGCGATCAACGTGGTGGAGGCGCAGGGGTCGTCCAGCGTCGCGTTGCAGACGTGGGTCGGACAGTCGTCGCCGGCGCACGCCACGTCGTCGGGCAAGGTGTTGCTCAGCGCCCTGACCGCAGCGGAACTGCGCAAGACGCTGCCACGGAAACTGCCGCAGTACACCGAGCACACCATCACCGATTTCGACGCCCTGGTGACCGACCTCGCGACCATCACCGAACGCGGCTGGGCCATCGCCGAAGAGGAGTTGGAGGTGGGACTCGTCGCCGTCGCCGCGCCCGTGCGCGACCAGGCCGGCCGCGTGGTGTCTGCACTGAGCGTCTCCGGCCCGCGCTATCGCCTCGACCCCGACGACGCCCCCGACCTCGCCGACAGCATCATGCGGTCGGCCGCCGAACTGAGCGCCCGGTTCGGGTATCACGGCTCGCGCAAAATCTAGGGGAAGAAGTTTCTTCCCCTATCCTTGGAGTCCTCCCCACCAATTTTCGCGGGGAGGACTTGGAACTTGGGGGAAGAAGTTTCTTCCCCTAGATTTTGCGGGCAGGACACTGACGCATTTCCGCAGGTCAGCGGGATTGGACTCCTAGCCCTTCGTGTCAGAGCCTCTCCAGTTGATCATTTGAGCAACCCCCGAATCGTCTCGATCGTGTCCGCTTGATCAGCGGTCTTGTCCGGGCGATACCGCACCACCCGCGCGAAGCGCAGCGCCACCCCGCCCGGATAGCGCGAACTGCGTTGCACGCCATCGAGTTCGATCTCGACGACGATCTCCGGCCGAAGATAGACGGTGTGATCGTCCCGTCGGATTTCGTGTCGTGGGAATTCCTCTGTCTGCCAACGCAACAGCTCGTCGGTCAGTCCTTTGAAGGTCTTGCCCACCATGATCGGGGTGTCTGGACTCGCTGAATCTCGCGCTCCCAGATGGAGATTCGACAACCAGCCGCGCCGCCTGCCCGAGCCCCACTCCGCGGCAAGGACGACGAGGTCGAAGGTGTGGACCGGCTTCACCTTCTGCCACGCCTTACCGCGTCGGCCCGCAGTGTAGGTTCCCGACAGCGACTTCACCATCACGCCTTCGTGCCCGTCGGCAAGTGCCGCGTCGAAGTGGGTGCGTGCCTCGTCGGGAGTCGGTGCGGTCACCGACGGAATGCGCAGCGCGGGCGCGATCGAGTCGATGGCGGCGAGCCGTTCTGACAGTGGGCGGTCGATGAGGTCGGCACCGTCGAGGTGCAGACAGTCGAAGAAGAACGGCCGCAGCACACGTTGCACGTCGGCCTCTGCGCCGTCGGCGAATCCGGATCCGAAGCGGCTCATCGTCTCCTGGAACGGACGGGGCCGACCGTCACCATCCAGGGTCAGCGTCTCACCATCGAGAATGACTGATTCACAAGATAATTCGGCCACGACGGCGACGATGTCGGGAACCCGCTCCGTCACGTCGTGCAGCGTACGGGTGAAGACCCTGATGTCGGAACCCTGCCGATGAACCTGCACCCGGGCACCGTCGAGTTTGTAGTCGACCACGACGTCGGTGCCGAGCACAGCGAGCGCGTCGTCGAGGTTCTCGGCGGGTGTCGCCAGCATCGGTTGCACTCCGCGACCCACCTGCAGAGTTACCCCGGCCAACGCGTCGGCACCACCGAGAACAGCGAGACCGGCGGTCGCCGGCAGCGATCCGGTCAGCATGTGGGCCCTACGGACAAGCGCAAGGGGTTGGTGTGACGCCTTGGCGATGGCATCGGTCATCACACCCGCCAGCGCGCCCTGCCGAAGTTCCCCGGTCAGAAGCGCGATGAGGAATCTCTGTTCGGACTCGGTGGCGGCCGACATCAGCCCGCGCAAGGTCTCCGTGCGGCGCCCCGCCGAGCCGGCGCCGGTCGCCGTCGCAAGTGCGGTCAGCGCCGCATCGACCTCTGTCACCGTGAGCGTCGGCGCGTCGCCCGGGGTGGCGTCGAGCTTGGCGATCGAACGCCACCCGACCCCCAGCCGTCCCTGCGGTATCTCGCCCGACAGCCAGGCCACCACTACCGGGAGTTCGGCAGCGCCGGCAGCAGACAACAGCTCGGCGAGCACCCCGGTTTTGCGCAGTCGCGACCGGTCCTGTGCAACACTCGCCGACGCGAGGACGACGTCGTCCAGATTCACCGAGAGCCTCCCTCGTCGATAGGCCGCACGATACGCCGCTCCGCCGACAGCAGCACTCGACCGCTCAGAGCAGCACCTGCGCGCAGTCGCCGGCTGCGCGATCCACGCTGGGCACATGAGTGACACACGACCGCATGTCCTGCGGAAACGCACAGCCGACAATCTGATCAATCAACGCATCCTGATGCTCGACACCGCACTCGACGACGAGATCGGCAGTCTGCTGTGCGCGCAGATGGTGATGCTCTCCGCCGAGGACCCGGTCGCCGACATCTCGCTCTGGATCAACTCGCCCGGCGGATCGGTGCCCGCGATGCTCGCCATCATGGACACCATGCGGTTGATCCCGAACGACGTCGTCACCGTCAACCTCGGCATGGCCTACAGCGCCGGACAATTCCTGCTCTGCACGGGGACCCGAGGCAAGCGGTACATCCTCCCGCACGCCAAAGTGCTTCTGCATCAAGGATCGGCAGGGATCGGCGGGTTCGCGCCCGACATCGAACTACAGGCCGACGACCTACGGCACGTCCGCGACACGGTGCTCGGCATCATCGCCGATCAGACCGGCCAACCGCTCGAGCGCGTCTTCGACGACTCGCTGCGCGATCACGTGTTCACCGCCGCCGAGTCCGTCGAGTACGGCTTCGTCGATCACATCGTCGACAACCTCGCCCAGATACGCCCGCGCGCAACAGCTCCCACCGGATTCGGGGTGAAAACCGCATGAGCACCTACACCATCCCGAATGTCATCACCCGGACTCCGCAGGGCGAGCGGGTGATGGATGTCTACAGCCGGCTGCTCGATGATCGAATCCTGTACTTGGGAACCGAGATCGACGACGGGGTGGCCAACGCGCTGATCGCCCAGATCCTGCATCTCGACTCCGACAACCCCGAGACGCCCATCGAGCTGTACATCAATTCGCCAGGAGGGTCGGTGACCGCGACCTTTGCGCTCTACGACACCATGCAGTACTGCCACGCACCGATCGCGACCACCTGTGTGGGACAGGCGTTGTCGTCGACAGCGCTGCTACTGGCCGCCGGCGAACCCGGGCGTCGGTCGGTGCTGCCACATGCGCGGGTTCTGCTCCACCAACCGTCGGGTCAGGGGCGAGGCACCATTCCCGATCTGATCTTGGCCGCCGAAGAGATCCTGCGCATCCGCGCGGAGATCGAGACCGCGCTCAGTCATCACACCGGTCAGGATCTCGAAACCCTGCGGCGTGACACCGATCGTGATCGGGTTCTGCGTGCTGACGAGATCGTCGCCTACGGCCTCGCCGACCAGATCATCGACGCGCGTGCGCCGCTGGCGCGGACCTGACGTCGCGGGTCATCGACCGCTCCCGCTCCAAAGGGTGATCTCTTCCACTCCCGCTCCAAAGGCGCGGGATCCCTTCCGCTCCCTGAGGTGCTCGAGGCGCTAGCCGAGAGCCTCGAAGGGCTCGGCAAGACAAGGCAATTCGGCGACCAAGTAACGACGGTCACCAGGGCTTCGAGGCTCGTCGCTTGCGCTCCTCACACCTCAGCCATCGGGTGGGATCACGCGGCAAGCGCAACTGGTCCGCGGAAACCGTTGTGCGGCATATACCTCGGGCCGACCGTCGTGGTGGAGCGCAGCCGGACCGGGACCAACGACGACGCCCGGCTCAGTTCGGCGGCGACCTCCCGCGTCAGGTCCAGCAAGGTCAATTCGAGGGCACCTGCCACGGCGATCAGCAACTCTGACGACGCGTCCTTGCGACCACGTTCGAGCTCGGAGAGGTACTGGCTCGACACCCCGGCACGTCGGGCAGTCTCCACGAGTCGCTCGCCACGCTCATGTCGATGACGGCGCAGGACGCGCCCGGTCACTTCCCGCCAGAGGGGTTCGGGCTGCGGCGCATGGTCGACTGCCATGTGCACGATGGTATGCCTCCCTCATTCGGGTGGCTGCGGGTTCTGCTCTGAGCAGAACGCTTTCGTGGGCGGTTGTTCAGCTGCCGAGAGCCTCGGGGAACGCCTCCTCAAACGCGCGCACCGCAGCTCCAACAGTCGGATACACATGGTCGGGGTTGAGATCGGCGAGCACGCCATCACTGCGCAGTGCCGCAGAGAGTTCCGGGTCGACGCCGGCCAGCACGAAATGGGCGTTGCGGGAATGCACGAACTTGATCAGGTTGCTCAGCACCGTCGACGCCGAGTAGTCGACGTCGCCGATCACCGTGCAGTCGAGCACCAGCCAGCGCAACGGGTCCGGGGCCTGGCGAACCAGCGCACTGACGTCGTCGGCGAATCGACTTGCGTTGGCGTAGAACAGGTCCGCGTCGTACCGGAACACGATCAGACCGGGTAGCGACTGCAATCCCGGCTCCGCCGGTTGGTATCGGCGGTTGCGGCCGTGGTCGCTGACGCCGACCACGAACCGCTCCGGTCGATACTGGCGGCGGATGATCTCGAGCAGTGAGACCCCCATCGCCGTGATGATGCCAGTTTGCACACCGAACGCGATCACGACCACTGCCGTGACGATCGCGATACCGAACTCGATCCGTCGGACCTGCCAGATCCGTTTCAGCGCATGCACATCGATCAGATTGACTGCGACGAGGAAGACGATCGACGACAGCACCGCATGCGGGAGGTTGGCCAGTGCGGAATCGAGGAACACCACCACGAGCAGCGTCACACCGGCCATCGTGATGTTGGCGACCTGAGTGCGAGCGCGCTGCTCCTCGAGGATCTGCGTCTTGGTGGGACTGCCGTTGACCACGAATGTCCCCGACACACCGGCAAGGGCATTCGCGCCGGTAAGCCCGAAGATGTCCCGATTGACGTCGGCCACGTCACCGTGCCGTTGGGCGAATCCTCGTGCCGTGGCAGCGCTTTGGGCCAAGATGACGATCGCGCAGCCGATCGCGACGGTCGCTGCCTTGGGCACCTCCGCCCATCCGAGGCCGTCCGGAAGGCCCAGTGGCGGCAGGCCGCCGTCGAGGGCTCCCACGACGGCGAGATCGTCGGACCAGCCGAGAACCGAGACGAGCACGATCGAACCCACGACCACGATGATTGCCGCCGGAAGCTTGGGCGCAAACCTGCGCGCGCCCACCATGATTGCCAGTGTCGCCACCGCGAAACCGAGCGACCACGGATCGATGTCGCCGAGGTGCCGAAGGATCTGCCACCACCGGTCGACGAGCGAACCCTCCGAACCCTCGATGCCGAGCATGTCCGGGACCTGACCCGTGAGGACGGTGATTCCGGTGCCGGCGAGAAAGCCCACGAGTACCGCCGTCGACAAGAAGTCACCGAGGAACCCGAGCCTCAGCAGCCACGCCACGCCCAGCATGCCCGCGGTGACCAAGGCGATCAACCCTGCCCACGCCAGCCACTGCTGGCTGTCGGGTGCCAGACCTGCGATACCAAGCCCCGCGATGCCCGACGCAAGGAGGGCCGCAGTCGCCGAATCCGCGCCCACCACCATCAACTTGGAGGAGCCGAGGATCGCGAAGGCCAGCGCCGGCAGGATGATCGAGTACAAGCCGGCGACGATCGGGACGTGGGCGATCGAGCTGTAGCCCATGCATTCCGGAATCGCCACGGCCGCCAGCGTCACACCGGCGAGCACATCGGTCCGCAGCCACGCAGCGCGGTATCCCACCAACGATGGCGGCACGAGCCGCGCCATTCGCTGGGCAGGGGTTCGATCTGTCGGCGGGTGCGTCACCGATCAAGGATAGGCGCGCAACCAAGTGGTCACCGACATTCTCGGCTCGCCAGGTTTCGATACGCGCCAGGCGGTTCCTGAGTAGCGAGCTTGCGAGCGTATCGAAGGGCGCAAGCTCGCCTGACGCTACTCAACCAGCAGAGGGATTCCCCAGTTCAGGTGGCCGAAGGCAGTACCCTTCGGATCAACTGCCGCGCTTGATCCATTCCTCCAGATGCGGCGACTCGGTGCCGACGGTGGTGCCGTCGCCGTGTCCGGTGTAGACCTTGGTCTCCGGGTCGAGGGTGAAGATCTTCTCCTGGATGGACGCGATGATCGTCGGGAAGCTGGAGTAGCTGCGTCCCGTCGCGCCCGGGCCGCCGGAGAACAAGGTGTCACCGGAGAAGAGGACACCGGCCTCCGGCACGTAGATCACCGACGACCCCGGTGAATGCCCGGGAGTGTTGATCACCCTGAGGCCGGTTCCGGCCACCGAGATCTCTTGTCCGTCTTCGAGATCTCCATGCTCGACGTCGGGATGCGTGTCGTTCCACAGCATGTCGTCGCCGGGGTGAAGCAGGATCGGTGCACCGGTCTGCTCGGAAAGCTCAGGGGCGACGGTGATGTGATCGTTGTGCCCGTGGGTCAGCACGATCGCCTTGACTGTGCGATCACCCACCCCGGCCAGGATCGGTGCGGCGGAATGGGCGGCGTCGATGATCACCACCTCGTCGTCGTCGCCGATCAGCCAGATGTTGTTGTCGACGTCCCACGTCCCGCCGTCGAGCGAGAACGTGCCGGACGTGACGACATTGTCGATGCGAAGTTCACCACTCATGTCGGATCAGATCTCCACCACGGAGCGCAGCACCTTGCCCGCGTGCATCGCCTCGAACGCGGCCTCGATGTCGTTCAGACCGATGCGCTCGGTGACGAACTTCTCCAGCGGCAGTCGGCCTTGTTCGTAAAGGTCGACGAGCATCGGGAAGTCGCGTTCGGGCAGGCAGTCGCCGTACCACGAGGACTTGAGTGCACCACCGCGAGAGAAGAAGTCGACCAGCGGCATCTCCAACGTCATCTCCGGTGTCGGCACCCCGACCAGAACCACGACGCCGGCGAGATCTCGCGCGTAGAAGGCCTGCTTGTAGGTTTCCGGCCGACCCACCGCGTCCACCACCACGTCGACGCCGAATCCGTCGGTGAGATCCTGCACGGCGGTGACGACGTCGTCGACCTCGCTCCCGTTGATGGTGTGCGTGGCACCAAGATCCTTCGCCCACTCGAGTTTGGCGTCGTCGCGGTCGATCGCGATGATCTTGGTCGCGCCCGCCAGCCGGGCACCGGCGATGGCCGCGTCACCCACACCGCCGCAACCGATTACGGCGACCGAGTCACCGCGTCCGACGTTACCGGTGTTCATGGCGGCACCGAGTCCGGCCATCACGCCGCAGCCCAGCAGGCCGGCCACGGCCGGGTCGGTCTCGGGATTGACCTTGGTGCACTGCAATTCGTGAATGAGGGTCTTCTCCGCGAACGCTCCGATACCCAGCGCCGGGGTGAGCTCGGTGCCGTCGGTCAGCGTCATCGGGACACTGGCGTTGAAAGTGTCGAAGCAGTACCACGGACGGCCGCGCTTACACGCCCGACACTGTCCGCAGACCGCACGCCAGTTGAGGACCACGAAGTCGCCGACCTCGACGTGTGTCACGTCCGAGCCCACCGACTCGACCACGCCGGCGGCCTCATGGCCGAGGAGGAACGGGTACTCGTCATTGATACCGCCCTCGCGGTAGGCGAGGTCGGTGTGGCAGACGCCGCACGCCTTGATCGCGACCACCACGTCGCGAGCGCCGGGATCGGGGATCACCACGTCGACGACCTCGGTCGGCGCCTTCTTGCTGCGTGAGATGACGCCCTTGACTGTCTGCGACATGTGCTGGAACTCCTGTGCGATCGGTCCATCAGTTCTCTTCACGCCGGGCACAACCCTGGCGTGGCCACCCATAAGAATGGTGCCATCTGACCACCCCGTCACCTAGACGATTGGCGGGGAAAACCTGGCCGTTGGTACGGTCGATGGGTGACCACAAGCTCCAAGCAGCCCGACGATTGGGCGCTGTTGCTGTCGGTCATCGACGGACCCCTGCCGGAGATCGCCAAGCGCTTCTCGCAGTTCCTCGCACCCCGGATCGCCCACGACGCCCTGGTGATCTTCACTCGCGAATGCACCGGACGACCACGCAAGGTCGCCGGTCGTACCGACATCGTGGAGCGGGTGACAGTCGACGAACTTGAGGTCGTGAAGAACGCCGTCGACGTCGGCGGTCCGATCACCATGACCGCGCGCGTCGCCGGCGAGCAGCGGCGCCTGCGCGTGGTACGCGACGCGACCGACACCTTGCTCGTTCTGATCCCGCGTCAGGAGACCGCGCGTCTGCCTGACCTGATCGACTCCTGGTTTGCCCTGGTGGCCATGTCGATTCGACATCGCGTCGCGCAGGCCAGCCCCGACTACCTGGCCGAATCGCGAGCCGCGTCGTCGGAGCGCGCCCGCACCATCACGCAGCTGACCGAGATGCACGAGTCAACCCTGACCTCGATTCTCGGCACCCTGCGCTCCCCCGACCTCGACGATCGCACCGCCCGCGTCATCGCGAGTGGGTCGGCGTCGGACGCGTTGATCGCCCTGCGTAGCGTCGGCGATGCCGATCGCGAACTGTCGGAGGAATCCCTCGATGCGACGATCGATCGGATCCAGACCGAGCTGATGCCACTGGTGCGGCATGCCGGGGTCGACGTCGAGCACGCCCGACCACCAGCGGCCGGGCAGTCCCTGCCGGGTGAAACCGCGCACGCCGTGCGCGCCATCGTTCGTGCGGTGACCGCGGCGTTCCTCGCGCAACCCACGCCAGCGCGCATGCGGATCGGATGGTCGGCCGACGGCGAGAGCCTGCTGGTGGAGATACGCGATCACGGCAGCGGCAAGGTGGATGGCAACGCTCTCCGACGGCAACTGGGCGGTCGGCTCCAGGCGCTCGACGGACACCTCGATGTCGAGGTGATCGACGACTGGGGCAGCCGCGTCACGGTGCGACTCCCGCTCGATTCACCGACGAGGAGTCCCGACGAACCGCTAGTCTCGACCCTCAACCCGCGTGAGCTCGAAGTGCTCGGCCATCTGGGAATGGGTAAGCGTAACAAGGCAATTGCCGCCGAACTGGGCGTCAGCGAATCGACGATCAAGTTCCACGTGACCGGCGTCCTGCAGAAGCTGCAGGTGTCCTCGCGCAGCGAAGCCGGACTGATCGCGGTGCGGGCGGGCATCGCTCCGCCACCCGCTCGCTGACCCACCCCTGAGCTGAGGTGCCCGGCTCCGCCGGCTGATCCGAAGAGTTGGTGACCGACGCTCTGACCTGGGCAAACGCCGCAGTGCTCTGTCCCTGAAAATAGGGGAAGAACTTCTTCCCCGGGGTTCACAGTCGTCCCCTAGAAATTCCTAGGGGAGGACTCCAAGAGTAGGGGACGAGTTTTCTTCCCCTAGTTTCTTGGCGGCAAAGAGCGATTTCTGTGCTCGACGACGATGTTCGGAGTCCGAGGTCTGCGCTCGAGGTGGACCTCGGTGAGGGTTGACCGCGACGGCGGCTTCGCCGACCTCCGAGGCGCGTCGTCGGCGTGTCGTGGTTTGAGAAACCGCGTGTCTGTTCAGAAACCCGTGGCGCACCAGCGGTTTCTGGCCACATCAGCGGTTTCTGGCGACCAATGCGGTTTCTGCGATGAGGCCGCACTCTTCCCGCCTTCACGATCGTCGGCAACGCCGACGGAGGGACGCTGACTCGACGAGCCTGATGTAAGGCATCGAAGGAGTTCGCAACGCTAACGAACAAGTCTCCACCGTCGATATCACCCGTGTACAGATTGGTCGGGCCACAACCCGAGGAGATCCGCATGGCTCACCCCGCTGTTCGCCGCTTGTCCGTCGCCGCCGCTGCATCGGTCGCTGCGCTCACCGCCGTCATCCCGGCCACCGCCTTGGCTGCGCCCCACCCAACACCTGCCGGAACCTCCGGCGGCGGCGCGTGTCTGTCGGTCTCGTCGTCGGAGGTGCAGCGCGCCCTCCGGGTGATCGGTCCGCCGCTGGGCCGGCGCGATCTGCACTGGATTCTGCGATCCAAGTCGACCGCGCGGACGCCGAATTGCCCGCCGCTGATGTGGGCGGCCTTCGACACCTCGCGCGGCACCGTGTCGTCGCCGACGGCGGTGTTGCTGTTCCGCCCGGGGAAGTTCCTCGGCCCGACGACCCGAAAGACCGCGGGCTACGTGCAGGTCACCGGGTCGACACCGTTCAGCGTCACCGTCACCTACCGATGGCCCAAGCCGCAGGACGCCAATGCGAACCCGACAGGTGGGCCGGTATCGTCGACCTTTGTCGCACTGGGCGACTCGGTCTTCCGCTTCGGCGAGCTGCCGCCCGGGATCTACTGAGTCAGCCCAGCGCGTCGAGCAACTGCGCCTTGGTCATCGTCGAATAGCCCTTGAGGCCCTTCTCCTTTGCCTGTGCGCGTAGTTCGACGACGGTCGGACCCTTCGGCGCCGCAACCTTCTTGGCGGCGGGCTTGGTTGCGGGAGCCGCCTTCTTTGCTGTGGCCCTGCTCGCGGGAACTGCCGGGGCAGCGGGTTTTGTGGTTGCGGGTTTGGTGGTCGCGGGCTTCTGTGCGGGCGCCTTCGACTCTGCTGTCACCGTCTCTGCCACAACCTGTTTCGGGGCCAATTCCTCGAGGGCCTCGGTCTCGATCTCGTCCTCGGACGCCGTGGGCTTCTTGGCCTTGTTGGTTGCCTTGCTCACGAGCTTGAGCACCTCTTTGCGGAGAGCGGCAGCGTCCTTCTCTGCCTTCTTCACGCGCTTCTTGGCCTCTTTGTCGAGGCGCGCCAGCTCCTCGGAAAGGCGACCGACTTCGGCTTCCAGCCGCTCGACCAGTTCCTTCTTCTTGCCCATGAAAACCACCCGTCCTCGTCGTCAGACCGATAGTCACCCTACCCGGTAGGGTCGAACCTGAGGCTGAAGTCAGCGGCCGATCCGACGTCACGTCAGGAGGCTGACATGCCACAACGCGAACCCGGACCATCGGTCAAGGACGACGAGCTTTACGAAAAGCTGCGCGACGAAGGCAACTCCAAGGAGAAGTCCGCGCGCATAGCCAACGCCGCCGCCAACACCTCCCGATCGAAGGTCGGCAAGAAGGGCGGACGCTCCGCGTCGTACGAAGACTGGACCGTCACCGAACTACGTTCGCGTGCAAAGGAGCTCGGGCTCAGCGGTTACTCCTCGTTACGCAAGGGTGAACTCATCGACAAGTTGCGAGAACACTGAGACGCCCTAGGGCAACAGCCCGGCACGACGCGCCGTCACGACCGCCTCGAACCGCGTCGCGGCGTCGAGTTTGCGCATCGCCGCCTTGACGTAACCCTTCGTCGTCTCCAGGGTGATGCCCAACTCGGCGGCGATGCGCGCGTTGGGATATCCGAGCGCGGCAAGCGACAACACATCCTGCTCCCGCGAAGTCAGGCTCGGAAAACCCTGTGCGGAACCCGGATTCGAGGTCAGCTCGTCGGTGATGCGGTCCAGCTCTTCGGCAAGACGACGGTCGTCGCTCGTCGCCGCGAGGACACGGAGGCGCGCGTATGCGGCCGCGACGCTGTCTCCGGCCGCGTCGGCACGATCCGCCGATGCTTCCATTCGAATGCGCGCGGCGACGATCTCCTGCTCCACGGCCCGCGCCTCCATGGCCAGGACATCGAGGGTTCGACCGCCGATCGGGTCGGCCGCGCGCAAGGCGCCGTAGAGCACGGCGACCGGCTTGCGGTCGACGATCACCGGTGCCGCGGCCATCGCCCGGAGCCCTTCCCGCGCGATGATCGTGTTGTAGCGGTGGGTGATGCGAGGCGTCTTGAGATAGTCGTCGACCACCATCGGCCGGTTGACCGCGACGACCTTGCCGCCGAGTCCGTGACCGATGTCGACGGATACGCCATTCAGTGCTCCGACGGTGTCACCGGCGAAGTGGTCGAGTCGCAGGGCGCGTGGCCCGAGGACCACTCCACCGAAGGCCAGCGGCACACCGCTGTCGCGCTTGATCCGGCGCAGCGCGGCGACGACCGAGCCCGACAACGCGTCGCCCACTCGATCACCTCCGGTCCGACCCCTCTTCGGGGGGTGGTCAGCGAATGCCGACCGGTTCACACTGTGACTCAGCTTACTGCCCTGATCTGGAGGTCGACGATGACACAAACCGCCACCACTCCCCTGGAAACGGTGACCGGATGGTTGGAGATGTACGGCGCCGGCGACGCCAACGCGGCGCACCTCCTCGTCGACCGCCACGATCCGACGGCCGTCGCGTTCACCACCATCGACGTCGATGACGCCGGCAACCCTCTGACCAGCGATATCACCTACGGTGAGCTTGCCGATCAGTCGAAACGCTTCGCGTCGGCTCTGGCCGAGATGGGCGTCGGACGAGGCGACACGGTCGGCGTTCTCATGGGCAAGCGGACCGAACTCGTCGTCGCGCTTCTGGCCATCGCGCGCCTCGGCGCGGTCTACATCCCGCTGTTCACCGCGTTCGCGACACCGGCCATCGAGATGCGGTTGCGGGCGGGCAACGCGTCGGTCGTCGTCACCGAACCGAGCCAGGCGAGCAAGCTCGACGGTCTCGACGGGATCACGACCGTGGTCGCAGGCGAGCAGTTCGACGGGCTCGTCACCGACAGCGCCCCCATCGAGGAGTCGGTCGCGGTCGGCGGCGACGGCGCGCTGATCCTGCTCTTCACCAGCGGTACGACGGGCGCACCCAAGGGCGTTCCGGTGCCGGTCAAGGCGCTGGCGTCGTTCGTCACCTACATGCACTACGGCCTCGACGTGTCGGCCGACGACGTGTTCTGGAATGCCGCCGACCCGGGCTGGGCGTACGGCCTGTACTACGGGGTGCTCGGTCCGCTCGCGATCGGCCGACCCAACCTGCTGCTGCACGCCGGCTTCTCCGCCGACCTCACCGCCCGCATCCTCACCGACCTCGAGGTCACCAACTTCGCGGCCGCCCCGACCGTCTATCGGACGCTCAGCAAGGACCCGAAGATCGACGGTTTCGCGCTGCGCCGGGCGTCGTCGGCCGGTGAGCCGTTGACGCCCGACGTGATCGAGTGGGCGAAGACGGCGCTCGGCACCGAGGTGCGCGACCACTACGGACAGACCGAGCACGGCATGTTCATCAACAATCACTGGCACGACGACGTCCGCGAGCCGCTCATCCCGGGCTCGATGGGTAAACCGATGCCGGGCTTCGCCGCGGGGATCGTCGAGGGCCAGATCGCGATCGACGTCCCGGCCAGCCCGCTGATGTGGTTCACCGGTTACCTCGACGCCCCGGAGAAGACCGCCGCCCGATTCACCGAGGACAAGCGGTGGTACCTGACCGGTGACACCGGCCGAGTGGATCCAGAAGGTTCGGACACGGCAGGTTATTACTTCTTCACCGCCCGCGACGACGACGTGATCATCATGGCCGGCTACCGCATCGGACCGTTCGACGTGGAGAGCGTCCTCATCACCCACCCGTCGGTGATCGACGTCGCGGTGGTCGGACGCCCGGATCAGTTGCGCGGCGAGGTTCTCGAGGCGTTCGTCGTGCTCGCCGACGGTATGGCCGGCACCGACGAGCTGGAAACCGAACTGCAGCAACTGGTCAAAACCGAGTTCGCCGCACACGCCTACCCGCGGACGGTCCACTTCGTCGATTCACTGCCCAAGACCCCGAGCGGCAAGATTCAGCGGTTCATTCTGCGTAAGAAGTGAAGTCTCGCTGATCGAGCCGACACCGAGCCCCCTGGGGCGAGGCGTCGTGTCGAGATCCGCCGGATCGAGCCGACACCGAGCGCAGCGAGGCGTCGTGTCGAGATCCGCCGGATCGAGCCGACACCGAGCGCAGCGAGGCGTCGTGTCGAGATCACACCAACCGCCGCACCGACTCCGGCACTTCGCCATCCGAGTAGCCGATCGGTTCGTCGAACACGGTTCGGACCGGTACGACGCCGGTCCATCCGTCGACGTCGACCCCGGGTCCGCCGGTGCGCGCCTTGGCCAGCCACTGACCGTCGACGATGGGCAGTCGCAGGGTGATGGTTGCGGCGATCTCCTTGGCTGTGGCGGCGGGGACTTCGGCAACGCGGCCGGGAATCATCTTGTCGGACATCATCTCCAGGACGTGGCGCGAGTCGTCGACCTTTACGCAGGTGCCTCGCACCACCGCCGACCGGTAGTTCGCGGAGTGGTTGAACAGCGTGTCGGCGATGACGATCCCGTCGAGTACGAACACCGTGAACGCGACGGGCGCACCAGCGGCGATGTGTCGGAGCAGTCCGGCTCCGGATGAGCCGTGCAGGAGGATGTCGTCGCCGTCGCGGGCGAACAGCATCGGCACCGACCAGGGCAGACGGTCGACGACGGTGGACAGGGTGCCGACCCGTGCCTCGTCGAGCACGCTGTCGAGGACTTCGCGGTCACCCGCACGGTCGGGTTTGCGTGTGAGGGCGACCAGCGGATCCGGGTGTGAGTGCATGCGGCAATGGTGGGCGCTGCAGGGTTCTCGCTCAAGGCATTTTCACGCGCTCGAGAATTGCGGACTGAAGCTGTCCGCAAAACGCCATAGCGTCGTTCTCAATCACCCCCACCACGAAAGAGGACATCATGGCCGGCACGTACACACCCGTTGAGTTGACCGTCACCGTGGACGGCGAGCGCGAGGACATCCTGACTCTCCTCGCAGATCAGCGCGCACTCTTCCGCGTCACACTCCGTGGACTCACCGACGATCAGGCCCGCACGAAGAGCACCGTCAGCGCGCTGACCCTCGGCGGACTCCTCAAGCACCTCGCGATGGGTGAGCGGGCGGCGGTCGGCGTGATCACCGAGCGCGACGAGAACGCCGAGTTCGACATGGAGGCAGCAGCTTTCGCCTATGAGCTGCTGCCGGACGAGACCGTGGAGTACTGGCTCGCCGAATACGAAGCTGCCGCCGAAGCATACGACCGTCTCGTCGCGGAAGCCGACAGCCTTGACGAGCTGATCCCGCAGCCGACCGCGCCGTGGCAGCCGGAGCGCGAGTGGTGGTCGATCCGCCGGATGGTGCTGCACAACCTGCGCGAGACCGCCCACCACAGCGGTCATGCCGACATCATCCGCGAGGCCCTCGACGGGCAGAGCACGATGGCCGCCATCTCCGAGGGAGCGGACTGGGCGGAATAGCCCTACTCCCGCCGGCTAGGTGCCTCCCCGATGGCTGAGGTGCGAGCCTGCGAGCCTCGAAGCCCCTGGCGAGTTGCCATTGTTGTCTCACCAGGCCTTCGAGGCTCGTCGCTATCGCTCCTCGCACCTCAGGCAGCGGGGAAAGGGTTCGCACCTCAGGAGCGGGGGCTAGGGGCGGGGTAGCTTGCGGTGCAACGGATTCGACGACGCCGGAGCCCCCCGCCCCGACGACGACGGAACAATGCTCACCACGTGGGGACGGTCCGCGGTGGCTCGCGTGGCGTCCTGAGCGCGCATGCCTGCGGTGTTGCCGACCCCCAATGCCGGCGCCCCGATCACCCGCCGGGCTCTCGCCGCGCACAGCGGACATTCGATGGCGTCGGGCACCTGCGCCATCGAATGCTGCTGTGTGATGTCGTCGCATCCGGCGGCGCAGCGGAACACGTAGGTGGGCACGCACTCAGGCTACGGTCGGTATCGCAGTCGCGCTGACGGAACGTGCCGAGGCGCATACCGTGGCAAGCACACCTCATGAAGTAGCGCTCGCTCGATCTGCCGTTCAGTCAGGAGCCGACATGCCCGAGTTGTTGTACCCGCTGGATTCGACCAAGAGCTTCACCGATCAGGCCCTCGTGGGGCACAACCGCTGGCACCCCGACATCCCACCCGTGGTGACCGTGAAACCCGGTGACACGTTCCGGGCGCACTGCCGCGAGTGGTTCGACGGCGCCATCCACAACGACGACTCCGCCGAGGACATCCTCAACGCACCGCTCAACAACGTGCACACCCTCTCCGGTCCGTTCGCCATCGAGGGCGCCGAACCCGGTGATCTGCTGATCGTCGACATCCTCGACGTCGGACCGATCCCGCAGGAGGATTCGGGTCCGCTGGCCGGCCAGGGGTGGGGCTACACAGGCATCTTCGCGACACAGAACGGCGGTGGCTTCCTCACCGAGCAGTTCCCCGACGCGTACAAGGCCATCTGGGATTTCAGCGGCCAGAGCGCGACGTCTCGGCACGTGCCACATGTGAAGTACACGGGCATCGTGCATCCGGGCCTGATGGGTACCGCACCGTCGCCCGGCCTCTTGGCCACGTGGAACGCCCGGGAAGGCGCGCTCATCGCCACCGACCCCGATCGGGTTCCTCCTCTGGCATTGCCGCCCGAGCCCGACGGCGCCATCCTCGGTTCACTCACCGGCGACGAGTTCGCCCGTGTCGCCGGCGAGGCGGCCCGCACAGCACCGCCGCGCGAGAACGGCGGCAACCAGGACATCAAGAACCTCACCAAGGGCACGCGCGTCTTCTACCCGGTGTTCGTACCGGGAGCCAACCTCTCGTTCGGGGATCTGCACTTCTCCCAGGGCGACGGCGAGATCACCTTCTGCGGTGCGATCGAGATGGGCGGGTTCATGGACCTGCACGTCGATCTCATCAAGGGCGGCATGGAAACCTACGGCGTCAGCGAGAACGCCATCTTCCTGCCCGGCAACACCGACCCGCAATACTCGGAGTGGATCGCGTTCAGCGGAACGTCGGTCACCCTCGACGGCGAACAGCGCTACCTGGATTCGGACCTCTCGTATCAGCGCGCATGCCTGCACGCCATCGATTACCTCACCAAGTTCGGATACAGCCGCGAGCAGGCCTACCTGTTGCTCGGTTCCGCACCGATCGAAGGACGACTGTCGGGGGTCGTCGACATCCCCAACTCCTGTGCGACGGTGTACATTCCGACCGCGATCTTCGACTTCCCGGTGGCACCGTCGAAAGACGGGCCGGTCCGCATCGATCCGGGGATGGGAGCGCCGACGGCGTCGTTCTCCAGCTGATCTATCCGATCCGCAGCACCCGACTGTGCCAGCCGGTGGCGCCGTCGGGGATCGGTGCGACGCGCCGCTCGGGCTGCACGGCACCGGTCGCATCGGTGGCCCGACAGTAGAGCGTGTGCTGCCCCGGGGTGGCGTCCCACGTCCAATGCCATTGCCGCCATGTGTCTGTCGAGTACTCGGTGGCCAGCGTCGCCTGCCGCCACGGACCGTCGTCGACGCGCACCTCGACGGCGCGGATTCCGCGGTGCTGCGCCCAGGCCGTACCCGCGACCACCACCGGTCCGGGCGGTGAGGTCGACAACGGGGCCGGGCGGTCGATGCGCGAGGCGGTCTTGATCGGCGCCTGCTCACCCCATCCTCGCTTGATCCAGTAGGCCGACGCCCTGTCGAATCGAGTTATCTCCCAGTCGATCACCCATTTGCACGCGGAGACGAAGCCATACAATCCGGGAACCACCTGCCGCACGGGGTAGCCGTGTTCCAGTGGCAGCGGCTCCCCGTTCATGCCGACGACGAGCAATGCATCACGACCATCGGTGACCGCAGAGAGCGGAGTCCCCGACGTCCAACCGTCGACGCTGGTCGACAACAGCATGTCGGCGTCGGGCCGAATTCCGGCTCGCGACAATATGTCCCGCATCGGATAGCCCAGCCAGCGCGCATTTCCGGCGAGGTCGCCGCCGACCTCGTTGGAGACACACGTCAGCGTGATGATGCGCTCCACCGCCGGGATGTCCATGAGGTCGTCCCACGTGAGCGTCAACTCCTCGTCGACCATCCCGTGCACGCGCAACTGCCAGTCGTCGGTGCTGAGCTGCGGCACCTGTAGCGCGGTGTCGATGCGGTAGAAGGCGGCGTTGCTGGTGCGGAAGGGCGTGACACCGGGAATCGGTAGATCGGTGCCGTCCGGGATCACCGGACTCGGCGATGCTGCCGTCGGGAGTCGCAGCCTCGCCCGCTCACGCAACACACCACCCGCCTCGGCAACCTGACGGGCCACCACGGCGGCCGCCCCGGCCGCGACCACCAGCAGACCCACGACGCCGACGAACTTGCGGCGCGACCACTCCGGCTTCCCGGTCTCGTCGCCTTCTGTTGTCGCGCTTCGGCCGCCCCGGCACAGCACCACGAGGACGATCACCGCGACGACACCTGCCACGACGGACGGGATCGCGTATGTCAGGTGGGCGGTCGGCCGTGTCATGGCCGCTACGACACCCACCGCGCCGAAACACGCGACCACCAGCGCACCCAGCGGCGGCCGGCGTGCTTGCAACACCCCGGCCGCGACCGTGATGAGCAGGATTCCGATCGCCATACCCACCAGTAGTGCCGTCTTGTCGGCGGTGCCGAAGCGTTCGATCGCGAACTCCCGCGCCCAGGCCGGTGAGTGGTCGACGAGAAACGCGCCCACCGCCCGATAGGGCGAGGCGAACGGCGATATCGCCGTGGCGACCAACTCGCCGACGGCCAGTCCAACGCCGGTGGCCGCCACCCCGGAAATCGCTGCTCTGACGTGCTTTTCGCGATCCATCCGAACTGCTGCCTCTCATCGAAGACAATGCCCGCGGTAGGCGAGCTGTCAGAGAGTCATTCGCGCCACGGCGTCTCGCGGATTGGCTCCGCACCCATCCGGGACCGGCCCCGCCGCGAATGACCTATGAGGACGGCCACTCGGCCGGCTCTATTGCCTACAGATTGGACCGATCATGGCCACCACAAGAGTTCCCCGGATCGCCGTTGCCCTGACGGGACTCGCGCTGGCTGCCGGGGTTGTCGCCGGTTGTTCCAGCGACACCGATTCCAGCAGTTCGAGTATGACGTCGGGCATTAGCTCGATGCCCGGAATGAGCAGTGGGACAATGGCTCCGGCTGCCGGACCGGTAGGACCCGGCTGCGCTGCCTAT
The DNA here is from genome assembly GCF_053588675.1 of Gordonia sp. NPDC003422. Lineage (NCBI taxonomy): Bacteria > Bacillati > Actinomycetota > Actinomycetes > Mycobacteriales > Gordoniaceae > Gordonia > Gordonia sp. NPDC003422. Next base: position 123,171 of record NZ_JBSFQL010000011.1, read on the forward strand.
GCCTCGGCCAACCCGAGCGGCCCCGGTTCGGTCGACGGCATGGCGACCGCACCCGTGGCGACCGCCGCTGCCGCCAATCCCGAACTGAGCACTCTCACCCAGGCGCTGTCGGGACAGCTGAATCCACAGGTGAACCTGGTGGATACGCTCAACAACGGTCAGTACACGGTCTTCGCGCCGACCAACGCCGCGTTCGCCGCACTACCTCCGGCGACCCTTGAGCAACTCAAGACCGACTCGGCGATGCTCACCAAAATCCTGACCTACCACGTGGTTTCGGGTCAGGCAGCACCCGACGCGGTGGTCGGCACTCACAAGACGCTAGAAGGTCAGGACGTGACCGTCACCGGCACGCCTGAGGCCCTCAAGGTCAACACCGCCAGCGTTGTCTGCGGTGGCGTGAAGACCGCGAACGCGCAGGTCTACATGATCGACGCAGTGCTGACGCCGCCGGCTTCCTGATCGGCAGCGCTGCGCTCCTGCTTGATCCCCGTCACCTCGATCGGCACCCCGGTCATGTTCGCCATGCCCGCGAGCCGTTCGAGGTCGGCGGGGTCGGAGGAGATGAGCGCGTTGACATTGGCGCCACCGGAGCCCAGCTCGTTTCCGGCAGCAGCATTGGCCTGGGTCCAACCGCCGGAACCGTTGTGTCCCCAGCCATGTGGGATCGCGACCACGCCCGGTTTGATGTCGTCGGTGAGCATCACCGGCAGCGAGATACGACCGTGACGTGATGCGACGGTGACGAGTTCACCCTCGGCGATCCCGCGTTCGGCGGCATCACGTGAGTGCATACGAGCGGCATGCTTCCGACCACCCCGCAACAGAAGCGGTGCGTTGTGCTGCCAACTGTTCTCCGACCGGATCTCGCGCATCCCGATGAGCCGCAACGGGAATTCCGGTAGCACCGACGGTTGGATGCGGTCGAGCTCGGCCAGCAACTCGGGCGCGTCGAGCCGGATCTTGCGGTCGCGGAAGGTGATGATCTTCGACAGCTGCCCGGGTGCCAGATTGTCGGCGACCACCACGCCGTGCGGGTGGTCCTCGACCAGCCGCCGGTACGTGAGGCCGCCGCGTCGAAGTCCAAAGCGATTGCCGCCCATTCCGATTCGGACCACGAGATCGGAGACACGACGTGGGGTGGTCGGGATACCCAAACGCTTCGACACCACATTGCCGGCGTGCATCAGCCCGATCAGTGGATTGCGTCGCGCGAGTACCGCGATCAGTTCGTTGATCACCGTCCACTCCTCGCGGGCCTCGCCCTGCGGCGGTATGACCGCCTCGGTGGCCTGCTTGAACGGCGTGGTGAACAGCATCTGGAACGGCAGCAAGAAGTCGGACCGTTCGTACATCGTGGTCGCGGGCAAAATGTAATCGGCGTGCGCGTTGGTCTCGTTGCGATAGATGTCCAGCGACACCATCAGGTCCAGTTCGTCAAGCGCCGAACGCAATTCGTCGCCATTGGGCACCGAGAGCACCGGGTTGCCCGCGCTGACGAACAGCGCACGAAGCTGCCCCGCGCCGCCGGTGGTGATCTCCTTGGCCATCACCGACGCCGGAGCCGTGCCGAGCACCTGGGGCAGGTCGCCCACCCGGCTGCGTCGTCCGGCGTAGGCGAAGCTCGAGATACGCTGCAGCGCAGCCACACCCAGTCGTTGGCCAGGAATGCCCAGGTCCCCGAACATCGACCCGCCGACCACGTCGAGATTGCCGGCCACCAGATTCACCATGTCGAGAAGCGCCGTGGTCAGGGTCCCGGTCCGCCCGAGTGACGTGCCGATACGTCCATAGACGGCGGCCCGTTCGGTCGTCACGAATGCGTGAGCGATCTCCCGCACCCGCTCGGCGGGGATGTCGGTGTGCGCGGCGGTCTCCTCCGGCGGATACTGCGCAACAATCGACTTCCACTCGTCCAACCCCCTGGTGCGTTTGCGCAGGAATGTCTCGTCGGCGAGCCCGTCGTCGAACATCACGTGCAGCAACGACAGCAGGAACAGTGCGTCGGTGTCGGGAGTGATGGGCAGCCAGTCGAATTCGCGTGCCGTCTCTGTGTGCCGGGGGTCGAGGACGGTGACCGTGCCGCCGCGCTTGGTGATCGCCCGCAGGCCGTCACGGATACGCGGTGAACTCATCACACTGCCGTGCGACACAATGGGATTCGCTCCGATCACCAACAGATAGTCGACGCGGTTGATGTCCGGGATGGGCGCCGCCACCGGGTTACCGTAGAGGAAGTGGCTGGCGACGAACCGGTTGTTCACGTCCTGGGAGCCGGCGGAGTACACGTGCTGCGTGCCGAGCAGCGACATGAATACACCCGTCCACAGGGTGTGACCGGTGGAGAAGGTCGCCGGGTTGCCGAAGTACCAGCCGATGGACTTGCTGCCGTGCCGTCGCTGGACATCGACCAACCGCTCACCGATCTCGCCGAGCGCGGTCTCCCACGAGATCTGGTCGAACCCGCCGTCGGACCGTCGTCGCAGCGGGTGGCGCACCCGGTCGGGGTCGTTGACGATCTCGGTGAACGCGATGCCCTTGGGGCAGGCGAATCCCTTGGAGAGTGGATGCTCCTTGTCGGGTCGCAGCGCGATCAGCTTGTCGTCCTCGACCGTCGCGATCATCCCGCACAGCGGCTCGCAGATCCGGCAGTAGGTGGGCTTGTCCTCCCGCATGGGCACTCCCTGGTCGGCGTTGGAGTTGTCGGCGATGGATCTCCAGCCGGGCTGCGGCTGTGATTCCGTTCACATCTGAGCACAAGTGTTGCATGATGACAGGGCCTGATGCGAACGCTGCCAAGGAGGTCTCGAGTGACCGAAACCAACCCCGACGTCACTGCCGTCTCTGACGTCACAGCGGACACCGACGTCATCATCATCGGCGCCGGGTTGTCGGGTATCGATTGCGCCTACCGGTTGCGCGAGGAGAACCCGGACGTCGAGTACACGATCCTGGAACGACGCAGCGGGATGGGTGGCACGTGGGATTTGTTTCGCTACCCCGGCGTCCGGTCAGACAGCGACATCTACACCCTGAGCTATCCGTTCGAGCCGTGGCGCAAACCCAATGCCCTGGCCGACGGTGAGGACATCCGGCACTACATCGAGCACACCGCCCGTAAGTTCGGCATCGACCGCCACATCCGGTTCGACCGGCACGTCGTGTCCGCGGACTGGGATTCGACCGTCGACAAGTGGACCCTGGCGGTCAAGAACGGCGACGGGTCGTCGGAGACCTATCGCTGCCGGTTCGTCATCTTCGCGACCGGCTACTACAACTACGACGACCCGTACACACCGGTGTTCGCCGGCTCCGACGAGTTCACCGGGCAGATCGTGCATCCCCAGCATTGGCCCGAAGATCTCGACTACGCGGGCAAGAAGGTGGTGGTCATCGGAAGCGGTGCGACCGCCGTCAGCCTCGTCCCACCGTTGGCCCGCGACGCGGAACACGTGGTGATGCTGCAGCGCTCGCCCAGCTACATCTTCTCGTCCAAGCAGAAGCAGTACTTCGCACCCGCCGTGCGAAAGGTGTTGCCGGCCAAGGCCGCACATCAGGTCGTGCGGGCGCGGTACGCCGCGCAGACGGCGGCGATCGTGCATCTGACGCATCGGTTCCCGAAGCTGGGACGCAAGATGATCCGCTCCAACGTCGCGAAGAACCTGCCCGAGGATTACCCGATCGACGTGCACTTCAACCCGCGCTACAACCCGTGGGATCAGCGGATGTGCATGGTGCCCGACGCGGATCTGTTCGAGGACATCAAGAGCGGTGCAGCCGAGATGGTCACCGACCACATCGATCGTTTCGACGCCACCGGCATCACGCTGACGTCGGGCCGGCACCTCGACGCCGACATCATCGTCACCGCCACCGGCCTGGAACTGCAGGGCTTCGGCGGCACGAAAATTCGCGTCGACGGCGCCGAGATCAAGCCGCACGATCGCTTCGTCTTCAAGAGCCACCTGCTCGAGGACGTCCCCAATCTGGCCTGGTCGGTGGGCTACACCAACGCGTCGTGGACACTGCGCGCCGACATGACCGCGCGATCGGTGGCCGATTTGATCAAGTACATGCGCGATCACGGCTACACAAACGCTCATCCGCATCTCGGCGACGAATCGATGCCGTCGAAGCCACTCTGGGATCTGACGGCGGGCTATGTCCAGCGTTCACCCGAGGCGCTGCCCAAGTCGGGAACACACGGGCACTGGCAGGTGCGTCACAACTACTACCGCGACGCCATCGACCATCGGCTCGACAAGGTCGAGGAAGGCATGGTCTTCGGGCGGGTCTGAACTATCAGAGCCGCACTGCTTGTGTCTTAGATCCTCGTGTGAAAGCGTGAGTCGAAGTTCACCATCGCGAACTGGCGGCGGTGCTTCATACACACTCATCGGGGGTTGAGGTGCGCGCTGTCGGGGGCAGGGCCTTAGGAGCACGCGGGCTCGACGGCAACAATGTGCTGCACGTCCAGGGGGTGTACCAACGCGGCGACGGTGGTTGGTACATCTGCGGGCTGGGCTAGAAGTGGCACCGCGGTGGCCAATCATTGTGACTGCGGTTGCAGGCGTGATGATCGCTTTCATCACCTACACACTCACACGTGAAGCACTCTGCGCTCTGATGAACATCAGTCGATACCCGGAATCGTGGCAGTGGTGGATCGCGGCCTTGCTTCCTGTCGTAGGAGGTGTCGCATTGTGGGTAGCAGTCAGCGTGCTTCGCCCCTATCCACGCGCCATCTTGCGGGCCGGACTCGTTGGGTACAGCACCCTCAGTGCCGCTGTCGCGGTCTTCACTTATTTCTATTACAGCCCGCTCTGAGCTCACGCCGAGAACCACTGCACTGACGCGGAATGTGGTCGCGTTCGCAGATCCGACCATCGAGCAGTCGCTGTTTCTAGCCTGGCCGCGCAACACTTGGTCGACAGCGACCTGCAGCATCTACGCTCGCTGGTAGCCACCCGTTTCCCCGCAGCAGTACCATCCACGAACTACCCGAGAGCTTGCCGGCGCGACCATCGCGGCAACCCCCAGCTCGGCAGAGAGGGTCTGACCATGGAACGTCGAATCCCCAAGGTGCGCGACCTCGCACCGCTGATGCAGTTCAAGAAGCCGGAGTTCAACGCCAAGAAACGGCGGCTCGACGCGGCGCTGACCATCGAAGATCTCCGCAAGATCGCCAAGCGTCGCACACCGAAGGCCGCCTTCGACTACACCGACGGCTCGGCAGAGGCCGAACTGTCGATCGAACGCGCACGACAAGCGTTCCGCGACATCGAGTTTCACCCCGCGATCCTGCGCGACGTGGCCAAGGTGGACACCAACTGCACCATCGCGGGCGGTCGGAGCGAACTCCCGTTCGGCATCGCGCCCACCGGCTTCACCCGGATGATGCAGACCGAGGGCGAGTATGCGGGCGCCCGAGCCGCCGCGCGGGCCGGCATCCCGTTCTCGCTGTCCACCATGGGCACGGCGTCGATCGAAGACGTGAAGGACGCAAACCCATCGGGCCGCAACTGGTTTCAGCTCTACATGTGGAAAGACCGGGACCGCTCGATGGCCCTCGTCGACCGCGCGGCGAAAGCCGGCTACGACACCTTGCTCGCGACGGTCGACGTCCCGGTCGCCGGAGCCCGGCTGCGCGACAAGCGCAACGGCATGTCGATCCCGCCCGCGCTGACGTTCGGCACGGTCATCAACGCGCTCCCCCGGCCACAGTGGTGGATCGACTTCCTCACCACCGAACCACTCGCCTTCGCGTCGCTGGATCGGTGGTCGGGGACGGTCGCCGAACTGTTGGACTCCATGTTCGATCCCACCGTCACCTTCGACGACCTCGCCTGGATCAAGTCCCAGTGGCCGGGGAAGCTGGTGGTCAAAGGCATCCAGACGCTCGACGACGCGAAGGCCGTGGTCGACCTCGGCGTCGACGGTATCGTGCTGTCGAATCACGGCGGCCGTCAGCTCGACCGCGCGCCCATCCCGTTCCACCTGCTGCCCAGCGTTGCCGCCGAACTCAGTGGGCGCACCGAGATCATCTTGGACACCGGGATCATGTCGGGCGCCGACATCGTCGCCGCAATCGCGCTCGGCGCCGACTTCACGCTCGTCGGCCGCGCCTATCTGTACGGACTGATGGCCGGTGGCGAGGCGGGTGTGGATCGGATGATCGCCATCCTGACCGAACAGATCGAACGGACCATGCGGTTGCTCGGCGTCGCAACGCTCGACGACCTGAACCCCGGGCACGTCACCCAGCTGATGCGGCTCATCCCGCGGACCGACGCCGCTCGATATTGACTAGCCGAAGAGGCTGGTGGTCACCGCGCTGAACTGGGGAAATAGAACCAGCCGCGGTTGGCTCAGGGAGGTGCTGCCGACACTCTGTGTCCTGTCGGAGAGTCTGTGTGCTGCAGCACCCAGTTGACCCGGTTCGACACAGGGTGTGGCCAGGCCACGTGCCAGGAATCGAGTTCGGTTGGAGCCGGTTGTCGCGAGCCGACTGCCCGAGTCCGCGCTCTTCCCGCCTCCATGATCGGCGACGACGTCGGCGGGTGGGTCGCTGACTCGAAGCGCTTCCCTCCCTGAGCTGAGGCACCCCTCCACTGGCTACGGATCGCGCCCGCGGGGTGGGGAACCGCAAGAGTGGATCCTGTGTATATCGCTCCCCGGAGCTGCGACGTTACGCGGTTGTAGTCCGTTCGGGTGTTTTTGCGATCAATGCGCCGAACTGGGCCGATACGGGTTGCCCGATCCCACTCGGCGCCACAATACTGAGTTCTCACGTGTGCGCGAGTCGGTCCCAAGGAGTGTGTTCTCGATGTCGTACTACCCGCCGGGCCCACCGACGTCACCCTCGGGCGCATTCACCGGACCGATGCCGACGCCGCCGCGCAATCGACGGGCACTGACCTTTGTGCTGTCGGCCATCGTCGTGGTTCTGGCGTTGGTGCTCGCGGCCGGCGTCGTTCTCGTCGTCAAGGCCCGTGACGGAAGCATCCAGATCCCCGGACTCACACTCACCTCCGCCGAGGACCGCGGCGTCGACCCGTTCACCACCGCAGTCGCCGTCGCCAAGCCGTCGTCGCTGGGGAACGTCAAGCTCTCGGCGCAGGTCGGGTATCCGACTCAGGGCACGGTGACGGTCAACGGTTCGCAGCCCGGGCTCTATGGCGTCTACCCCGCCGAGACCGGTGCGTCGTCGATCCCCAACCAGCTGTCGCGCCAGTACGCAGCCAAGCCCGCGGCAGGCCGCGCGTTCGGTAAGGCCAACGGCATCAGCGAGGCCGCGGTGCCCTACTACCTGAACACCCTCACCCCGGTGGTGCTGACCCGCGACACCTGGGTCACCGATCACCGCTACGCCAACGAATCGGCATCGCCCTATCAGGCGGTACTCGAGGCCGGTACGTGCGTGCTGGTCGACCCGGCCGGGGTCCCGCGCGTCCGCTGCATCAGCGGCAGTCCGCTCGGGCCGCCCGCGGCCGCACCCGTCGGCGGCTACCGCCTCGAGGGCAACAGGTGGGACGGGTACGAGACCGAACGGGTCACCCGCATCTGCTACCAGAATCAGTACGTCACCACGATCAACAACACGACGACGATCATCGAACGCCCCGCTCCCGGCCCGCAGAATGGCCCGCGCCGCGGCGTGCTCGAGGTCGTCGACGTGCGGACGGGCATCGTGGCGCCCCGACCGGTCGGCGGCGGCGTCGACCTCTATGGGCTGCCCCCCTTGCCGGCTCCACTTCCCGACCCCTTCGTCGCCAACACCCCCTTCATCGCCACGGACGAGGCACAGGCCAGAGACAACGGCCTCGCTCGCCCGGGCAGCCCGCTTCCCGCGACCGAGGTCACCGAACGGGCCACCGCGAACCGCGGAGTTCCGGAAGGTGCACCGGAGTCCGAGACGAGCGCGGCGCGGTCGAGTTCCTTCGAGGTGACCAGCACGCCGGGTGGCCTCGAGTCCACCGCTGTGTCGACGACGACGTCGGTGCCCGCGTTCCCGCGCGGACCGCTGACGACTCCGACAACGACCACGACGGAGACCACAACTCCGACGACTACCACCGAAACCACAACGCCCACAACGACGGTCGAGACCACCACACCTACCACGACCATCGAGACCACAACGCCCACCACAACCGAGACCACCACCACGGAAACAACCACCACCGAGACGACGACCACCGAAACCACAACCGAGACCACCACGACGGAAACGACGACCACCACGACTGAACCGGTGTCCTAGCGACAAGCGCGCCGGCGGACGGGATCGTCCGCCGTCGTTCGATCGGTGTAGATCGACTCCTCATGTCGGTTCATGATCCGACATCCGATTGCCCGTCGGCACACCTCGCCCCGATACTCGAAGCACGAACACTTGCCCCGCGGCGAGCGCCGCAGGCCGTAGGAGCGTGCCGAATGTCGTACTACTCGCCGCCTGGTCCACCGACCTACCCACCGGGGCCCTACAGCGGAGCCCAGCCCGCTGCTCCTCGTCCTCGCCGCGGTCTCACCTACGCCCTGGCTGCCATAGTGGTGGTACTGGCCCTCGTGCTCGTGGCGGGATTCATCTTCGTCACCAAGTCCAAGGACGACAACTTCACGATTCCCGGCCTCACACTCACTTCTGCGAATGAACCCGGCATCGATCCGTTCACCACACCGGCCAACGTGGCTCAACGGACATCGCTCGACAAGGTGCGTCTGTCGGCACAGGTGGGCGCACCCAAGGACGGCACCAGGCAGGTGAACGGCACCCAGCCTGGCCTCTACGCCCGCGGTGGACCGACCTGCGACACGAATGCGTTGGCACGCAACCTGACTGCCGATCAGAGGGCGGCGACAGCATGGGCCGGCGTCTTCGGGATCCGCACATCGTCGATTCCGCACTACTTGAACACCCTGTCGTCGGTGTCACTGACCGCGGACACCTGGGTCACCGACCACGCGTACAAGGACGGCAGCGCTCGGCCATATCAGGCGGTCCTGCAAAACGGTACGTCCGTACTCATCGACAGTGCCGGTGTTCCCCGCGTACGCTGCGCGGGCGGCAACCCCCTGACCCCGCCCGCCGAAACCCCGGTCGGCGGTTACCGACTCGAAGGCAGACAGTGGGAGGAATACCAGACCAAACTGGTCACCCGCGTCTGCCCCAACGATCGTCGCGTCGACACGGTCGACAACAAGCCGATGATCGTGCCCGTCCCGCCACCACCACCGCCCGGACCCGACGGCAATCAGCTGTCCGGGCAAGGCTTCTTGACGCTCGTCGACCCGCTGACGGGCAACACATACGGTCTCTACCTCCGACCCGAGATCAACGACATCTCCCTCTACCCTCCGCTGGAGGAGACTCTGCCGGACCCCATCCGCATCAACGTTCCGTTCGTGCCCGCCGACGAGGAGCAAGCTCGCGACAACGGCCTGGCGCGAGCGGGCAGCCCGTTGCCCGCCGACCATCTCCTCAGGGTCGCATCGGAGCAGCAGAATGTGCCGCAGGGCGCCCCCGATTCCGAGTCGAGCGAGCCGAACCAATCATCTTCGGAGTCAACCGAACCCAACCCCTCAGACATCTCGACCGAACCATCACCGTCAGAGGTCTCCACGGAACCGTCGACCGAACCCACCACCACGACGGAAGCGACCACTACGACCACCACGACCGAACCGACCGTCGAACAGACAACAGAGCAGACCACCGTGGAGACGACCCAGCCGACAACCGAACCGACCGTCGAACAGACGACTCAGCCGGAGGCGGTGCCCGAGGACACCGGTGCGGTCACCACAACGGCACCGGCGTCTTAGTGGTCCTGTCCACAAATTCGCCGGGTGTCTTCGGCGTTCGATGGACGACTGGCTGCGTTGTCGTCGGTCACGATAGCGCCGCTATCGCTCCCTCCTCCGCCTTGCCAGCCGTCCATCGCTCCACCGAATACCCGGTCGAATTTCTGAACAGCACCACTTAGCGGTCACACGGATACCGCAGGTGCCGCGTACTGCGCGGTGGTGGTGAAACGCAGGTTATCGTCGACGAGTTCGCCACTGCGCAAACGACGTTGGTCCTCGTAGTAGTTCATCGACATCGTCCACGGACCCTCGATACCCTGCTTGGGCAGGTCGGCGAGCGCTCGCTTGACGTAGCCGGCGGCGAAGTCGAGTACCGGCTTGGTCTCCATCGCGGGGTCGGCCTCGGCGCGGACGGCGGCGTAGCCGTGTTCGTCCATGTAGCCGATCAGTTTGCACAGGTACTCGCAGAGCAGGCCGACCTTGAGGGTCCACGACGAATTGGTGTAGCCGATCGCCATCGCGAGGTTGGGCACGCCGTCGAGCATCAGCCCGCGGTAGACGACGTGGTCGGGCAGCGCGACCGGCTCACCGTCGACGCTCAGTTCCATTCCGCCGAGCAGTTGCAGGTTGAGACCCGTTGCGGTGACAATGATGTCGGCCTCGAGTTCGCGGCCACTCTCCAACAGGATGCCGTTCTCGGTGAAGGTCGCGATGCGGTCGGTCACCACCGACGTCTTGCCCTCGCGGATCGTCTTGAACAGGTCGCCGTTGGGCACCGCGCACAGACGCTGATCCCATGGGTCGTAGGGCGGGTTGAAGTGCTCGTCGACCGGGAATCCCGCCGGCAGGAACTTGGCGTTCACCGAGCGGATGACCCGCCGTGCGGCCTTCGGAAACCGTTGGCAGAACGTGAAAACGAGTCTCTGCTGCGCGATGTTCTTACGTCGCGCCCACTGATAACCGCGCTCGTCGCCGAGCAGTCGGCGCAGGGTGTTCGCGATCGCATCCTCGCGGGGAATCGGCATGATGTACGACGGCGTGCGTTGCAGCATCGTCACATGCCCGGCCTGCTCGGCCATCGCCGGCAGCAACGTGACAGCTGTTGCGCCACTTCCGATCACCACGACCCGCTTCCCGGAGTACTCGAGATCCTCCGGCCAGTGCTGTGGGTGGATGATCTGTCCGCGGAACCGGTCCCGCCCTTCGAAATGCGGGGTGAACCCCTCGTCGTAGCGGTAATAGCCTGAGCCACAGAAGATCCAGCTCGCCTTGATCTGGATCCGCGCGTTGTCCTCGGACCGGTCGATCTCGACCGTCCACTGCGATTCGTCCGACGACCACGCCGCCGACACAACTCGATGGCCGTACCGAATGTGCTCGGAGAGACCGTCCTCGTCGATCGCCTCGTGCAGATACGACAGAATCCGCGGCGCGTCGGCGATGGACTGCTTGTCTCGCCACGGCTTGAACTCGTACCCGAACGTGTGGAGATCGCTGTCGGAGCGGATGCCGGGGTAGCGGAACAGGTCCCAGGTGCCGCCCGCGGCGTCGCGCGCCTCGATGATCGTGAAGGTCTTCGACGGCAGTTCGGTGGTCAGGTAGTGCCCCGCGCCGATGCCGGAGATGCCGGCGCCGATCACGAGAACATCGACCGTGTCGACCGGGTTGCTGGTGGGCACTGGATTTGTTGTTGGCACTGGATCTGTTGTTGGCACTGTGCCTCCTTGGGCTGGCTGTTGCGTCCACAATCCCCTCGGGCGACACCAATAGCCAGTGACAGAACGCACCAGAATCGGTCCCATGAGGTGCATAATGACCACATGGTGAGCGACTGGCCACAGGTATCGGCCGCCGTGGGAGATGTGATCCGCCAGGGCTCCCAGCTGGTGCTCAACGCGCGCGACGATTGGGTGTCCGCCATGCACGACGCCGCGCTGGGCAGTGTTCGGATGGCCGCCGTGGCCGAGGACCCCGTGCTCGCCGAGGGCACCCGGCGGACCAACCTGGCCAACATCATGCACTGGGCCGCCGCCAATGTGTCGAGGCCCGGCGAACGGGTGTCGGTGAACATGACGCCGGAGATCGTGAACGCGACCCGCGATCTCGTCCGGCGCGGCCTCGACGAGTCCGCGCTCGATTCGTTCCGGACCGCGCAAAGCGTCGCCTGGCAGTTGTGGATGGAGATCTGCTTCGGGCTCACCGACGACACAAAGGTGCTGCATGAGCTGTTGAGCGTGACCTCGAGGTCGATCTCCACCTTCATCGACGACACCGTCGAGGCGATGACCAAGAGCATGGCCGCCGAACGCGCCGACCTCGCGCGCGGCACGCACGCGCAGCGTCGCACCACCGTGGCATTGCTCCTCGAAGGCGCGCCGATCCCCCGGGCTCGCGCCGAAGCGCAACTCGGCTATCGGCTGTCCGGCCGGCACACCGCCGTCGTGCTGTGGTCCGACGGACCCGACCCGGCGGCCGAACTCGAGGCGGCAGCCGCGGACCTCGGCCGGGTGACCGACCGATTCGGGCTGTCGGTCATCGCCAGTGCGTCGTCGTGGTGGTTGTGGCTGCCGACCGACTCGTCGTCGATCCCCGACCGACTCGATGCACATCCCACGATCGGCATGGCGATGGGCCGAACCGGCAACGACGTCGAAGGCTTCCGTACCAGTCACTTTCAGGCGCTGACAGTTCAGCGTGTGCTCTCGCGTATGACGTCCGGACGTCGGATTGCACGGTTCGACGACGTACGGCTGGTCTCACTGCTCGACACCGACCGGCCCGCCGTCGACGAGTTCGTGACCGATGTCCTCGGCGACCTCCACCAAGCACCGCGCGAACTCCAGGCCACCCTCCGCACGTGGATTGGTCTGCAGTGCAACACAGTTCGGACCGCACAGGAGACGTATACGCACCGCAACACCATCGTCCGCCGACTCGCCCGCGCCGAGAGTCTGCTACCGAGGCCCCTCACCGAGAATCTCGTCGACGTCGCCGTGTGCCTGGAAGTCCTCGAGTGGCGAGGCAAGTGAGGCTGAGCAGCTCACCCCCGCCTGAGGTGCGAGTACCCACCGCCCGCCGGCTGAGGCGCGAGCTCGCGAGCCTCGAAGCCCCTGGTGAGCGAACATCGTTGTCTCACCAGGCCTTCGAGGCTCGTCGCTAGCGCTCCTCACACCTCAGGCAGCGGTAGGGATTCCACCCCCGCCGGCTAGCGCTCCTCACACCTCAGGCAGCGGTAGGGATTCCACCCCCGCCGGCTAGCGCTCCTCACACCTCAGGCAGCGGTGGGGATTCCACCCCCGCCGGCTTGCGCTCCTCGCACCTCAGCTCAGGGAGCAGTTGGGATCAGCGCGCGCGAACGCGCTCGGCCAGGCCGGCGCGGTCGGGCACGTCGACCTTCATGCATGCCCGGTAGATGTGGCCCTCCACGGTTCGCGTCGACAACGTGAGGCGCTCGCCGATCTCGCGGTTCGACAGACCCGCAGCAACGAGATTCGCGATTTCGCGCTCACGCGGCGTCAGCGGAAGCGGATCGGCCATGGCGGTGAGCGCCGGTGTCGTCAAGCCCCCGCACTCGGCAGCGAGCCGATAAGCGGCCGAGGCACTGCGCGTCGAGGCTCGGTTGTCGCCGGCCGCCGCATAGAACACCGCCGCTTGCGCCGCCGAGTCGGCGGCGCAGGCGAGTGCCCCGGTGGTCTCGAACTCCGCAGAGCAAAGCTCCAGTGCCGCAGCATCTCTTGATTCGACGGCGACCGCGTGCCGCACATATGCCTGCACGAGTTCGCCGTCGATGGACGCAGCGAGCTTCGCCAGTGGCTTGGCCGCGTCGGTGTCGCCCAGGCGAGCCGCCGCATGCAGGGCCTCGGCCGCCACGCTGCGTTGGGTGGACGCAGCAGCGAAGTCGGCGGTCTCGTGCGCCACGCAGATCGCTTCGGAGACTTGTCCTTCGGCGGCGGCGAGCCACACTCCGGCCAGCCGCAGAAGTGGCTCGAACACGGCGACGTGCGGACGCAGATCCTTGCGAACAGCGTCGGCCAGCGCCCGCGACTCGTCGATCTCGCCGAGCTGCGCGAGTACGGTCGCCAATGCCATTCGCGCCGGAAATCCCCATGCGGACATGACATCCGAGGCCATGGCGGCGGTGGCTTGCCGTAATGTCGCCGCCGCCCGATCCAACCGTCCTTGCGCCGCCTCGACGACGCCGGTGAAGGTCTGCGCCATGCCCCAGGCCAGATACTGGCCGGGACTCGAGAACTCGGCGTAGCTCGCGGCGAACTCGCGCGCTCGAGCGAGCCGGCCCGCATAGACCAGCGCCTGCAGTTCACCGAACACCGCCGAATACCGCACCAACCCGTCCATGCTCGGCGGGATCTCGACCGCCCGCGCGATCGCGAACACCTCGTCGGCCTCACCCATCAAGCACAGCGAGCGCTCGGCCGCGAACGCCGCCCAGTACGACGCAGCCGGGATGGCGGCGTCGTTGCCCAACACCTTTCGAGCGCGTTCTGCGGCGGCCACCAGGTTGTTGGCCTGCATGTCGCGCACTGCGGCAGCGGCATCCACCATGTCGACCAGTGCCGGCGTGCTGATCCGCGCCTGCAGGAGGGCCAGCATCTCGTCGCCCCGCTCGCCGTCGCCCATGGCGAAGTCGAAGTTCCACAGACGTGTCATTCCCCAACGGAGAACATCGAGTTCGTCGAGCGTGTCCGGATCGATGGCGACCATCACCTGCTCGCCCTCGTCGGGGCGGCCCTGCCAGAGCAGCGCTCGCGCAAGGAGATCCGCCGCATCCAGTCCACCGCCCCGCTCGATGGCGGCCCGGGCGAACCGCTCTGCCGCAGCGACATCCGACAGCGCGATGGCGCTGCGCGCCGCGTCGAGCATGACCTTCTGATCGGTCTCCTGGTCGCTGTCGATTGCCAAGTCCGCCAGCCTGATTCGACCCTGACCAGACTTGGGCCTGCCGCGTTGCGCGAGTGCGGTCACGAGTTCGCCACGCAGGCGGCGGGCACGCAGACGACCGATGCGTCCGCGCACCACATCGCCGAGCAGCGGATGCGCAAACCGCGCCAACAGGACCCGGCCGTCCTGGGTGATCCGGATCAGCCCACGCCGCTCGGCCTCTTCGACCTCTGCCTCGCCGGCAACCTCGACCAGCAGGTCGACCTCGATGGGCTCACAGAGGCTTAGCAGATTGAGCGCGTTGGTCACGCCGTCGGGGAGAGCCGCGATACGACTTTCCAGCAACGACGCGAACTCCGTGGTGACCGAGGCGTTTCCGCGAAGCTGCCAGATCCCGCCCTCGCATCGCAGACTGCCCGATTCGCGGGCCCCGGTGACGAGGTGGTGCAGGAAGAGGGCGTTGCCGCCGGACGCCTTCCACATCAGCTCCGCCGAGAGTCCTTCCACCTGACCGCCAAGGGTCTGCTCGAGCAGGTCGATGCTCTGTTCGCGGGTGAACGCGTCGAGTTCGATCCGATCGAGGTAGCGGTCCTTCCACAGCGACATCACGGCGTCGGGCACCCGTTCACCGCTGCGAATGGTGGCGATGATGCGGGCATCCCCGTCGATCGCGAGCTGATGCAGCAGGGTTGCCGACAGTGGGTCGAGGAGATGCGCGTCGTCGACGCCGAGGATCACCTCACCCGCGTCGAGCAGCGATTCGCGTGCCGCGGAAAGGTAACCGACGGCGTCCTTGGCGGTCGACGGTGGTACGACCGGCGCGAAGGCGCCAAGCGGGATGGATCGCGCCGACTCACTACCGACCACCCATCGCACATTGGGGAGGGTTTCGGTGACCTGACGGGCGAGCGTCGTCTTGCCGACGCCGGCCGAACCGGTGAGGACGATGCCGCGGCTGTGACCGTCGCTCGTCAGCAGCGCATTTCGCGCGGCGTCGAACTCGACGCGACGCTCGACGAGGGCCCACGTTCCCGACACGGCCCAATCGTACGACCGTCAAGCGCTGGTGGGAACCGGTTATCCGACCGACCGGCACTCGCCTCAGTCGGCCGGACCGTAGGAGAGGTGCAGGACGCCGTTGTCGAAAACGTCGTGGTCCACCAGGCGCAGGCCCGTCTTGCTCATGTCCTCGAACAGTCGCGCGCCGGTGCCGAGCACAACCGGATAGACCAACAGATGCAGCTCGTCGACGAGGCCGTCGGCGAGCATTGCCCGCACGAGTGTCCCGCTGCCGCTGACGTAGAGGTTCTCGGCACTCTTGAGCTCGCGGATCCGGTCGGCGTCGTAGGTGCCGAGTACCTGCGAGTTCTGCCAGCTGTCGACCTCCGACGCGGAGGTCACCACGTACTTGGTGCTGTCGTTGAAGAACGGTGCACCCGGGTCTTCGTCGGCCGTCCGCGTCGACCACGCTGGGGCAAACATCTCAAAGGTGTTACGCCCCAGCAGAATTCCTGTGCACTCCGACATGAACGACGACAAGACCGCGCCCTGCGCCTCCGGAAATCCGTACGGCATGGTGAATCTCGGGTCTTCGAAGACACCGTCGAGACTGACGAACTCGTGAATGTGGATCTTGCCCATGATAATTGGCCTTTCGCTGTATCAAGGATGCGGAGCTACTCGCACAGTTCGACCCAGCGTGAGGGCAAAACTCATCGGTGACCTAGGCGGCCGCGGCAAGGAGGGGAAGCACCACCAGCAACAGCAGAAGTAAAACGAACGGGATCACGAACAGCGCGATCGCCGGGACGACGCCGTTATAGGGCTGCGGAGCCGGTCCGATCGAGCCGGGACTGAACACGAACACCGGCATCCGATACTCGAGCGGCACCACCTGACCAGGAGCCACGTTGATCGTTGTGTCGACCGGTCCCACCTTGGTCGGGATCAGGTACGGCGCATGGACATGCACGTGGTGCTGCCCGGGCGGCAGCGGGATGTTGTTGACGCCCCACTCACCGGTCGGATACTCGTGCCCGTCGATCGAGATCTTGGGTTTGATCAGGAAGAAGATCCACATCAGCGGGAAGAACTTCGCGTCCAGCGACAATCCCTGTCCGCCACCCGGCGCCGACTGGTGCTGGGGAGCCTGGTGTTGCGGTGCTTGGTGCTGCGGCGCTTGGTGTTGAGGAGCTTGGTGTTGAGGTGGCGGCTGGTGCTGCGCGGGCTGGTAGGCCGGTCGCGCCGGCGGAGCACCGTATCCCTGTGGCACGCCGCCGGGACCCTGCGGGTAACCCGGTGGCGGCCCGTATCCCGGTGGCGGCCCGTAACCCGGCTGGGGCGGGCGCGGACCCTGCTGGCCTGGCGGCGGATACTGCGGCTGTCCGAACGGCGGTTGTGGTGCATTCACGATCATCGACCCCTGATGTTCCCCGAAAGTTGGCTCGTCGAAGCACTGTAACCCGATAGGTGTACCGCGGTCGCCCCGCACTCATGCGTTTGAACACCCCCCTCGGTGACGACAGAACCCCGCCGGGCCGAAGCCAGACGGGGTTCATCATCGCGAAGATCGGGCGATCAGGTCACGCGAGCGCAGCGACGAGGCAGTGTCACTGCCAGACCCAGATCCACCGGCGGCCGCGCGGGTCCCAGCGACGGATGCGACGACGACGACGCGGGTGCGGCTGCGGGTGCCGGGGCTGCGGACCCTGCGGTTGCTGCGGGTGCTGAGGGTTGTGCGGGGGGTTCGGCATTGGACGCCCTTTCATCTCTGGTCTCGAACCGGCACGCCGGTTCTCCTGACAGCGATGACTCTGCACACCGAAGCTTGGGAGAACTTCCCGTCTTCCTGGGAGGTTGCTGGTCGTCCGTACCCGCCGGGATGGTCCCGCCAGCCAGCTGAGGCTCGTCGCACCTCGGGGAGCAGTAGGATTCCTGCAGGTCAGAGCGCTGGCCGCCAAACTCTCTCGGATCAGCGACCCACCCGCCGACGTCGTCGGCAATCGTGGAGGCGGGAAGAGTGCGGCCTCATCGCAGAAACCGCACTTGTCGCCAGAAACCGCAGGTGTGGCCAGAAACCGCTGGTGCGCCACGGGTTTCTGAGCAGACACGCGGTTTCTGAAATCGCGACACGCCGACGACGCGCGTGGGAGGTCGGCGAAGCCGCCGTCGCGGTCAACCCTCACCGAGGTCCACCTCGAGCGCAGACCTCGGACTCCGAACATCGTCGTCGAGCACAGAAAGCGCTCTTTGCCGCCAAGAAACTAGGGGAAGAAAACTCGTCCCCTACTCTTGGAGTCCTCCCCTAGGAATTTCTAGGGGAGGACTGTGAACCCCGGGGAAGAAGTTCTTCCCCTATTTTCAGGGACAGACCACTGCGGCGTTTTCCCAGGTCAGAGCGTCGGTCACCCAACTCTTCGAGTCAGCTCAACGAACGCTGGAACCGCCGCATACCGCGTAGCCAGCGGTCGTAGTCGGTGCCTTTGTGCCGATACATGTCGAGCACCTCGGGGTGCGGCAGGATGAGGAATCGCTCGTCGGCGATGGCCGCCATCACCTCGTCGGCGACGACGTCGGGTGTCAGCACCGCACCTGCGGTCTCGACGGCACGCTGCATAAGCGCCTGATCTGCCTGCACCACAGCGTCTTTGGGTCGCAACAGTGCGGTGTCAACGCCCATCGGGCACAGGCAGCTCACCCGGATTCCGTTATCGCCGTATGTGATGTTGAGCCACTCGGCGAAGCCGACGGCGGCATGCTTGGTGGCCGCGTACGTCGCGTTGCCCAGCTGGGTGAGCAGACCGGCGGCCGACGCAGTGCTGATGAAGTAGCCCTCGCCACGCTCCACCCAGCCGGGCACCAGTCGGCGGGCAGCACGTACGTGGGCCATCAGATTCACATCGAGTGCAAGATCCCAGACCGCGTCCTCGGTGTCGACGCCACCGCCACTGCCGATGCCCGCGTTGGCGAAATAGAGGTCCACCGGACCGAATTCGCTCTCGGCGAGTGCAACCACGGCATCGATGTGCGACGGGTCGGCGGCGTCGCCGGCGAGCGATACCGCGTCGGCGCCCAAGGCGTCAGCGACGGTTGAGGCCGACGCCGCGTCGAGATCAGTGACCACCACCCGCGCACCACGGGCGACGAGGGCACGGGCGATCGCACTCCCGATGCCGCCACCGCCGCCGGTCACGATCGCGACCTTGCCGGCTACCTCCATGACAACTCCTCACTGAGTCACGACCGTCGCAGGTCGCAGTACGTATGCGGTATAGCCGAACTCGTCGCCGTGACGTTCCCACATCGCGATCTCCTCGCGAAACGGTGCCAAGGATTCGGCAGGAACCCCACTTCGCGTCAGGTCGTCGAGCCGGGTCCTCAGCGGTCCGTAGTAGGTCGCCCAATCAGCCTTGGGGAGAACATAAGTCGCGCTCAACGTCCAGCCGGCATCCGCTATCGCGGCGACGTTCTGCGCGGTTGTGCGCATCGCCGGGTAGCCCGCATTCCAGTAATCCCGCACCGCCGCTGCCGGTTCCGAGGTCATCGACTCGGCCTCGGTCACCACGACGACGCCGTCGTCGGCGAGCAGCGGCCGCCACGTTGCCAGTGCGGTGTCGAATCCGATGATGTACGCGGCACCTTCGGACCACAGCAGATCCACCGAACCGGCGGGAATCGGCATCGCGTCCATCGACGCGGCGAGCGTTTTGACCCGCTCGGTGACACCGACTTCCGCGGCCCGACGCTGCACTTCGGCAAGAAAGGGTTCGTGCAGATCGACGGCCGTCACCGTTCCGCCGGTGAGTTGCGCGAGTGGCACCGTGGCGGCACCTGGCCCGCTGCCCACATCGAGAACCGTTGGCTCTTCGGGTAACTCGCCCACCAGTCGCAGCAGCAACGCGGCGGTCTCGACCGAACCGGGCGCCGCCCTGGGCAGGCCGTCGTACACCTGCCAGATCAGCTCGTCCGGATCGCTCATGCCAACTCCCTCACGCCCGCGAGGTCACCGCATACGTCGTCGCGGCAGTCGCACCGGTCACCGCCAACACCGACGGCCACGCGCCGATCTTCTTCGCCAGCGGATGCGACGCCCCAAACGCAGCGAGGTAGGTGGCCAACAGACCGCCGGCGACGGCCGGACTCTGGCGCGCCCATTCGCGGGTGCAGTACGCACCGGCGGCGGCGAGAACGACCCCACCGAGTTCGCGTCGGCCACTGAACCGCGCCGCGCCGTAACCGCCGATCAGACCTGCCACAACCACGGGCACCGTGGGGCTCACACTCATGGGGCCAGGCTACTGCGTCGCGGTGAGCGACCACGATGCGGTCGCACCCTGGTGCTCCCAGAACTGCGCGAATCCTCCACCCGCTTCCCGCAGCTCGTCGGGGTTGCCGTCCTCGACGATCGTCCCGTCCTCGAGGAACACCACCCGATCGGCTCGGCGGATGCCCGCCTGCCGATGCGCGACGATGACGCGGGTCTGCGTCACAGTGTCCGCCGACAGCGCGTCGACGACGGCCCGCTCGTTCTCGTTGTCGAGTGCGCTGGTCGCCTCGTCGATCAGCAGGATCGGCGCCCGCTTCAGCAGTGCGCGCGCAATGCTGACGCGCTGCCGCTCGCCGCCCGACAGCACCGCACCACCCTCACCGACCTGCGACGACAAGCCGTCGGGCAGTCGGACGGTGATCTCGTCGACCCGAGCAAGAGCGGTTGCCGCAGAGACTGCTGCCGGCTCCGCCGTCGGATCGCCGGCCAGGATGTTCTCCTCGATGGTCCCGGAGATGAGATACGGCTGCTGGAACACGACGCTGGTCAAGGTGCGTCGTACCTCCGGATCGAGCGTTGCGGCATCCACACCGTCGATCAGGACACGCCCGGCGTCGGGCTGGTAAAGACCCGCGATCAACCCGAGGATGGTGCTCTTACCCGATCCGGACGGCCCGATGACAGCCGTCGTGGTACCGGGCTCGAGGACCAGGTTCAGGTTGTGCAGCACCGGTTTTGCGTCGCCGGCGTAAGCGAAGGTGACGTTCTCGAACTCGACTCTCGGGGCTCCGGAAGCGACGCGAGTCTGGTCACCGGCGGTGACAAGCGGGCCGTCGAGCACGGTCTTGATGCGACGCAACGTGAGTCGCGTGGTCTCGAGCGCCGGTGCGAGTTCGGCGAGCGAGGTGAACGGCTCGAGGTAGCGCACGGCCACCACGATCAGCGCCACGGCCTCCGCGGTTCCGATCTCGCCGCTGACTGCGAGCCAGGCCGCGGTGCCGGCCAGAACGAATAGTGCCACCTGGGCAACGACGCTGAAAAGCAACTGTCCGGGGATCTGCATGAGGAGTAGCCGGACGGTCGCGCCGTGCTGGCGGGCCAGTGCCTCGCCGGCGAGGCTCCGCTCGTTCTCCACCCGGCGCGACACCCGCAACGCCTGCTGCGTGCGAGCGAATTCGACCACCCGCTCGGTGAGTTGGGTGTTGGCCGCATCCGCGACGTGGTCGGCCCGCTGGCTGAACGCGCCGGCCGCCCACATCGCCCCCAACATCAGGGGCACGCCGATCAGTGCGACGACGCCGAGTTGCCAGGCGACCGGGATCAGCGCGATGGCGATGGCGATGGGCACCAGCAGTGCACCCGACATCGGGACCACCAGATAGACGATCAGACCCACCAGGTCGGGGCCGGTCGCGGCGATTGCCTGTCGTGCGGTGGCGGTGTGGTCGGCGGAGAACCAGGTCAGACGAATACGCGAGAGTCGTTCGGAGACACCATGTTGCGCGCTGTTCAGCAGGGTGAAGCCGAGGTCGTGACCGCATCGCGACGCCGTCGCGTCGACCGCCCACCCGATCACCGTGGCAACGGTGAGAACACCGAGCCAGGTCAACGCCCGATCGTGGTCTTCGTCGATGAGCGCCGAGATCAGCGGCACGAGCACCACGACACCGATGGCGCGCGCGATCACCGACACGACCGTGAGTACGACGAACCGCGCGATGACCGGACGGCTGGTGACCGGTAGCAGGGTCAGGATGGTGCGGATCATTGCTGAGCTCCCATCGTGGCGTCCGCGGAGGTGGTCGGCACTTCGGTGGCGTCCCACAGCGCGCGGTAGCGACCACCCGCCGCCATCAGGTCACCGTGGGTTCCGGTCTCGACGACATGTCCGGCGTCGAGCACCACGATGTTGTCGGCTCCGGTGACGGTGTGCAGCCGGTGCGCGATGACGAGCACGGTGCGTCCGGCCGCGAGGCGGCTGAGTGACTGCTGCACAAGGTATTCCGACTCCGGATCGGCGAACGCGGTGGCTTCGTCGAGGATCAGCACCGGCGCGTCGGCGAGCAGCGCCCGCGCGATGGTGAGACGTTGTCGTTCGCCGCCGGACAGCGCCGCGTCGGGCCCGAGTGGGGTGTCGTATCCCCGGGGCAGACGCAAGATGCGGTCGTGGATGTTGGCGGCGCGGGCAGCCGCCTCGATCTGTTCTGCCGTGGCGTCGGGCTTGGCCAGTGCGATGTTCTCCGCGACGGTCGCCGACACCAGCTGCGTCTGCTGCAACACGAAGCCGAGGTGGCGGTACAGCTCGTCGGGTTCCATCGTGGTGATGTCGCAGCCGTCGACGCTGATGCTGCCCGCGTCCACGTCGTGGAAACGCGCGAGCAACGCGGCCAGCGTCGATTTGCCCGACCCCGACGGCCCCACCAGCGCGGTGACCGTCCCTGGCGCGAGCCGCAACGAGATGTCGTGCAGCACCGGCAGATCGGGTCGGTAGCCGAAGGTCACGGTGTCGAACACGACTTCACCTGGAGTACCGGGGGTCTGGGTCGAGGCGACGTGCGTGGTCAGTTCCTGTTCGTCGAGCACGTTCTGGATGTCGCGCGCCGCGATCATGCCCGCCCGCAGCCCGCCCAGCCCGTAGCCGATGCCGAGGAGCCGGGCGCCGAACGTGGTGCCCAGCAACAGGAACGGCAGCAAGTCGACCGGGTTGATCCAGCCCCAGATGACGAAGAACGTGCCCACCGCGGCGATCAGCCACAGGAAGGTGGTGGGCCGGGTGATGAGATCCATCGTGGTCTTGGCGCGTCCGAACGGTCGTTGCCAGCCCTCGAGGAAGTCGATGTAGTCGTCGAGGTTGCGGCGGAAGCTCGACGCCATCACCCCGCCGAAGACGCGGATCACCGGTTGGGCGTCCAGATACGAGGCGGCTTCGCCGTTCATCCGTTCGATCCATGCCTGCGAGAGCGGAATCTTGGCGCTGGACTGGATCAGCATCCGGTACATCGTGATGACGTAGCCGAGCACCGGCACCAGCAGGAACAGTGCGACACCCCAGTCGACAGTGAACAGGTAGATCAGCACGGCCAGCGGCGCGACCACCGCGGCGACCGCGTCGATGACCGCGTGGGTCACCAAGTAATGCAGCGAGAGGGTGTTGTCCTGGATGAGGGTCTTGATGCTGCCCGAGTTGCGGGCGGTGAACCAGCCCAGTGGCAGCCGCGCGAGTTTGGTCAGCAGTCGTCCACGCAGGTCGCGGGAGAACCGCGCGTCGACTCCGTGCAGCCACAGTTGCAGCGCCGAGTCGAGGAGCGCGAACACGCCCAGCAAGACGACCGCCAGGATCCCGACCGACCACAGCTCGGAGGTGGGTGCGTCGTCGAGCAGGCGCCTGCCGAGTTCGACGAGTAGGAGATACGGGGCGAACCCCAGGATCGTGACGATGGCCTGCAGGATGCCCGCCAGGATGAGGGTCCGTTTGAGCGGGGCGATGAGCCTGCCGGCCGAATTTGCCCGCCACTGGCCGGCCGGTTTGGGCTCGGCCGGTGGTTCCGCCGCCGGTTCGGCGGGCGGTGCTTCCACGGTCTCGACCGCGGTCTCGGCCGCGAGTTCCTCGGGGTCGCGTTCCTTGCCCATGGCCTTGCCCTGCGCCCAGTACGCCTGTGCGTGGGTCTCCGACCGGGGGAAGCCGAAGTCCTTGAGCCGCTTGCGAATGGCCTTGAGCGAATTGGATTCCGGTCCCGCCCAGGCGTACCAGTTGGACCAGTCGCGGGTCTCGATGGCCTCGGCCAGGGCTTCCGGGCTGTCACGATGTACCCAGTGGAACCGGGCGCGCGGGTGGGTGGCCAGCGGAATCTCGTGGTCGGCGGGTCCGTGCTCTTCGAGATACACCTCGACGGGGATGTCGTCGGGCACGATCTCGATGATCGAGTTGATCGCCGGGATCGACGCAGAATCCCCGATCAGCAGGTACCCGTGCGGGCGGTTCTCGGCGGGGATCTCGAACGGGCGCGAACTCATCGACATCATGGACAGTTGGTCGCCGGGGGTTGCGGCTGCCGCCCACTTCGACGCCGGGCCTGCCGGTTCGTGCAGGACGAAGTCGAGCGCGAACTCACCGGTCTCCGGGTTCTGTTCGGAGAAGGTATATGCCCGCTGGAACTCCTTGCCCTCACCGTCGGGGAACCACCCGCGGACGAAGCACGTGGGACCGGGTAGCGCCTCGTCGAACAGGGTGTCGGAGCGGAATCGAAGTCTGATGCAGTGCGAGGTCACCTCACCGATATCGGTCACGGTTGCGACGTGGTCGCGGGCGCCGAACGCCTTCATGACCGCGCCGTTGAACCCTCGACTCATCCGTTCCACCCCTTCGCGTCGGGCCGCCACGTATTTGGCAAGCTCAACTAAGGGTAACCTCACGCCGAAATGATCCGGCACTACCACCATGAAGGGGATCGCTTGCGGCGGCTCGATGACATGAGCCCGCGGATTGGTCACACTCGAGGGACGGACATGCGCGGACCGAGGAGATGATCATGCCGGCGACCGAACAGCTCACCTTGACCACGGTGCTGGAGCCGCGCGGACCCGCCGCGGCCGTGATCCTGACCGACGAGCAAGCAGCGGCGCTGGGAGGTGGATCGAAGGCCTTCCCGGTCACGATCACGATCGCCGGCACGTCGCGCGCCGCGCGTCTGGCCCGGATGGGCGGCGAGAACATGGTCGGCCTGAGCAAGGCCGCACGAACCGAACTCGGTGTCGAGATCGGTGAGAAGGTCGATGTCACAATCACGTTCGACGATGCCCCGCGCGAAGTCGACGTCCCGCCGGC
Organism: Gordonia sp. NPDC003422; assembly: GCF_053588675.1. Lineage (NCBI taxonomy): Bacteria > Bacillati > Actinomycetota > Actinomycetes > Mycobacteriales > Gordoniaceae > Gordonia > Gordonia sp. NPDC003422. The sequence goes on from NZ_JBSFQL010000011.1 coordinate 147,968, forward strand.
GCTGGCCGAGGCGCTCTCTACCGACCCTGCACTCGGGGCGGCCTTCGATCGGCTCTCCTACACGAAGCGCAAGGAGCACGCGCGGTCAGTGGCCGACGCCAAGAAGGACGAGACCCGTGCGCGTCGTGTAGCCACGGTTGTGGCGAGCCTGACTGCCGACACCGCTCCTTGAGCCGAGGTGCCCGAGGCGCCAGCCGAGCACCTACCGCTCCCTGCCTCGAAGGGCTGGTGAGACGACAATGTCATCTCACCAGGGTCTTCGAGGCTCGCAGGCTCGCACCTCAGCCATCGGGAGGGCCTCACGCAGGCTGCAGCCGGCGGTGGGGCGTCAGGCCACCAGCTCCCCGGCGTCGATCCGCGGCACGGCATCGAGCAGCGAGCGGGTGTACGGGTGGCGCGGGGTCTCGAAGACGGCGTCGGCCGTGCCGTACTCCACCACCTCGCCGTCGCGCATGACGAGGATGTCGTCGCTGACGTGGTGGATGACGCCCAGATCATGCGAGATGAACACGAGCGCGACGCCAGTCTCGGCCTGCAGTCGCGCGAGGAGATCGAGGATGCGGGCCTGGATGGAGACGTCGAGCGCCGACACCGGCTCGTCGCACACGATGACCGACGGCTCGGGTGCGAGCGCACGAGCGATCGCCACGCGCTGCCGCTGACCGCCAGATAACCGGAGCGGGTGGCGTGTACGGAACTCGTCGGACAGGCCGACCTGGTCGAGAAGTTTCGAGACCGCGGCGTCGACGTCGACACCGGGGCCGCGTCCGGCACGCAACGCATCACGCAGGATTCGTTCGACGGTCCAGCGGGGATCGAAGGAAGTCAGCGGGTCCTGGTAGATGACCGAGATCAGGTGCCGCGACGCCCGACGCTGCGCATCGTTCAGTGCGCTCCACGGACGGCCGTTGAGTTCCACACTCCCCTCGTCGGGTGTCGTCAGGCCCAGCACGATGCGAGCCGTGGTGGACTTGCCAGACCCGGATTCGCCGACGATGCCCAGAGTCTTGCCCGGCTCGAGGTCGAAGCTGACGCCGTTGACCGCCGCCTTCTGGGTGCGTGCCTTGCCGGTGAACGTCTTGTGCAGGTCGCGGACCTGCAGCGCGAGCGGCCGATCGTGGGCCGGCGCGGGTGCGGCCGGCAGGGTGTCCCCGCTGGTGAGCAGCGTGCCCTTGGACGCACGCGACGGTACGGCCGCGAGGAGACTTCGCGTGTACTCGTGCGACGGGCGGGTCAAAACATCACGAGTGGGACCATATTCGACGATCTCGCCGTCCCTCAGCACGGCAACACGATCGGCGACCCGCGAGACGACAGCGAGGTCGTGCGAGATGAGGATGATCCCGTTGCCCCGTCCCTTGGCCTCGGCCAGCACGTCCAGAATCTGCGCCTGCACAGTGGCATCGAGCGCGGTGGTCGGTTCGTCGGCGATGAGCAGCTTCGGGTCGCGAGCCAGCGCCGACGCGATGAGCGCGCGTTGTCGTAGGCCGCCGGACAGTTCGTGCGGACGCTGCCGCGCACGCACTCGCGGCTCGGGCACGCCGACGAGGTCGAGGAGTTCCACCACCCGCTCCTCGCGCAGCGCACGGTTCAGCCGACCGGACGTCCGCACTCCATAGTTGCCGAGCGCCTCGTCGATCTCGCTACCGACGGTGCGGAGTTGATCGAGAGACACCAGCGCGTCTTGGAGGACGAAGCCGATCTGCTCACCGCGAAGTCCGCGCCATTGCCGGTCAGTGCGTCCGAGCAGGTTCTGACCGTCGAAAGTCAGCGTCGCAGCATCGATCTCAGCACCTTCGCCGGTCAAGCCGATCAGTGTGCGTGCGGTCACCGACTTCCCAGAGCCGGATTCGCCCACGATGGCCAGGCATTCGCCTGCGGAGACGTCGAAGGAGATGCCCTTGACGATCTCCTTGCCACCGAACGAGATTCGCAGATCCTGCACGTCCACCAGCTTGGGTGCGCGCACGCGTTCTGCAGTGTCGACGCTCATCGTTTGATTCCTTCCAGTCGGCTACCGAGGTAGCGCCCGAAAGTGGTGAAGGCCAGTGCCACCACCACGATTACCAGGCCGGGGAAGATCTCCAACCACCACGCGACGGTGATGTAGGTGCGACCGGCGTCGAGCAGCGCACCCCATTCGGGTGCCGGCGGCGGAACACCGAGTCCGAGGTAGGCGAGGCCCGACGCCCAGATGATGGCCTGTCCGATTCCGAGGGTGACGGTCACGATCATCGGCCGCAGCGCGTTGGGAGCGATGTGCTGGAACAGGATTCGCGACCGCGGGTGGCCGATCGCGGTCGCGGCCTCGACATACGGCGCGTTGCGGACCGCCAACACCTGGCCGCGCACGATGCGCGCATACCCGGGCGCTATGCCGATCCCGATCGCGAACACCAGGGTCGTGGGACCGGGTCCGAAGACCGACACCAGCAGTAGTCCGAGCAGGACGGTCGGGAAGGCGAACATCACCTCGATCCACCGATTGGCCAGTGCGCGGGCGATGCCGCTCGACAGCCCAGCCGCGATACCCAGCAGCACGGCCAGCACCGAGGCGATCGCTACCGCGCCAAGCCCGATCTCGAGCGACTGCCGGGTGCCATAGATGATGCGGCTCAGCAGGTCTCGCCCGGAGAGATCCGTACCGAACGGATGTGCCCACGACGGCGGCGACAACACGGCGTCGAGGTTGATCGCGTACGGATCATAGGGCGCGAGCAGGGCCGGCGCGACGGCCGCCACCACCAGCAGGACCAACACGACGACGGCGGCGGTGACTGTCGACGGTAGCGGCCAGCGCCTCCTCCGGTCGGCTTGGGCCGCGGCCGGGTTTGAACTCGTGCGGGATTCGATGAGTGTCATGGGACCTCGATCCTGGGGTCGATCACGGTGTAGAGCGCGTCCACCACGAGATTCGCGATGACGTAGATGAAGGCGACGAAGACCACGATCCCGCCGACCAGCGGGACGTCGCGCGAGCTCGCCGCCGCCACCAGGGTTTGGCCGATACCGGCACGGGCGAAGACGGTCTCGGCGATCACCGCGCCCGACAGCAGCGCACCCATCGCCCAGCCAGACACCGTGACCGCGGGAAGCACGGAGTGGCGCAGCACATGTCGCGACCGCACGGATAGATCTCCGAGTCCCCGACTGCGAGCCGTCAGCACGAACGGCTGATCCAGCGCGCGGGCGAACTCGTCGCGCGCGATCTGTCCGAGGAAGCCGGACAGTGGGATGGCGAGCGTGAGAACGGGTAACACCAAGCCCCACAGACCCGTTCCACTCTCCACCGGGAACCAGCCCAGATTGATGGCGAACACCACAAGCAGGATGGAGCCGATCCAGTACTGCGGCAGGCCGGCGTTGACGGTCTCGATGAACGATCCCGCGCCTCCCCAGAATCCCCGACGCCCAGCTGTGAGGGTCGTCAGCACGAGCACGATCAGCCACGCGACGACGAGTGCGCTGAAGGTGAGGACGAGTGTGGGGCCGACCTGATCGGCGATGATCGTGGTCACCGACTCCTGCAACTGGTAGGAGGTTCCGAGGTCGCCGTGCAGCAAACCCTGCAGGTAGTGCAGGTACTGCTGCCAGATCGAATCGTCGAATCCGTACTGCGCGTTGATCGGTGCGGTCTCGTCGGGAGTGCGTTCGCGGCTCTGACCGGACGACAGATTGAGCAGCAGTGTGGCGCGATCGCCGGGCGCGAGGACCTGAAGGAAGAAGGTGACGGTCGCCGCCGCCCACAGGACGAAGACCCCCGATCCGATTCTGCCCAGCCAGCGCGTGACCGTCGGCGATGGGCGCCACCGCGCCTCCCCGCCCCTCTTGGCGCCGACGGAAGAGCTTGGTGCTTCCTTCTCGATCGTGCTGTCGGACAACGTCATCGCACAAACCTCGCATCCGCGAACACCGGTTCGCCCTGGGACTTCTCGATCCACACGTCGTGCAGCTTCGGCGCCACCGCGAGCGATGTGGTCTGCGTGTACAGGCCGATGGCAAGCGCCTGGTCGCCGATGATTCGTTGGGCCTGGCGATACAGTTCCTGCTGCTGGGTGGGGTCGGCCGACGAGTTGGCCTGCTCGATCACCTGCTGCAGATGCGGATCGTTGTAGAAGGCGTTGTTGTACGGATTCGGGTTGCCCTCCAGGCGTTGTCGCCAGTTGATGTAGAGCAGACCCGGCGTCGGACTAGTCCAGTAGCCGACGTACGCGTCGTAGGTGTTCGACTTTGCGTACTGCCCGCCGAAGTAGGCGCTCTGCGTCGCGGGCACGAGGGTGAGGTCGAATCCGATCTGCCGTGCCTGGTAGGCGATGTCCTGCAGGATCGCCGCGCCCTCGGGCCCGATGATCGCGTCGGCCGCGTAGACCACCCGAGCGGTCAGACGTTCGGTACCGCGGGTACGGGTGCCGTCTGCGTCGCGTCCGGTCCATCCGGCCTGGTCCAGTAGCGCATTCGCTCGGGCCGGGTCATACGGGTAGGCGCCGGATTGCGGGTCGTAGTTCGGCGTGCTCTGGCTGAGCGCGCCGTTGGCGTTGAACGGCACCACGCCCAAAAAGGCTGTCTTGACGGCTCGTTCGCGGTCGGCGGAGTAGGCGAAGGCCTGCCGGACACGCACGTCGTCGAACGGCTTGTTGGCGACGTTGAGAGTGATCGCGTTCGGCCGACCGGGTGTGACGTACTGGCGAGTCTGGAAGGAGCGCGTTGCGTCCGTCCAGTTGATGGCGGGCACGTTGTAGATCACGTCCGACGATCCGCTGGTGAGCGAGCCGTACCGAAGTACCGGGTCTTTCAGGAACTTCCAGATCACCTTGTCCACGTACGCCGGGCCCTGGTGTCTCGCGTTCGCCGGCGCCGAGTTGTAGTTCGGATTGCGGACAAAGGTGATGCTGCGGTTGCGATCCCAGCGTTCGATGATGAACGGACCGGATCCCACCGGGGCCGAGCAGTTCGCCTTGGTCCCGCGGGCCAGCGCCTTGGCCGACTGAATCCCGAAGTAGCCCTGCGTGATCACCGTGAGCAGCGGGCTGTACGGCTGTTTGAGATGCAACCGATAGGTGTACTTGTCGATCGCCTCGTCGGAGGCAAAGTACTGCCCGATGTAGGAGACGACTGTACCGTTCGGATTGTCGGGGTTGAGGTAGGAGTTGAAGGTGGTCTTGACCGCCGCGGCGTCGACGTCGGTGCCATCGCTGAACCGCACACCCGGCTTCAAGTGGAAGGTGTAGGTCCGCCGGTCCGGTGAGATGTCCCAGCTGTTCGCCAACCACGGCACCACGCGCCCGTCGTCGGCGAGGGAGACCAGGTTGTCGAGGTATTGCCGTGCCAGATAAGCATTCTGGACCCATCCGCCATGGATGCACGGCGGCTCCTGCTCGTGGCCGTACTCGATGACGCCACCCGTCGCGTACTCGCCGGGTGTGGCGGGCACGCCGGTCGATCTGCCGTTGCCGGTTTCGGGCGCGGCGCACGCGGCCAGCAGCGCGCACGCCGACAGCGCCACAGCCAGCAGCGCTCGCGAACGGCGCACAGGGTCAAACACAGGAAACTCCTCGGTGAATGGAATTTGGGGGGAACGGAAATGGCCGGCCACGTCATGGCACAGCCCGACTGGGGACACAGGCTATGCGGGACCGCTCCACCCGGCGCCGCTTGCTGTCATGGTGATCTGAAGTCGACAGGGGCTAGCAGGGGATGCGTAGTCTCGCGGCCATGTCTGATGCCAAGCCGTTGAATCTTGCTGCCTTCGTGATGAATACGACGTCCCACATCCTGCACGGGGCGTGGCGGGCGCCAGAGGCACGACAGACCGACTTCAATTCCCTCACCCATTGGATCGAGCTGGCGAAAACCCTTGAGCAGGCGCGTTTCGACTTCATCTTCTTCGCCGACGTCGTCGGCCTCTACGACGACTACCAGGGCGACTGGAAGAAGTTCGTCGACTCCGGCCTACAGATCCCCAGCAACGATCCGCTGGTCCTCGCGTCGGCCCTGGCGTCGCACACCGAACACCTCGGTATCGCGATCACGAGTTCGATTCTGCAGGAACATCCTTTCGACTTCGCCCGCAAGATCTCGACGCTCGACCACGCCACCGGCGGTCGGGTTGCCTGGAACATCGTGACGAGTCTGTCGAGCAATGCGTGGCGCAACTTCGGCTACGACGGCATCACCGCGCACGACGACCGATACGCGTGGGCCGAGGAGTACGTCGACGTCGTCTACAAACTGTGGGAGGGGTCGTGGGACGACGGCGCGCTCATCCAGGACAAGGAATCGGGTATCCACGCCGACTTCGACCGCGTCCACAAGATCCACCACGTCGGAGCGCACTACCGGGTGGAGGGTCCGCACCTTGTGGCGCCGTCGCCGCAGCGCACGCCGGTCCTGTTCCAGGCCGGGTCCTCCCCTACCGGACGGCGCTTCGCCGCGCGCAACGCCGAGGCGCAGTTCATCGTGTCCCCCAATCCTGCTGCCGCGCAGGCGCTCACCGCCGATACCCGCCGGCTCGCTGCCGAAGCCGGCCGCGATCCGTCGGATATCCAGTTCTTCCAGGGTCTTTCGTTCGTCATCGGCAGCACCGAAGAGGAGGCGAAGCGCAAGGCGCGCGAACTCGACGACTACATCGATCCGAGCACCATCATCGCCCACTCGGCCGGCGGGCTCGGCTTCGATCTCGGGTTCTAAGACCTCGACACCCCCATCGGCGAGATCAAGACGCAAGGCACGCAGAGCACCTTGCTGTGGCTGCGCGAGGCAGTGCCCGATCGCGAGCCCACGGTCCGCGACCTCGCCGAACTCCGCAGCCGTAGCGGCCGCGTGGTCGGGACACCGGAGCAGATCGCCGACCGCCTCGAACAGTGGCGCGACGCCGGCGTGGACGGCATCAACGTCATCAACGCCACCATCCCCGATAGCTACGTCGATTTCGCCGAGCACGTGTTGCCGGTCCTGCGCGACCGCGGGCTCGCCAAGCGCGATTACGAGCCGGGCACTGCCCGCTTCAAGCTCTCCGGGCGCGACCGCCTCCCGGAGTCACACCCCGCGGCACGGTACCGCGGCGCATTCGCCGAGGTGGCCGCGGCGCACGCCGCTCCCTGAGATCGCCGCCCTCAGCCAGGGGCGGGTCAACCGAATCCCCGACCAAGCGATTGCTTGGTTTGTTAGGTTCACTCGGGTGGGATTCCTGAAGCAGAACACTCCGGAGATCGACTTCCCGACGTGGAGCCAGGGGACGCGGGCGGAGAAGATCCGACCGATGGCCCGGCATTGGGCGGAGGTCGGCTTCGGCACGCCGGTGGCGCTGCACCTGTTCTACGTCGGAAAGATCGTCGCGTACATCGTCGTGGGGTGGCTGATCGTGATCAGCACCCCGGGCATCGACGGCATCTTCGACGTCACCGCTTGGTACAACGAGCCAATCGTCTTCCAGAAGGTCGTGCTGTACACGATGCTCTTCGAGGTCGTCGGCCTCGGCTGCGGGTTCGGCCCGCTCAACAACCGCTTCTTCCCGCCACTCGGTTCGATCCTCTACTGGTTGCGGCGCAAGACCATCCGGCAACCACCGTGGCCACACATCCCGCTCACCTCCGGCGACACCCGGCAACCGTTCGACGTGGTGGTCTATGGCGCCCTCCTGGTGATGATCGTGATCGCGCTGTTCAGTCCGGGAACAGGCGCAATCCCCGACCTCGACTCATCCGTCGGGCTACTGCCGGTATGGCAGATCTGGACGATCGTGGCGTTGCTGGCCGTGATCGGACTACGGGACAAGACCGTGTTCCTGGCTGCACGCGGTGAGGTCTACGGCGCGTTCTGTGTGACCTTCCTGTTCGCCGGTGTCGACATGATCATCGGTGCCAAGCTCGTCTTCCTCGTCATCTGGGTTGGTGCCGCGACGTCGAAACTGAACAAGCATTTCCCGTTCGTTATCGCGACGATGATGTCCAACAATCCGATCATGCGATCGCCGGCGATCAAGCGAAAGTTCTTCGAAGACTTCCCCGATGACCTACGACCGGGGCGTCGGGCGCGCTGGATCGCCCACTTCTCTACCGCCATCGAGGGTCTCGTCCCGATCGTGCTGTTCTTCTCCCACGGCGGCTGGGTCACTGCCGTCGCCGCATGCATCATGCTGATCTTCCACTTCGGCATCCTGTCGGCCATCCCGATGGGTGTCCCGCTCGAGTGGAACGTCTTCATGATGTTCGGGGTCGTGACCATCTTTGTCGGTCACGCCGACATCGGGCTCGACGATCTCACCTCGCCGTGGCCGATACTGCTCTTCGCCGCGTGCGCGGGCACCGTCATCGTGGGAAATCTGTTCCCCCGCAAGGTGTCCTTCCTGCCCGGCATGCGCTACTACGCGGGCAACTGGGACACCGGACTGTGGTGCATCAAACCGTCGGCGTCGGCGAAGATCGAGAGCGGGATCGTCGCGATCGCGTCGATGCCGGCCGCCCAGCTCGAACGCTTCTACGGCAGTCCCGAAGCCGCGCAGATCCCGCTGTACATGGGATATGCGTTCCGCGCCTTCAACAGTCATGGGCGCGCGCTGTTCACGCTCGCGCATCGAGCGATGTCCCCCGCCGACGAGACGGGATACGTTCTCACCGATGGTGAGCGGATTTGCAGCACGGCGATGGGCTGGAACTTCGGCGACGGTCATCTCTCCAACGAGCAGCTCATCGAATCATTGCAACGCCGTTGTCATTTCGAACCGGGTGAGGTTCGGATCGTCCTGCTCGACGCGCAACCGATTCACCGACAGACGCAGGAGTACCGCCTCGTCGACGCCGCGACCGGCGAGTTCGAGCGCGGATATGTGAAGGTGGCAGATCTCGTCACCCGTCAGCCGTGGGACGACGAGGTGCCGGTCACGGTCACCTGGAGGCAGGGTCACTGAGCTGGGAAGACCGCGGCCTCGTCGCAGAAACCGCACTTGTTGCCAGGAACCTCAGTTGCGGTCAGAAACCGCTGATGCGCCTCGGGTTTCTGACCAGACACGCGGTTTCTGGGTTCGCGACACGCTGACGCGCACTCGGACGAGGATGTTCGTCCGGCCTTGGTCCGCAACGAAAAGTAGGGGAAGAAGTTCTTCCCCTACTCTTGGAGCTTAGGGGAGGAAGTTCTTCCCCTAGATTCTTCGGCAACGACGGAAGCGTACTTGCCCAGTTCAGAGGGTTGGTCACCGAACTCTTCGACGGATTCAGGCTAAGCCAGCACGGCCGGACCGAGGAATTCGCACACGAGCAGCGCAACCGCGAGATCGAGTCGATCACGGCCGGAAGGGATCTCCGCAAGAGCCTTTCCGATGCGGTACTTGACGGTGTTGCGGTGCAAGTTCAGCTGCTCGGCAGTGTGCAGGTGACTTTCCTTGGTGGCCAGGAACACCGACAGTGTCTCGCGCAGCATCGCCGCATTCGGGGAGTCGTCCGAAAGGCTTCCCAGGACTTCACGCACCCAGGCACGGGTGGTCTCGAGATCCTGGGCGAGCATCGACACCACCGCAACCCCTCGGTCCCCGAAGCCCACCACCGGAGTCGACACACCGGGCAACGTCGCGATGGCGTAGGCGGCGCGAGCCTGCTCGTGGCTGCGACGAAATCCGCGAATGTCACCGGCGGGCAGTCCGATTGCGATTCGCGTCGCCGCCGGTACGCGAACTCTCTGCATGACCTCCGCGGCGTCGACGCTGCGCGCCCGGCTGCCGAGCGGCACCCACATCCAGATCGTCGATCGGTCGACCGCGGTGATGACCGGCGGGCCCTCCGGTAGGAGCCGGCTCGCCATGTCGCGGGCGGTGCGATCCAGCTGCCGCAGGTCTGTCGCCTTGTCGTCGGGTGTCCACAGGATCACCGCAAGATGATTCTGCGCCAGGCGATACCCGGTCTCCCGCTCGAAGGAGCGCTCGTCGGGATCGGCAGAGTCCAGCAGCTGATGGATGGTCGAGGACAACACATTTCCCTCGGTGCCGAACCATCGTCGTCGTTCGTCTTCATATGCCTGGAAGACGTAGAGGGTGATCCAGTCGATGTAGCCGAAGATCACGTCCGAAACGTGTCGGGTCACCGCCATCGCCATGTCAGCGTCGAGCGACAACTCCTCGATCATGCGGTAGCACAACCGCATGACGCTGTTCTGTCCGAGGTGATATGCGCGCACCAACGAGTTCGACGGTACGTCGCGCTGAGCCAACCGCATAGCGTATTCCACTGCCGCCGTGGTGGGTTGCAGATGTCCCACCGGAATGTCGTTGGCGAGCACATGGATGATCGTGGAGACGTTTCCGTGCACGCTGGCGCCGAGCATCTCCACCAGTTTGGGATCGGTATCGAGCTGATCGATCTCCCGGGCCATCATGGCCGACAGGTCGGCGACGAGTTCGGGCTCGTTTTCCCGCAGTTGCTTTGCGATGATCGCCACTTGCTCGAGGACGTCGGCATTCGCGCTCATCGGCACTTCGGCAAGACGGTCGCGGGCCTGCTGCCCCGCATTCGAGCCACTCATCGATCCCGCCCCGTCATCGCAGTCGCCGAAGACCCGACAGCGCCGCCAAGTGCCCGCACAGACCGTGCACACCGGCGCCGGGCGGAGTGGCCTGCGAGCAGATGTAGACCCCGTCGACACCGGTGGCGTACGGATCTACGGCGGCCCGTGGACGGAAGAGCAGCTGTAACCCGTCGTTCGCACCGCCGATGATGTCTCCGCCCGCGAAATTGGCGTTATACGAATGCATCTGCGCGGTAGTGGTGCTGTGAGTGGCGACGATCCGATCACGAAAGCCCGGGGCAAACCGCTCGATCTGGCCGACGATCGCTTCGGTGGCGTCGCCGTCATAGCCATTGGGTACATGCGCATAGGCGTAGATCGGATTGATGGAGCCGTTGCTGCGCGTCGGGTCCGCGACGTATTGCTGGCCGAGCAGCACGAAGGGCCTCTCGACCATGACGCCCTGCGCCCGCTGGGTCTCCGTGTGGCGCACCTCGTCGAAGTCGCCGCCGAGATGTACAGTCCCGGCGCGGACGAGATCAGGGTTGGTCCAGGGGATGTCGCCGTCGATGGCGAAATCGACCTTGAAGGCCGACGATCCGGTCCGATACTTGTTGTAGGAGCGTCGAATCCGGGCCGGCATCCGATCGCCGTAGATCGAAAGCACCTGTGCCGGAGACAGATCCAGGAGCACGAGGTCGGCCGGTGGGATGTCGGCGCGAGCACTGACCCGAACACCGGTCTCGATCTTGCCGCCTTCATCGCGCAGCGCCGAGGCCGCTGCCGCGGTGATCGCGCCCGATCCGCCTTCGGCGACCGGCCAGCCGAAGCGATGTCCGCTCGCCGCGATCATCAGGCCCAGCGACGCGGTCAGCGGTCGGTCGAGACGGGTGTAGACGTGCGCGGCGATGCCCCCGTACAGCGCCCGCGCCGTCTCCGTGCGGAACCAGCGTGCCGCCACGGTCGCCGGCAACAGGGCACGCGGGCCGAATGCGGCGAGACGGAGAGGATGATGCGGCACGTTGACGATGGGCCGCAGCAGATCCTCGCCGAGGGCGTCGAAGTTGCGTGCGAGGTCCCCGAACATCAACTCCCATCGGCGTCCGTCGTCGCCGAGGCCGGCAGCGGTGGCCTCGATCGACCGGTACAGCAGACCTGCCTCGCCCGTGTCGAGCGGATGTCCACAGTCGATCTCTGGCCACCGCCACGTCAGGCCGTGACGATCGAGTCCCACCTCGGCCCAGAACGGCGAGCCGACACCCAACGGATGGAAGGCCGAGCAGTGGTCGTGGATGACCCCGGGCACCGTCAGCTCACCCGAACGCGCACCGCCGCCGATCTCGTCGGATGCCTCGAGCAGCGTCACCTCCACGCCCGCACGGGCGAGCGTGAGCGCGGCGGCGAGCCCGTTGGGCCCGCCGCCGACCACCACAGCAGTGGTCACTGACCCACCTTGTTGGGGGTCTGAACTCCGGTCTGAGCTACACCGTTGGAGCGCATCTGCGGTTCACGCACCACCTCAGGATCGGTGACGGCGCGGCGAGCGTCAACGTCCAGCGTCCAGTCCACCTCGAACGGGATGGGCCCGTTGGGCAGCCACGGCTGCTCGCCGACCGCGTCGCGAACCCGATAGGTGCCGGTCTCGATGACGCCGAGTGCCGCGTCGATCACCTTGAACCGCTGTGTTCCCCGGTGAATCGGCTGGGATTCGATCCAGGCGATCGTGAACTCACCCGGAGCGAAGTTGCAGCGTCGTTGCAGCGCGGCGATCATCTTCTCGTCGTGCAGATGCCCGTCGCCGAAGTTGAAGGCCACCAGCGAGTTACACGAGAACTCCGCCTCCCGGAGCGTGTAGGTGTCGATGTCGTCGCCGAGATGGCGCATCATCAGCGAGAACAGCGCCCGGCCCTGACTGTGCATCGACCGCCACGCCATCATCTGATGCATCACCACGTCGGCCACCTCCGGTTCGTAGGAGGCGAGCAGCTGGGTGCGGGTGTTCTTGGCGCCGCGGACGACGAACTCGTCGAGCTTCTCCTCGGCGCCTGGCGCGAACGCCCAAGTGGCCGATGCCCAGTTGCCCGCGTACTGGCGCATGGACGGCAGGAACGACACCAGGTCGGGCCGCAGATTTCCGAGAATCGGGAAGAAGCACAGGGCGGCGGCGATCAGCACCATCGCCCAGGGCATCGACGTGTCGGTGAGGCCGAAGCCGTCCCAGTTCGGGAAGCCCCAGAAGAGGAAGATCGCGGCGAACGCGAACAGCAGATTCCATTCCAGCGGCACCGCCAACGGGAACGTCGACAGGATGAACAGGTGGAAGCACACCATCAGCGCGACGGCCCCGAGGGTGAGCCACTTGTTGGTGGAGAACAACAGGATCAGCGGCGTGACGATCTCGACGATGGTGCCCAGCACATGGCCAACGCCGCCGGCCAGTTTCGACGGCCGCATGTCCTCGGGAAAGCTGCGGTAGTGCGCGCGCTTGATCGCCTTGCTGCCCAGCCACGGTGTGTTGGAGAGCATCGGCGGGATCACCATCGAGAAGTGATGTCCCATCTTCGACACACCCGCCCCGACCCACACCGTGACCATCAGCAACTTGAGGGCGATGATCATGTCCACGAATGGCAGGAAGCCGAAGAAGACGATCGCCGGCAGGTACTGTTCCGAGCGCGCAGCAATGAAGATCACCTTGTCGCGCAATCCGATCACCACCATCAACGCGATGAGCGGGTACATCAGTACAGGGTTCACCAGACCAGCGTTGTCGGCGACCACGGAGTCCAGCGACGTCGAGCTCACACCCGGAAGGACGATGGCCACAACCAGATTCACCAAGATCAGCGAATAGACCGCGATGTCGAACGGCGTGCGGGTGTCACCACGGGTGAACGGCACCTTGTCCGGCCACGGTGGCAGACGAATCGTCTGCGGCCGTAGCCAATACAGGAATCCGCCGGTCATCGGCTTGAAGTGCCCGGCCAGCGGACCCCACGAACCGCCGATGCCGAGGACCTCGACCAGCACCGTCCACAACAGGGCCTTCTGATAGACAATCGGCTCGTTCCACCACTCGCCGACGTGCAGCGGATTGAGGCCGGACGTCAGGGTGGCGATGGTGATGCCCACGCCGGCGTAGAACACGAACACCTTGACCAGATAGATCAAGTGCACCATTTTCGGTGTGCCGAAGCCGTATTCGGCCCAATGAGCGCCCAGGATGCGCAGTCGCTCGAGGAATGGTTTGTCCAGGAAGGTCGCCGGGTCGACCGGCGGGAAGTCGGGTTGGGTCAGTCCCATGGCAGATCGCTCCTCAGTTGATGTGGGTATGGGGGTTCGGGTATGGGGTATCGCCACGACGCCGGGCGGCGCCGCGGAGGCTTCTCTTTGTTCGCTCAGGTGGGCAGCGGGTCCTTGAGGCCGCTCCGTAGAGATGGCTTGTCGATCTTTCCGACGGGGTTGCGCGGTAGCTCGTCGACAACGTGAATACTGCTGGGCAACTTGATCTTTGCCAGCGCACCAGCGATGTGCGCGATGAGCTGCCCCTCGGTGATCATCCGATCGGGATAGGAAACGACAAACGCGACCGGCACTTCGCCGTACAGGTCGTCGGGCATTCCTACGACCGCGACTTCGAGCACGTCGGGATGAGTGGCCAGAGCGTTCTCGATCTCCTTGGGATAGATGTTCTCTCCGCCGCGGATGATCATGTCCTTGATCCGGTCGACGATGGTCAGGTAGCCGTCGGCGTCGAGCCGTCCGACATCGCCGGTGTGCAGACGTCCGTCAATCACCGTGCTGCTGGTCGCCTCGGGTCGATTCAGATAGCCGCGCATCACATTCGGGCCGGTGATGACCACTTCACCGATCTCGCCGGTCGGTACCTCGTTGTCGTCCGCATCGACGATGGCGATGTGCTGGTCGGGCAGGGCGGGGCCGACTGTGCCCAGCTTGCGCACTCCGTCGACCGGGTTGCACGCCGAGGCGCACGTGCCCTCGGTGAGTCCGTAGCCTTCGACGATGGGAATGCCGAGTCGGCTTTCGGCCACCTCCAGCAACTCCTTCGAGATCGGTGCCGCACCGCAGATCGCAAACCGCAGGGAGGCAACGGCATCCGCGGTGAGTCCGGGCTGCGAGACCAGCAACGCGTAGATCGTCGGTACCGCTGAGAAGTACGTCGGGCGTAGTCGTGCGGTGTCGTCAAAGAAGCGCGCGGGCGAGAATCTTCCGGTGATGCTCAGTTGGCCACCGGCAAGCATCGGAGCCAGGAAGCTGACGCAGATCGCATTGACGTGGAACAGCGGTAGCACCAGCAGTGCGTGATCGCGCTCGGTGAGCGAAAGATGCTTGGCCATGGCCGATCCCATGTAGAGCAGATTCGCGTGCGTCAGGCGTACGCCCTTGGGCCGGCCGGTGGAGCCCGACGTGTAGATGAGCAGCGCGTCGTCGGACGCCGTCGGATTTCGCGGAGGCTGCCAGTCCGGCGATGCCTGTTCGGCCAGGTCTTCCGGTGCGATGACGGTACGTGCCGGCGACGTGCAGTCCGGGCCGCCGACAACGATCCGCGCGCCCGAATCGTCCAGCTGGTAAGCCGCTTCCACTGGGGTGAACGCCGGGTTGACCGGAGTCGCAACCGCACCCACCCGCCAGGCCGCGATCATCGTGATCAGCAGCTCGACGCGATTCGGCAGAAACGTTGCCACGACGTCGCCCGCGACAACTCCGCTGCGGCACAGCTGCTCGGCGACCGCTTCGACGCGACGTGCGAACGTGGCGTAGTCGAGCGACACCGAATCGTCGCGGACACACGGAGCAGCGCCGCGTTCGGCGAGGTCCCAGGCGAAGTAGCTACCGGTCACGTTTGTTGCCCTTTCGGTGACGATGGGGTGTGATCCAGGACACTATGTGCGGATGAACGCGCTGGGTACGGCCTACCAAGCCAGAGTTCGGGGACCGAATTGTGCTGAGAGGACAATCGGGGCTGCGAGACTTGACGCAGTCGTTCGTTGGCGAAAGGTCTCGTGATGGCATCGCTCTTCATCCGCACGCTGCAGGCTCACCAGTGGCTCTACGAGCACTCCGGTGGGCTCGTCGGGCATCGGCTGCTGTTCGGCAATCCGACGCTCCTGCTGCGGACCGTCGGGCGTCGTACCGGTGAAAACCGCTGTAGTGCACTGACATACGGCCGCGACGGGGACGCCTACCTGGTGGTTGCTTCCAACGGCGGTTCGCCGAGGCCGCCGGGCTGGTTGGCCAACGTCAAGGCCAAGCCGGACTGCGAGATCCAGGTGGGCCGCACACGTCTACAGGTGGTTGCTCGGCCGACCTATCCCGACGACCCGGATTACGCCCGGCGATTCGAGATCGTGGATAAGGTCAACCAGGGCCGATACACCGGCTACCAGAAGAAGACGTCCCGGCCGCTGGCCATCGTCGAATTGAGGCCGCCACACGGGTGATGCCATCGGGCAGTCACTGCCCATCGCTGTCGGCGTGATGATCAGTCCACTCCCGATTGTCGCATGGTGTTGTTGCTGGTCATAGGTGCGAAACTGATCGGCGGCGGCATCACCATCCTGTGAGCACCCATCTGCGGTGACCTCCCACCCGAACCACCGGCGTACGAGAAGTCTCGAGAACCGGAGGTCATCGTGGAGTCATCAAGTGGTCGCAACTCAAGGCGAGGTCGTCATCGCGCACCCGAACGTCGCCGTTGGGCGGGGTGGGTCGCAGCGGGGTCGGCCCCGGCCGTGCTGGCGTTTGCCGGAGCAGGACTGGCATCCGCCGAGACCACCGCACCGGCCCGACATCCCGCGGTGACGGTGCACCAGTCGGGCGATCGCACCGGCCCTGGTGTGCGTGCACTTCCCCGCTCAGCGCCACTGCCACGACTCGATCCGGCGAAGTTCCGGGCGCCGCAGCGGACCCAACCGGTCCGGCCGATCGTCGCCCCGCGCGGCACAGTCCGGATCGGCGACCTCCAGGCGCCGACGCCGAATTGGATGAACTCGCAGCAACGCTCACAGGTCAACAACGCGGCAGCCGACGCCGAGGCGCAGGTCGCCACAGCTGCCGATTCGGTTGGCCTGCCGGCCGCCCGGTCGGATCGGGTTGCCGCAGCGGTCGTCGGTGATTCCGCCGCTGGTGCCGCCATCGCCACGGCCACTGTCGGAGCTCCGCTCGCGGCCGCAGGTGCGCTGGTCGGCGGTGTCGCGGGACTGATCGTCGGCGTGCCGTTCCTCCCTGCCGGCCTTGTTGCCGGTCCGATCGCCGGTGCGGCCATCGGCGCAGCGGCCACCGCTGCCCCGTTCACCGCACTCGGCGCGGGCATCGGTGCCGGCGTCGGATTGGCTCGCGGATTGGCCGAACCACCGCACCGCTGAGGTCTGCTGTCGTCCGTTCGGACGCAACCCTGCGTGCTGACGTGACACTCTCTGTGTGATTGCCGATGCTCTACACAGGGAGGTCAGCATGGGTGCCAGCGGGACGCGGTTGGCGGCGGGCGACGTGATCGCCGGCTACACCGTCATCCGGACGTTGGGGCGCGGCGGGATGGGCACGGTGTACCTCGTGCAGCATCCGCGCCTGCCGCGGAATCAGGCGCTGAAGGTGTTGGCGTCGACGCTCGGCGGCGATCCGTCGTTCCGGGAACGCTTCCGACGCGAGGCGGATCTTGCATCGCGCCTCGATCATCCGAACATCGTCAACGTCCAGGACGCCGGGGTCGAGGACGACGTCATGTGGATCGCGATGCAGTACGTCGACGGGACCGACACCGCGGCGATGCTCCGCGACAGCGACGGACCCCTGCAGGCCGACGCGGTGGTGGGCATCATTGCTCAAGTCGCGTCGGCGCTCGACTACGCGCATGCGCAGGGGCTTCTGCATCGTGATGTGAAGCCCGCCAATGTCCTGGTGACGGCCGGGCACGGCGGTACTTGGCGGGCGCTGATCGGTGATTTCGGTGTGGCCCGTCTGATGACCGACTCCACCGATCTCACCGGCACCGGCAACATGATCGGGACCCTCAACTATGCGGCCCCCGAAATGTTCGGTGGCGCGCCGCTCACACCTGCGGTCGACGTCTATGCGCTCGGCTGCACGCTGTACGAGTTGCTCGCCGGCCAGCCCGTCTTCACCCGGCCCGACCAGCTCGGTCTGATCGGCGCACACGCACACGCTCCGGTCCCGCGGCTGTCCGAGGTGCGTACGGATCTACCGCTCGCACTCGACGACGTGATCTTTCGAGCGCTCGCCAAGCGGCCCGAGGACCGC
Organism: Gordonia sp. NPDC003422; assembly: GCF_053588675.1. Taxonomy (NCBI): domain Bacteria; kingdom Bacillati; phylum Actinomycetota; class Actinomycetes; order Mycobacteriales; family Gordoniaceae; genus Gordonia; species Gordonia sp. NPDC003422. The sequence continues at coordinate 165,737 of NZ_JBSFQL010000011.1, forward strand.
TTCCGCACGTGCACCGACCTGGCTGCGGCAGCGTCTGCCGCGCTGCATGAGAAGCCCGCTCCGACAACGACTATGGGACGAACGGTGGTGTCACCACCCGCCTATCGTCCGACCGAGATGCGACCCACCACTGCAGTGGGTCGACCCAACTTCAGTGGTCCGGCGCCGGCGTATCCGCCGCCAGTGAACCGACCGCCGACCGGACCGCCCCATGGTGGTCCGGTTTCAACGCCCCCGCGTCGGACCGGGTTGATCGCCGCCGCGGTGGTCGGGGTTGTGGTTTTGGTGGCGGCCATCGCGATTGCTGCGGTGGTTCTCACCGGCGGTTCCGACGACACACCGAGTGCCGCGGTGCAGACCACACCCTCCACCGTGGGGTTGTCCGTCACGGAGACGTCACCGCCGACAACCGCCTCGACCACTGCGGAGGCATCGCTGACGGGAATCTGGCGTGGGGCGGTGTCAGGAGATCAGACGGGCTTCGACGTCGTCGCCACCATCACCTCGAATCAACCAGTCGCCGCGAGCGTCGAGTATCCGCAAATCGGTTGCGCCGGAACATGGACCGAGAAGTCTCGGCAGGGGACGACGGTGATCCTGACCGAGAACATCACCCGTGGCACCTGCGTCACGTCGGAGATCACCATCACCCCGATCTCCGACGATTCGCTGTCCTACTACTCCAGCTACTACTCGCAATCCCAGAACCGCACGTTCGTCATCAACGCGACGCTACGGCGTGTGTGACGGCGCCGCTCGAGCCGCAACACGCCGCTGATCGCGAGTCCCCGCGCTGATCGAGCCACCCCCACGCTGATCGAGCCACCCCCGCTGATCGAGCCGACTCCGAGCCCCTGGGCGAGGCGTCGTGTCGAGATCACCAACGCGACCCGACTACCCAAGCCCGAGATGCGCTTCCAGCTTCCCGACGAGCCGGCTCTCGATCACCGACTCCGCGTTGATGGTCTGCCGAAGTTGCAGGCGGGCGAGTTCGTCACGCGTCCGGGCGTTTTCGAGCAGCTGGAACTGCCCGACGATGGTTTCAAGACGCGTCGGACTCGCTTCGCTCGCTCGGCGCTCCTCAACCCGGCGGCTGTCGTCAGGTGTGTCGGCTCCGGCTTCGTCCGGCGGCGGCCCATGGATCTCCGCGCGTACCTGGTTGAGGCACCGCTTTCAACAACGCGTTGAGCGCGTCGTGGTTGCACTGGGCCACCGACCGGCCATCACGCAGGGCGGCCGCGGCCACCACGTCGGGGTCGGCATCCTCGTACGACCCGGACGGCGACTCGGGGTCTTGTGGGTTGTTCATTCCGGGCTGCGCCCACGCAGCCAACATCGTGGCAAACCGGTTCGCCAGAACAGGATCCAGGGTGCCGGTGAGTTTCGACGTGCCGTCGGCGCGTTGCTTGTTCATCCACAGGTTGCGGCGTCCCGCGCGGTCGGCGTCGTCGGACAGGGTGCCGTCGGGGTCGAGGTGACCGAGGAGGCGTTGTCCGGCGGTGGCGATGTCGTTGGGGGTGTGTTCTTTGGCGATGTCAACCATCTGCCGCTCAGCAGCAACCTGCACATCGTGCGGGGTGGCGCGCGGGATCTGATCAAGCGTGTCGAGCACCGCGCGGATATGTCCGTGCCCGATGCTGCCCTCGGCGAACGCTTCGGCCACCACGGGGAAGCGGGGTTCGCGATCCTCGCCGGTCGGCTGACGAAAGGTGGCAGTGACGGCCATCTGGGCGCGGCGTCGGCCCGGGTCGGACACCCGCAGGCGGGCGTTGAAGAAGTTGGTGGGACTGCGATATCCCATGCGGTGGGGCAGATCTCGATCCGACACCTCGACCAGCTGCCGGTCCCCGGCATAAGTCATGCGGGCCAGCGCCTGCTCGTGCGCGGCGGCGACCTCGACCAGTTCGTCGTCGGTGCACGCGGTCAGATCGGCCTCGACCAGCTCGTCGAGCAGGGCATGGACCTGCGCCACCAACTCCGCTGCGCGGGACGTGCCGCCGCCGATAGTTGTGGTCATCCGATGCTCACCTGTCATCTCGCAGGACATCGGTGACACTTCCGCATCAAGACATCGGTGACAGTTTGAGGGGTCTAGGTGGTGACACTTTTCATTGGTGTCCGCCACACAACGCTATGTGCGTTGCGTGGCGCGGTTGCCGACGAGGGGGAGCCTGACGCAGGTGCTCAACTGACCGCGCCTGCGACGGTTCAGCAGCACCCTGTGGTGGCGCTGAGAACGCTGCGTAGCGCTTCCAACGACTCTGGCCGTGCGCGGTAGTAGACGTTCATCCCTCGTCGGTCAGGTGCGACCATGCCGGCCTTGCGGAGCTGCCCCAGATGGTGGCTCGTGGTGGCCTCGGTGAGGCCGACCGCGGTCGCGAGGTCGCAGGTGCAGATCCCGTTCCCGGTGTCGGCGAGCAGGATCGAGACGAGTTTGATCCGGACCGGATCGGCCAGCGCCTTGAGTCGCAGAGCGATTTCTAGGGCGGTGTCGTCATCGAGCGGGGCCGCGGATACCGGTGCGCAGCAGATCGGGGCACTGATGTCGACCATCGGCAAGGTCTTCGGCATGACCCGACCATACGCGCGTTCTTGACATATGTCGAAAAGGTGGGCATGCTGCATGGTGACCGTAGTTCGATATATGTCTCACAGGTGAAGGTGATGGTCATGTCCCGTATGCAGCTCGCGCTCAATGTCGATGATCTCGATACCGCAATCGAGTTCTACTCCAAGCTGTTCAACACCAGCCCGGCCAAACGCAAGCCGGGATACGCCAACTT
>NZ_JBSFQL010000012.1:0-154739 GCF_053588675.1 Gordonia sp. NPDC003422
GTCACGCCCGCAACCACCGACTCAACGACGCTGCCATGCGCATGGCCCAATCCGCGCTCACCGGAAGTATCGGCGCCCGCGCCTTCTACGACATGGGGTCCCGGTAGTAATGGCGCAAAAAACAACGAAGTTCGCGTAGTGCCTGGTCAGCGGCGATTTCTCGGTTCGGGCTGCGGGCCGGGGTGGTTGGTGCTTGGCTTGTCTGCCGATGAGGTTGGTCGGCGTGTTGGAGGCTGGGGTTCGTGGCGACGCGGGTATTCGCGGACGAGGAGTTGCAGCGCCTGCGGGAGTTCCCGGAGATCAGTCGTGAGGAGTTGTTCCGGTACTTCACGCTGACCCCGGCGGATCTGGCGTTTGTTGCTCCGCAGGGTAGGGGCCCTGCGGTCCGTCTGGGCCTGGCGGTGGCGTTGTGCACCTTGCCGTGGCTGGGGTTCGTGCCGGACAAGGTGCCGTCGGCGCCGCCGGTGGCGGTGGCCCGGCTGGCGGATCAGCTGAATATCGATGCAGCGCAGCTTCGTTCGTATGGCAAGCGGGCGCAGACGCGGACCGAGCATGTGCGGCTGGTGGCCCAGTATCTGGGGTGGCGGCCTGCCGGGGCGATGGAGTTGAAGGAGCTGGATGAGTTTCTGCTGGCGCGGGCGATGGAGCACGATTCGCCGACGCTGTTGTTCCGGCTGGCGTGTGAGTACCTGATCTCGGCGCGGGTGATCCGGCCGGGCCCGGAAACGGCGGTCCGCCGGGTCGCGCACGCTCGCACGCGGGCGCAGCGGGAGACCTACGACCGGTTGGCGCGCGAGTTCACGCCGCAGCGGTGTAAGGAACTGGATGCGTTGCTGGTCGTCGACCCGTCGATCGAGATGTCGCGGTTGCGGTGGTTGTCGACCGGCCCGGTGGAGGCGTCGGCGACCGCGGTGAAGGCCGAGGTCGAGAAGCTGGTGTTCCTGCGCAACCTGGGCGCGGATGAGCTGGACATGTCGGTGCTGCCGGCGGAGCGGCGGCGGTTCCTGGCGACGGTGGGCCGCCGCTTGACGGGCCAAGCCCTCGAACGCCGGGATCCGCAACGCCGCTACCCGATTCTGCTCACCGTGTTGGCGCAGTCGGCCACCGATGTGCTCGACGAGGTGGTGCAGCTGTTCGATCAGGCGATCTCGGCCAGGTTGAGCAAGGCCGAACGCCGGATGCGCGACGAGCTGGCCGAGCGCGGTAAGGCCGGAGAGGATCGGCAGGGGTTGCTCGACGACCTGCTGGCGATCGTCTGTGACCTGCAGATCCCCGACGAGGAGATCGGCGGCCTGATCCGGGGCGATCGGATCGGATGGGAGCGGTTGCGGGCCGCGGTCGCGCAGGCCAAGCCTCGGCTGCCGCGCGATCACGGGCACCTGGCCGCTCTGGACAGCTCGTACTCCTACCTGCGGCAGTTCACCCCGCAGGTGCTGTCGACAGTCCGGTTCGCCGGCGGCACCGCCGCGACCGAGCTGCTGATCGGGGTGCACATGCTGCGGGAGCTGAACGCGACCGGTACCCGCAAGGTGCCCGACGACGCGCCGACCGGGTTCGTGCCGACGAAGTGGCGCGGCTACCTCGACGAGGCCCGCAAAGCCGGTAACACCACCGCCTATCGGCACTACTGGGAGCTGTGCGTGCTGCTGGGGCTGCGTGACGGGTTGCGCAGCGGGGATGTGTTCGTGCCGGGGTCGCGCCGCTACGCCGACCCGGCCGCGTACCTGCTGACCCCGCAGGCGTGGGAGCCGCAGCGTGACGAGTTCTGCCGCCTGGTCGGCAAGTCCGCTGATCCCGCTCGCGCGCTGGCGACCGCCACCGACGAGCTCGACGCCGCTATGGGCGAGTTGGAGAAGGTGCTCGCCGGCGGCGACGGGCCGGTCCGTCTCGATGAGGCCGGTGACCTGGTGATCTCACCGCTGTCGGCGGAGGATGTGCCCGCGGAGGCGACGGCGCTCAAGGCCGAGCTGACGGAGATGCTGCCGTTCGCGCCGATCGTGTCGCTGCTGATCGAGCTGGACAAACGCACCGGCTACCTGGACTGCTTCACCCACGCCGGCGGCAAACAGGCCCGCAGCCCGGAGCTGAAACGCAACCTCATCGCCGTCCTGCTGGCCTACTCCACCAACCTCGGGCTGACCCGAATGGCCGAGGCGTCGGGCCTCTCCTACGACATCCTGGCCTGGACCAGCGAATGGTATGTGCGGGAGGAGACGCTGCGGGCGGCGAACCTGACGATCATCGACTACCACCAAAGGCTGCCGCTGACCCCGGTCTTCGGCGCCGGCACCCTGTCGTCGAGTGATGGGCAACGGTTCCCGACCCGCGGCAAATCGGTCACCGCCAGAGCGTTGAGCCGCTATTTCGCGAACGAAGGACTGAGCACGTATACCCATGTCACCGATCAGCACGCCACCTACGGCACCAAGGTCATCGTCGCGACGAGACGCGAAGCTCACTACGTGCTGGACGAAATCCTCGGCAATGCAACGGATCTGCCGATCACCGAGCATGCGACCGACACGCACGGCGTCACCCTCGTGAACTTCGGGCTGTTCGACCTGCTCGGATTGCAGCTCTCGCCCCGCATCCGGGACCTGGGCCGGATCACCCTGTATCGGGCGGCGCCTCGGGCCCAGGTGGAGTCCGCGTTCCCGCACGCCGGGCCGCTGCTGACCCGCAAGCTGAATCTGGATCTCATCGCCGAGCACTACGACGACCTGCTCCGGCTGAGCGGGTCGCTGAAGTTCGGGCACGCCACCGCGTCGCTGCTGGTCGGCAAGCTCTCCGCGTCGGGCCGGCAGAACGCCCTCGCGGCGGCGCTCAAGGAATACGGGGCGCTGCGGCGCACGATCTACGCCGCCCGGTACCTGTCCGACCCGGGCTATCGGCGCAAGATCTCCCGACAGCTCAACAAGGGCGAATCCCTGCACGCGCTCCGCCGCGACCTGCTCTACGCGCACGAAGGCGCCGTGCGCGCGAGGCACCTGGAGGGACAGACCGAACAGGCATGGTGCCTCACGTTGGCGACCAACGCCGTCATCGCCTGGACCACAGAGTATTACGGGCTGGCGACCGAACAGATGCGGCGGGCCGGGCGGCGCATCGACGACGAGGTGCTGACGCACATCTCCCCGGCCCACAGCGAGAACATCAACTTCTTCGGCGCCATCGAGGTCGACATCGACGCCGAACTCGCCCAGCTCGGCCCCACCGGGTACCGGCCGCTGCGCGTGCGGGACACCCTGTTCTGACCCGCAGCGCCGGCCCGGATCGGCGGCGGCGCGATCTAGCAGCAGGCGCTGGTTCCGGTGGTCGTGGTCGGGTCGGTGATCGCGTCGGCGAGGGGGCGGGCGAGCTGGTGGTAGGCGTCGGTGACCGGCAGCACCGTCATGCCTGGGAATTTCGCCTGCCAGTGGTGGGCGGCGTCGGAGGTGGCGAGGAACATCTGCGGGTTGCAGCAGGTGGCGCGGAGGTGACCGGGCTGGATCCGGTCGGGGTCGACGAAGGCCACCATCGCGGTGGCCGGTTCCAGGTCGCTGACCCCGGTGACGGGGTCGATGGTCAGGCGCACGGTGGTGCCCGTGATCGGGCAGTCGGATTCGATGCAGGCGGGTGCGCCGATGACGGCGGGGAAGATGAGGGTGTCGGGGGCACACCAGGTGTAGAGCTGGTGGCCACCGACGCTGAACCGGTGCGGGGTCGGGTTGAGGGTCAGGCCCCAGCCGACGATCCGGCCGGCCTCGTCGTATTCGACGTCGGCGCCGATCGGCGTCTGCGCGGGGTCGAGGTCGGGCACTCCCGCGGCGGCGGCGAGTTCGGTGACGGTGACCGGGGTGCCGTGGGCGAGCAGCCGCAGCGCGGCGCGCATCAGCGCCCGGTCCCGGCCGGCGGGCAGGATCTTGGCGAAAACGTCGGCAGTGAGGTTGTCGGTACTCATGGGATCGGACTCCTCGAGGGCGATCGGACAGTGACGGTGCCGACGGTAGGGTCTGTCCCCGGGGTGAGGGTCAAGCCCGTAGCTCGCATCCGCACGGGTCACCGGCCCAGCACAGGTCGTCGGTGGCCAGATGCGCACGGTGTGCGGTTTCGAAGGCGTCGATGCGGTCGAGGATCTGCTCGGCATCGGGCGCAGCCGCTGCCGCGACCGCTGCAGCAGCTCGGCGAGATGGGCGCCGACCGAACGGCCGTGGTCGTCACGGTCGGTGGAGGTGAGCTGGCAGATCTCGGCGATGGTGAGCCCGAGGCCGCGCAGCTCGCCGATGAACCGCACGCACCACTCCGCGTCGTCGGTGTAGAGGCGGTAGCCGGCCGGGCTGCGGCCCAGGGTGTAGATCAGGCCGAGGTCGGTGTACTCGCGCAGCGCCTTCACCGGCACCCCGGTGCGGGCCGAGAGGTCCCCGATCGTCATGTGTCCGTTCATCACTGCCTCCCGTCCGACGGCGTCAGCCTGCGCAGCAGGACAGTTTGGTGACGTCGGTGGTGAAAGTCTGCGCGGTCAGTTTCAGCGCTTCGGCCATGGTCAGGTACGGCGCCCAGGTGTGGGCGAGCCGGTCGACGGTCAGACCCGCGGTCATCGCATAGGTGGCGGCGGTGATCAGGTCCCCGGCGCCGTCGCTGAGGGCGTGCACGCCCATGATCCGGCCTGTGCCGGCTTCGGCGACGATCTTGACCAGGCCGCGGGTGTCCCGGTTGACCAGCGCCCGCGGCACGCTCGACAACCCCAGCACCCGGCACTGGCAGGCCAGCCCGGCCGCGGCGGCTTGCGCGTCGGTCAGTCCGACCGAGGCGATCGCGGGGCTGGTGAACGTCACGCGCGGCACCGTGGTGTAGTCCAGGACGCGATCGGCACCGGCCAGGGCGTTGTCGGCGACCAGGGTGCCCTGCGCGGCGGCCACGTACACGAACTGCGGATCCCCGGCCACGTCCCCGGCCGCCCAGATGCGCGGATTGCTGCTGCGCTGGCGGTCGTCGACCACGACCGCGCCCCGCTCGTCGACGGCGACGCCGACCGCATCCAGGCCCAGCCCGGCGGTGTTGGGGCGGCGGCCGGTGGCCATCAGCACCTGCTCGGCCCGCAGCTCGGTGCTGGCGCCGCCGCCGGTGCGCACGGTCACCACCTTGTGCCCGTCGTCGGCGAGGACCTTCTCGACGGTGGCGGCGGTGAGCACGTCGATGCGCTCGTGGGCGAAGACGGCCTCGAGCGCGGCCGAGATTTCCGGTTCCTCACCCGAGGTCAGCCGGCTACGCGCGATCACCGTGACCTTGCTGCCCAGGCGGGCGAACAGCTGGGCCTGCTCGAGCCCCACATAGCCCGCACCCACCACGATCAGCGACTCCGGCAGCTGCTGGAGGTCCATGGCGGTGGTCGAGGTCAGATACCCGGCCTCAACGAGGCCGTCGATCGGCGGAGCCCAGGGCGCGGCACCGGTGGCGATCAGATACTGGTCGGCCTCGATCACCCGTACACCGCCCTCGGCGCGCGCGACCCGCAGCACGGGTGCCTCGGCGCTGCCGTCGAACACCGCGGTGCCGGAGACGATCTCCCACCCGTAGTCGGCGGCCAGGTCGACATACTTCTCCGCCTGCAGCTGCCCGACCAGCGCGTCCTTGCCCGCGATCAGGGCGGGGAAATCCAGCGGCACCTCGGCGGGGGTGAGCCCGGGGAACCGGCCCGCCGCCTCGGCGGCGTGGCGGGCCTCGGCGGCGGCCAGCAGCGCCTTCGAGGGCACACACCCGACGTTCACGCACGTGCCCCCGACCGTCCCGCGCTCCACCATCACCACCCGTTTGCCGAGGTTGACCGCGGCGATGGCGGCGGCGAACGCCGCCGAGCCGGAACCGATGATCGCCAGATCGGCGCGGGAATCTGTCAAGGTCACGAGGGTGCCTCCTGGTCGGGCAACCGCTGAACCGACAACGGCTGCTATTCGTGTTGACGAATATCTACCGGAACCATATTATGCGTTTATCCGAATAGTTCAAGTCTCGTGGAGGCGATCCCATGGCCCGGTCCACCACCGCCACTGTCACCGTGCCCGGTGCCGAGTCGGCGTGTACGCATCTGGATACGACGGCGAAGTTTTTTCGCGCCCTGTCGGATCCGACCCGGCTCAAGCTCCTCGAATTCATCCTCGCCGGGGAGCGCACCTCCGCCGACTGCGTCGAACACGCCGGCATCTCGCAGCCCCGGGTGTCGGTACACCTGTCCTGCCTGGCCGACTGCGGGTATGTCCTCGCGCGCCGCGACGGGAAGAAACTGCGGTACTCCGTGGGTGATCCGCGGGTAGCTGACCTGGTGATGCTGGCGCGGTCGCTGGCGGCCGACAACTCCGCCGCGCTGGGCTGCTGCCCGCGCATCCCCGCCGCGGACGGTAGTGGGCGGCGATGAACACACCCGACAACAAGGCGATGAACACACCCGACAACGACTCGGGCGGGTTCGGTGGTCTGCTCGCAGTGGCCGGTGGCGTGCTGGTGATGGTCGCCTGCTGCGCCGGTCCCGCCCTGATCGCCGGCGGCGTGCTCGCCGGTCTCGGCGGTGTCTTGACCAGCCCGTGGCTGCTTGCCGCAGGCGTGCTGGTCGTGGCCGCCGCCGTCGGCTACACCCTGCGGCGCCGCGCCCGTAAGGCCACGGGGTGTTGTCCGCCCCGACCCGGATCCCCTCGGTCGGCTCCGGCCGACCGCGACCGGACGGAAACCCCGGCATGACCGTCTCGAACTCTGACACCCCGATGAGCGGTCGCGAGACCGCGCTGACACTCCCTCGCCCCCCGCACGAAAGGCCACTGTCCTCGAATGGCCACTCTGCCACGCTTTCGCCGCCCCGCCCTCGCCGCCGCCGCGCTGGCGCTGTCCGCAGCCCTGGCCCTCACCGGGTGCACCTCGACCGACACGACGGCGCAGGATCCGGTGGCGCCGGTGCAGGTCGACACCGTCACCGGCACCTCCATCAGCGTGCCCGGTGACAAGCCGACCGCGTTGTTCTTCTTCTCCGTCGGCTGCGGCGAATGCGTGGGCGGCGCGAAATCGGTGGCGCAGGCGGCCGGACAACTCGGCGACAAGGCGTCGTTCGTGCTGGTCGACATGGATCCGGGTGAATCCGCGCAGACGGTGGCCGGGTTCCAGGACTTCACCGGCACCCAGGCGCTGCCCGCCGTGATCGACACCGGCGCCACCCTCACCACACGACTCTCGGTGGCGTCGCTCTCGACGCTGGTCGTGGTCGATCCGGCGGGCAAGGTCACCTACCGCGCCACCGACCCGTCCGCCGACCAGATCACCACCGCACTGCGCGACGCGGGAGCGGCGTGATGGGCGGACTGCTGGCGCTGGCGTTCACCGCCGGGATGCTCGCCCCGGTCAACCCGTGCGGATTCGCGCTGCTGCCCGCCTGGATCACCCACACCCTCGGCGACACCACCACCGACGCGTTCCCGGTCCGCATGGCGCGCGCCCTGCGCGCCGGGACCGCGCTCACCCTCGGATTCGCGGGCACCCTCGCCGCGGCGGGCCTGGCCGGCAGCGCCGGCGCCCGCGCGCTCATCGCCGCGGCCCCCGCCTCGGCCTGGCCGTCGGCGCGGCGCTGGCGGTGCTCGGGCTGGTCATGCTCACCGGCCGTGGCCTTGGCCTGCGCCTGCCCCGCCGCGCTCAGCGCCCGCCCCGCGCATCGATGACCACCACCGGTATGGTGGCCGCCGGTGCCGGCTATGCGGCCGCGTCGCTGTCGTGCACCTTCGGGGTGCTGCTCGCCGTGATCGCCCAAGCCCAGGCCACCGCCGGATGGGCAGCGCTGCTGGTGGTGTTCGCCGTCTACGCCGCCGGGGCCGCGACGGTCTTGCTGCTGGTCAGCCTCGCCACCGCCGCGGCGGGCACCGCTGCCACCCGCTACCTCGCGGTGCTCGCCCGCCACGGCACCCGCATCACCGCCGTCGTGCTCGTCGCTACCGGCGCCTACCTCGTCTGGTATTGGTGGCCCGCCGCTATCGGCAGTACCGGTGGTGCCGCGATGGGCTCCACCGCCTGGTCCGCCGCGGTGAGCATCTGGATTCAAAACCACACCGGCACGGTCATCATTCTCGCCGTGGCGGCCGTGGCCGCCACGCTTGCCGCCACCGTCGTTGCCCGCAACACCCGGGCCCGACACCGCGACGCCACCCCCGACAACGACTGCTGCGCCCCCGCACCCGCCACAATCGAGGAGAAACACGCGCGCTGACCGCGCCGACCGGTCGACTGCCGTACCCCTTCCAGAGCGATTCGATCGAGGAAAGGCACCGAGCACATGAGCGAACGCTACGACACCCTGGTACTCGGCGGCGGCATGGCCGGCCTGCCGCTCGCGCTGCGCGCGGCCCGGCACGGCCGCGTCGCGTTCGTGGAGAAAGAACTGCTCGGCGGGACCTGCCTCAACCGCGGCTGCATCCCCACCAAGACCATGATCGCCTCCGCCGCCGTGGCGCACCAGGCGCGCCGCGCCGCCGAATTCGGGGTCCGCCTACCCGGACCGGTCACCGTCGATTTGGCCGCCGTGGTCGACCGCAAGAACACCATCGTCGACTCCATCCGCGCGGGCTCCTACCGCACCGTCGAGAAATCAACGGACCTCGACTTCTACCACGCCACAGGACATTTCACCGCACCCCGCACACTCACCGTCGACGGCACCGACCTGACCGCCGACCGGATCTTGCTGGTCACCGGCACCCGCAGCACCATCCCCGCCATCGACGGCCTCGACACCGTCCCCTACTTCACTTCCCGCACCCTGCTGGACCTCACCGACCTGCCCTCACATCTGCTCGTCGTCGGCGGAGGCTACGTCGGCTGCGAGTTCGCCCAAATGTTCCGGCGATTCGGCTCCGAGGTCACCCTCATCCAACGCGCCGACCGGCTGCTGCCCGGCGAGGACCCCGACATCTCCGCCGCCGTCAGAGAGGGCATGACCGCCGACGGCATCACCGTGCTCACCGGCACCACCTGCACCGCGGCCACCGGCACCACCGGGAACATCCGGCTCGGCTGCACCGGCAGCGAAGCCGACGACATCACCGGCAGCCACCTGCTGATCGCGACAGGACGCACCCCCAACAGCGACAATCTCGGCCTCGAGTACCTCGGTCTCGAACCCGACCCACAGGGCTTCCTCACCGTCGACGCCTCCCTGCGCACCGACGCCGAAAATGTTTGGGCGCTCGGCGATCTGCGCGGCGGGCCCATGTTCACCCACACCGCCCGCGACGACGCCGACATCGTCTACCGCACCATATTCCGAAGCCAGGACCGCACCACAACCGGGCGCATCGTGCCTCACGCGGTGTTCACCGACCCCGAAGTCGGCGCCGTCGGGCTCACCGAACCTGCCGCCCGCGCCGCCGGCTACGACGTCGTCGTCGGGCGCCAGGACTTCACCGGCGTCGTGAAAGCCCGCGCCATCGGCAACACCCGCGGCCTGGTCAAATTCGTCGCCGACGCCGCCACCGACCGTATCCTCGGCTGCCACATCGCCGGACCCGACGGCGGGAACCTCGTTCACGAGGCCGTCATCGCCATGACCACCGGCGCCACCTACACCCAACTCGCCCAAGCCATCCACATCCACCCCACCCTCGCCGAAGCGGTCAACACCGCCGCCGGCGGCGTCCACCGCGAAATCGGCGCATAGACACCCCATGAGCATCGCCCGGTACTCGGGTGAGGCCATTTTCCGACTGCCACGGATAACACCCTGTTATCTGTAGCATCATGACATCCGGCCTGCGCCGACTCCGCTCCGGCGGTGCGCGACGCGGACCTGTTATCTGCGGCAAGCCCAGTGAGGGAGGTACCACCGTGCCGTCCGGGATCACCGTCCGCGCCGCCGGCGACAGCTTCCTCGACTCGATCGGCTCCCCGAACACCCGCCGCGCCTACGGCATCGCCGTCGACAAGACCACCGCCACGCTCGGCGAGACCCGGCGGCTGGCCGACGTCGCCGACGATGAGATCGGTGAAACCCTCGAAACCCTGTGGGGCTCCTCAGCAGTCAACACCTGGAACGCCCGCCGCGCCGCGGTCGCGTCGTGGCTGGCGTGGTGCCGCGAGCACGGCCACACCGCCCCGGCGGTCCCGGCCTGGGTGAAACGCTCCACTCCACCGGACTCCACCACCCCGGTGCACTCGCGCACCGCGATCGACCGGCTCATCGCCCGCCGCGACATCGACCTCCGGGAGAAGACGCTGTGGCGGATGCTCTACGAAACCTGCGCCCGCACCGAGGAACTGCTCCAGGTCAACATCGAGGACCTCGATCTGGCCGGGCGGTGTTGCCCGGTGAAGTCCAAGGGCGCCAAGCCCCGCACCCGCCGCCGCGGTGCCACCTACCACGAGTACGCGCACGAGCTCGTGTACTGGGACGCGGGCACCGCCCGGCTCCTGCCACGCCTCACCAAGGGCCGCACCCGCGGACCGCTGTTCGTCACCCACCGCCGACCGGGCCCCGGAAAGGCCGCCGCCGACCGGGACATCTGCCCCGACACCGGGCTGGCCCGGCTGTCCTACGGCCAGGCCCGCGCCGTGCTGGATGCCGCCACCGCGACGAATGGGCCCGGCACCGGTTGGGATCTGCACGAACTTCGGCATTCCGGCCTGACGCATCTCGGCGAGGCCGGTGCCAGCCTGGTGGAGCTGATGGCCAAGTCCCGCCACCGCAAACCCGAGAACCTACGCCGCTACTTCAAACCCTCACCGGCAGCCATGCGCGGCATCACCAGCCTCATCGGCCCCGACCGCAGCCACCGATAGCGGCCACCAACAAGAGCGTCCGTCTACCCGCTGACCAGGCACTACGCGAACTTCGTTGTTTTTTGCGCCATTACTACCGTGACCCCGACATGCACAGAGCCAACAAGAAATCTCATTCCCAAGCGCTCCGCGTCCTGGCCAACCGGCTCATCGGCATCCTGCACGGCTGCCTCAAAACCGGGAAACCCTACGACGAAACCACCGCCTGGGCACACCGCAACGACCAAGCCGCTTGACAACTTGGACCCCTGGGATGTCTTCGAGGCTCCTCGCTTGCGCTCGTCGCACCTCGGCCGGCGGGGTCCACGCTCAGTGGGACAACCCGGAGTCCTTGCTGCCGTAAGCATCTCGCAGCTTGGGTTTGACGACCTTGCCGCCGGCGTTGCGGGGTAGCTCGTCGATGATGACCAGATCCTTCGGATGCTTGAATCGCGCGAGGTTCTCGTTGAGAGGGATTCGAGATCATTCAACGTCAGATCGTCGACGCCATCGGCGAGCACGACGACCGCGACCGGTACCTCGCCCCATTTCTCGTCGGCGCGCCCGATGATCGCGGCCTCGGCGATCGCCGGATGGGCGTAGAGGGCGTTCTCCACCTCCGCGCAGTAGATGTTCTCGCCACCGGAGATGATCATGTCCTTGGCGCGGTCGACCACGTACAAGAAGCCCTCGTCGTCCTGACGGACGAGATCGCCGGAGTGAAACCAGCCTCCGCGGAAGGCGTCGGCGGTGGCCTGCGGATTCTGCCAGTAGCCGACCATGAGATTCGGTCCGCGGTAGACGATCTCGCCGACTTCGCCGGGTGCCACGTCGTTCATCATGGGGTCGACGATGCGGGCCGTCACCGCGGGCACGACCTTGCCGACGGATCCGATCTTGCGCAGCGCATCCTTGCCCTCGAGGATACACGTCACCGGGGACATCTCGGTCTGGCCGAACGCGGTCATGTTGAGTGCCTGCGGGAAGGTGTCGTTCATCGCGTTGAGCACCGTGTCTGATGCGGGCGCCGCACCCCAGCTGATCGTGTGCAGTTTGAGGTCGCGGGGCCGGGCCGCTTGTGCGGCACAGATGGCCTGCCACTGAGCCGGCACCATGAACACCGACGTCGTGCCCTCGCGTTCCATCGTGTCGAGCATGGTGTCGGCGTCGAACGCACCGAGGGGGTGGATCACCGCCCGCACACCTCGATACAGCACCGGCGCGAAGCCGGCGATGCCTGCGATATGGAACAACGGCGGCACGATCGAGGCGACGTCGGCGTCGGAACCGCCCTGCTGTGCAGTCGCGATGGTCGTCACGGCCTGCGCTTGCAGATTCTGATGGGTCAGCATGGCGCCCTTGGGTTTACCGGTGGTACCCGAGGTGTACATGATGAGCGCGACGGTGTCCTCGGGGACGTCGACCTCGGGCAGGTCCGAGGCATCCTCGGCGAGGATGGTCTCGTAGTCCAGGTGTGCCGGATCGTCGCTGCCGTCGACGACGATGACGTTGTCGATGCCGCCGGTCGACGCACTCACCGCGCCGGCGAGCGGCGCGAGCAACCGCTCCGTGAGGATCACCCGGGCACCGCTGTCGGTGACGAGATAGCCGACCTCGGCCGGACTCATCCGGATGTTCACCGGCACCGGGATGGCGCCGATCAGGTTGGCCCCCAACACCGCTTCTACGTACTCGGTCCGATTGAGCAGGGCCATGAGGATACGGTCGCCGAAGCGCACTCCGCGACGGTGCAGCGCGGCCCCGAACGCACGAGACCGGTGTTCGAGATCGCGCCAGGTGGTGGCGTGGTCGAGGTAGGTGATGGCCGTGGCGTCGGGGGTCATGAACGCGTGACGGCGGACCTGGTTGTTCCAATGGTTGCGGCGCGAACGCATCGGTTCGGTCACCAGGTCGCTTGTCGTGTCGACAGTGGCGGTCATTGCCATCTCCCCTTAGTCCCAACTCGCGGGGTGCCGCACCATCGCGGTCCCCGCCTACTGTGTGATCGAGGTACTTGTGTCCTCGATCACACAGTAGGTGGACGGGCTTGGGTTTCGCCGGGGATCGGGCGTGCTCAGGAGATCGAGGCGTGCGCTCCCGAATCCGACCACGCTGTGCTGCTCTGGATCGCGCCGATGATCCTGGGACGCAACTCGGCCGCGCGGATCACCGCGTCGACCGACCCGACCTCCACCGCGCGTTGGATGCTGTGCACCGCGTCGAACTCGGCAGCGACCTCACCGATCTTCTCCGCGCGGACCGTCTGCCGGGTGTCGGCGAGCTCGGCACCGAGCTCTGAGCGGTCGACACCGGTCGCACCCGAAAGCTGGGACTCCAGTTCGCGCACCCGCGGATCTGCCGCCACACGCTTGCCGACCTCACCGGCGAACACGACGGCGGCTGCCGGGGCGCCACCGAGCACCGACGCGAACGAGCCCTCGATCGCCAGCACGGTCATGTTGGGATTGAGCGCCTTGGAGAACACCACGAAGGCACCGCCGTGATAACGCGAGATCACGCAGAACACGATCGGCCCGCGGAAGTTCACGATCGCGCGACCGATCTCCGCGCCGTACTCGAGCTGCAGCTTGCGCAACGACTCCGGCGAACCGTCGAAGCCCGACAGGTTGGCCAGCACCACGAGTGGCCGGTTGCCAGAGGCGACGTTGATCGCGCGTGCCGCCTTCTTGGACGACTGCGGGAACAGAGTACCCGCGGTGTAGGTATCGGGTCCGTCCGTGGGTGTGTAGCCACGACGCTGCACTTCCTTGGACTCGATTCCCAACAGACACACCGGGATTCCGCCCATGTGCACGTCCTGGACGACGGCGGTCTCGGCGTCGGCCATGCCGGCCCAGCGTTCGAGTACCGCGTGGTCCTGGTCGGCCACGGCGCGCATCACGGTCCGGATGTCGAAGGGCTTCTTGCGATCCGGGTTGGTCGAGCTGGCGAAGATGTCGCCGACCTTGGTGAAATCGCTGCCCGCCAACACATGCGGATAGTCGGAGATGTCGCGTTCGGTGGGGTCGCTGGTGAGCGACCGGCGTGGGGTCTGCTCGCCCGGCACGACGAAGGTGTGGTCGTAGTGCGACATCAGGATGTCCCGGGCGGCACCGAGATTCGGTGCCCAGTACTGCGCCTGACCGTTGGGACCCATCACGCGGTCGTAGCCGCCGATGCCGAAGTTGTCCTCGGCCGAGACACCACCGGAGAAGTCCAGCGACTGCTTGCCCGTCAAGACCATCGCCGAATCGGGGGTCATCACGAGGATTCCCTTGGTGTGCATCAGCATCGTGGCCTCGGCGTTCCAGTACGGCTGGGCACCGACGTTGATACCGGCGACCACGATGTTGATCTCGCCACCCGCCTGGGTGAACTCGACCACCCGCTTGAGCGCGCGCGCCACCGAGTCCATGTTCTCGGTACCGGAATCCATCGAGATCCGGGCACCCGACGACAACGCGTACCACTCGAGCGGAACCTGCATCTGCTCGGCGAGGTCGAGAGCCGCGATCACACGGCTGCACTCGGGCTCCGACAGCGCGCCCAGCGACTTGGTCGGGTCGCCGAGGAGCACGACTCGGGTGACGCCTTCCTGGTACTTCTCGGTTGGCGTGGTGATCACGCCGGCCACGATCGCGGCGGTGTTCTTGCCCCGCGGGCGTTCGACGGGCACCAGGCGCTGCTCGGCGTCGAGGTCGTACTCGGCGAAGTCGCCGAGCAACCCGACCAGCTCGTAGGGGTAGATGGCGTTGCGGCGAGCCGCACTGAGCACCTTCTGCCGGTACTCGTCGACCGGCTCGATCGGATCGGACGTCGCCTCCCCGACCGTGACATCGATGCCACCGGTCGGCTTCACGGTGAAACGCACCGACACCTTGTTCAGCGCACGCGTCTCCGGAACCCGTCGTCGGGCGATCAGCTGGACTTCTTCCAGACCGACGCCGGAGGTGATGCCGCGGATGTGCGAGCCGATGGTGTACAGATCCTCGTCGCTGACATCCATCGGCGGCCAGATGTACATCACGATGCGGTTGGTGTTCGCGGTGCGTCGCGCGCCGCGCTGGGCGCGTCGAATCGAGTCGACGCACGACGCGAGCGTCGTCTCCGCGGACGGGATCGTCAACAGACGGCCATCGCTCTCGCGCAGTGCGGTCAGGTCGCGGATCTGTGCGAAGGCGATCAGACGGTCGTCGGACGGGTTGTCCTTGGCCACACAGCGGAACAGGTACACCTCTTCGTCGTCCGCGGACGGCAGGCGGGTGATGTCGAACTTGTGCAGCCGCTCGAGCTGCATCCGCTGCGCGATGTAGGGATGCAGTCCGCGGATGAGTCGTTCTTCGGCCATTCCGGTGGCGGATGGGCGGAAGGTGATGTGGTGGTGCATCCGAGCGTCGCCGCTGCCTGCCACCGTGATCGTCACCCGATGGACCCGGTTGGGTAGCGACGTGGACGCGATGATCTCGTGCAGGGTGCCGGCCATCGCGTCGAAATCGTCGGGCTGTTGCTCCCAGCTGAGGTAGATGTCGGCGTCGACCGGTCCGGTCGCTCGGGCGAGCTCGCCCAGGCCGGCGATGGTGTCACCGAGCTGGTCGAAGTCCACAGCGGCCGAGACGAGGTTGAAACCGTCCCGCTCGGCGATCACGAAGGATGCGCCGCCGAACTGTTCGGTGCGGATCCCCGACAGACCCTTGTTGCCGTAGTAGCGGCGGGTCAGGACCTCGAGCATGACCGAGTTGTCGGCGCTGCCGCGCACGATCCGCTGGCCCAGGATGCGCACCAACGGTTCGGTCGAGCCGACCATCTCGGCGATGCGGTCGGCCCGATCCGGAGTGGTCGGGTTCTCGTCGAGGTAGCGCAGCTGCTTGCGGACGTCGTTGTAGACCCGTGCTCGGCTGCGACGCAGAAGCGGTTGCCCGTACCAGGCGTAGACGACGCCGCGCGCGAGGTCGGCGATCGCCGGGAAACGCACCTGCGAGGCGGCGACGAGCCGGTCGAGGGCACCTCCGATCCGATCGCGCAGTTCGTCGCGCGGTGTGGGCTCCGCCAGCCACTCACGCAGCAGCGCCGACATCACCGCGACCGAGTCGGCCGGGTTCTGCAGGGCGAGGAAGATGCGGAAGACCGCCGCCTCCAACTCAGGGGTCCGGTCCAGTTCGGTGACACCGTAGTGCGCGAGCGCCCGGCCGAGCTGATTGTGGAATGCCTCGGGAAGTCCGTCCCGCTCGACGTCGAGGCTCTGCAGATAGGTGTGGAAGTTCTCCCGGGCGCTGTGCACGTGTTCGATGCCGAGGTCCTGGCCCGACGGACGGTTCTGACTGAGCTCGGCCAGATCGGCGAAGACCGTGATCAGCTCCAACTCGTCGGCCAGGGGGCGTCGGCCACTCTCCAGCGCCGCGTGGCGGACGGTGAGGTAGTCGTCGAGGGGACGATGCGGGTCCTGCGGGTCGACGTCGTAGCCCAGCAGCTGACTCCGCAGATCCTCCTGCGTGCGCGTGGTGCGTTCGTGCGGTTCGACGTCGGTGGGTTCGGCGGGCAGCGCGATGTCGACGGCCTCGTTGACCTCTTCGGCCGGTTCGTCGTCATCGTCGTCGGCCAACGGTTCGAGCCGAAGCAGGGTCGCACCGGTCTCGACCTGGGTGCCGACCGACACCAGACATTCCTTGAGCCGCGATCGCACCGGAGCACGCAGCACGGTTTCCATCTTCATGCTCTCGAGCACGAGGACCGGAGCACCGGCCTCGACCTCGGCGCCGGCTTCGAGCGGGGTGGCGACCACGAGCGCCGGGGCGGGCGATCGGACGACGCCGCCTTCATCGCGGCTCACCCGGTGGGTGACACCGTCGACGTCGATCAGGTGCACGGGACCGTGGGTGTCGGTGACGAGGCGGTAGCGCACGTGGTTCACGACCATTTGTGCCGCATGCTCGTCGAACCGTTCGAGGTCGACGTCGGCCGTGTGTGTTTCGGCACCGGCCTCGATGGCGATCCGGAAGCGGTGCGCGCCGATCCGGGCGACGCGAACGCGGTAGGTGACGCCGCGGAGTTTGAGATCGAGTGGTGCGCCACTGTCGTGCTGAACCTGCGGCCGGCCGCCGGCGGCGGTGGACAGCAACCGCTGCCGCTCGACCGACTCGCCCTCCTCGTAGGCGTCGATGGCCGCGGCGGCCAGCGCGATCGCCGAATGCCGGTGTGCGACGAGTCCGCCTTCGGCGCGGACCCGGTCGATCCAGCCGGTGTCGGCGCTGCCGTCGATGACGGCGGGCTGATTGAGCAACTCCAGCACAAAGCTCTTGTTGGTTGCGCCGCCCTCGATGATGACCCGCGTTTCGGCCATTGCCCGGCGCAGGCGACCGAGTGCCTCGTCGCGGTCTCGGCCGTAGGCGATGATCTTGGCGATCATCGAATCGAAGTCGGCAGGGATGGTGTCGCCCTCGCTGACACCGGTGTCGACCCGGATGCCGGGTCCCGCGGGCAGCTCGAGGCGGGCGATGCGACCGGGTGACGGCGCGAAGTCGCGGTCGGGGTCCTCGGCGTTGAGGCGGGCCTCGATGGCGTGTCCGCGTTCGGTGGGCGGTTGGCCTTCGAGCCGTCCGCCCGAGGCGACGTGCAGCTGCGCCCGCACCAGGTCGATGCCGGTGGTGACCTCTGTGATCGGGTGCTCCACCTGAAGACGGGTGTTCACCTCGAGGAATGCGAACAGCTTCTCGCCCGGGTGATACAAGAACTCCACCGTCGCGGCACCGCGGTAACCGACGGCCACCGCGAGGCGCTCGGCCGACGACTTCAGGTCGGCCACCTGCTCGGGCGCGAGGACCGGCGATGCCGACTCTTCGATGATCTTCTGGTTGCGACGCTGCACCGAGCAGTCACGCACGCCGAGGGCCCACGCGGTGCCCTGACCGTCGGCGATGACCTGAACCTCGACGTGGCGCGCGCCCGTGACCAGGCGTTCCAAGAACACGACTCCGCTGCCGAAGGCTCGTGACGCTTCGTCCCGGGTGCGTTCGTAGGCGTCGACGAGGTCGGCGTCGTTGGTCACCACACGGATGCCGCGTCCGCCGCCTCCGGCGGTCGCCTTGAGCATGAGGGGGTAGCCGATCTCGGCGGCCGCGGCCTTGGCCTCGTCGACGGTGTCGACGGCGCCACGACTCCACGGCGCCACCGGCACGCCGACCTCCTCGGCGATCAGCTTGGCGCCGATCTTGTCACCGAGCTTGCGCATCGCCTCGGGCGATGGTCCGACGAAGGTGACGCCGATCCGTTCACACAGCTCTGCGAAGAGTGGATCCTCGGCGACGAAGCCCCAACCCACC
Source organism: Gordonia sp. NPDC003422 (assembly GCF_053588675.1). Lineage (NCBI taxonomy): Bacteria > Bacillati > Actinomycetota > Actinomycetes > Mycobacteriales > Gordoniaceae > Gordonia > Gordonia sp. NPDC003422. The sequence goes on from NZ_JBSFQL010000012.1 coordinate 18,078, forward strand.
CACGCGGCGTCCGCGCCCGACTCGAGCAGTGCGCGCTCGAGGACCTTGAGATTGAGGTACGGCCGCGACGCGGCGGGACCCAGGTCGTAGGCGAGGTCGGCCTCACGGACAAAGGTTGCCTCGCGGTCGACGTCGGTGTGCAGCGCGACGACCTCGATCGGAATACCGGTCTCCGCGGACAATCCTCGGACGGCATGGATCAGTCGCATGGCGGACTCACCGCGGTTCACGATGGCGATGCGGGTGAACATGGCCGGGTCCCTTCTCTCGTTCGTCAGGTCGGCGAATCACGCGCCGAGGGCGGACCCGGACGATTGTTTCGAAGATTTTTCGTACGCGCGAGTACGGTCCCGGCGACGTGTGTCGGGAGGACACATGTCGCCGGGACCGGTACGGCGAGATTCGACGACTATGCCGCGAGAAGGTCGTCGATCTGGTTGATGGCTCCAGAGGAGCCTTCGAGGACGCCCATGTCGAGGACCTTCTGTAGGTCGTCGGCGGAGGCGTAGGTGCTGACATAGGTTGCGACAGTGCGGCCGTCGTGCTCGGAGAAGGTGTAGTCGCTCGTCGACACCGGCATCGAATCGACCGGATTCAAGTCGCCGTCGGCGAACCCGTCGGTGAATCGGAAGCCACTGGGTTCGTCGACGGAGATGATGTCCATGTATCCGCCGAACTTATCCCCTTCCGGGCTCGTCATGTAATACGTCACACGACCGCCCGGACGGAAGTCATGGTCGACGACGGTCGCCGGGTAGGTGGGCGGTCCCCAGATCTTCTCGAGCTGACGCGGGTCGGCGTAAACCTGCCATATCCGGCTTCGGGGGGCCGCGAATTCGGCGGTGATGGTGATGGTGAGTGTGTCGATGTCGTGGGCGACGCTGGTGACCGGCATGGGTCAGTCCTCCTGAGTGGGGTCGGTGGCGATCAGTTCGTCGATGCGGGCAATCCGGCCGCGCCAGACCTGCTCGAGTTCGGTGAGCATGTCCGAGACCGCACGTACCGCGGACACGTCACCGCTCGCGATCTGCTCGCGACCGCTGCGCCGCTTGTTGAGCAGTCCGGCGCGTTGGAGCACGGCGACGTGTTTCTGCACAGCGGCAAAGCTCATGTCGTACTTGGCCGCCAGTGCCGTGACCGAATGCTCCCCCGCCAGCACGCGCCGCATGATGTCGCGGCGGGTGCGGTCGGAGAGTGCATGGAACAGGGCGTCGGCCCGGTCCTCATCCGCTTCGCTCACCGTTCCAACATACAACCAATTGGTTGTATGTTGTCAAGCCCTCGATCGCAGAAGCCCGGCTATCGTGACTCGTGGGAACGTGCCGCCACCCGTCTCGGCGCGGCGCGGTTACCGGTGGGTAGGACCCAACGTTCGGCACGATTCGACCCACAACGAGATACTGGTAGCGCCGAGACGCTCGGACGCATGCGATCCATGTGGTGAGTGAAGAGAAACCGGAGACAAAGGCGGGTTATGAACGCGAAGCAGCCGACCATCATCTACACCCTGACCGACGAGGCGCCGATGCTGGCGACCTACGCCTTCCTTCCGGTCATCCGCGCATTCGCCGACGCGGCCGACATCAACATCGAGACGAGCGACATCTCGGTGGCCGCCCGCGTGCTGGCCGAGTTCGGTGACTACCTCACCGAAGAACAGCGGGTGCCCGACAATCTGGCCGAATTGGGACGGCTGACCCAGGATCCTGACACCAACATCATCAAGCTGCCGAACATCAGCGCGTCGGTCCCCCAGTTGCTCGCCGCCATCAAGGAGCTGCAGGGCAAGGGATACAAACTCCCCGACTTCCCGGGCAGCCCCAAGACCCCCGAGGAAGAAGAGATTCGGACGCGTTACACCAAGTGTCTGGGCAGTGCGGTCAATCCGGTTCTGCGCGAAGGTAATTCCGATCGTCGGGCCCCCAAGGCGGTCAAGGAGTACGCGCAGAAGCATCCGCACAGCATGGGCAAATGGTCGATGGCGTCGCGCACCCACGTCGCCCACATGCGTCACGGCGACTTCTACCACGGCGAGAAGTCGATGACGGTCGACGGCGACCGTGAGATCAAGATGGAACTGGTCACCGCCGACGGCGAGACGATCGTGCTCAAGCCGAAGGTGTCGCTGACCGACGGCGACGTCATCGACAGCATGTACATGAGCAAGAAGGCGCTCATCGAGTTCTACGAAGAGCAGATGGAAGACGCCTACAAGACCGGCGTGATGTTCTCGCTGCACGTCAAGGCGACGATGATGCGCGTCAGCCATCCGATCGTGTTCGGGCACGCGGTGCGGACCTTCTACAAGGAGGCCTTCGCCAAACACGGTGAGCTCTTTGATGAGCTGGGCGTCAACGTGAACAACGGTCTGTCGGATCTGTACAGCAAGATCGAGTCGCTGCCCGCGTCCAAGCGCGAGGAGATCGTCGACGATCTGCACAAGTGTCACGAGCACCGGCCCGAGTTGGCCATGGTCGACTCGGCGCGCGGCATCACCAATTTCCACTCCCCCAGCGACGTCATCGTCGACGCCTCCATGCCGGCGATGATCCGGGCCGGAGGCAAGATGTACGGCGCAGACGGCCGCACCAAGGACACCAAAGCGGTCAACCCGGAATCGACCTTCTCCCGCATCTATCAGGAGATGGTCAACTTCTGTAAGACCAACGGGGCCTTCGATCCCACGACGATGGGTACGGTGCCCAACGTCGGCCTGATGGCACAGAAGGCCGAGGAATACGGTTCACACGACAAGACATTCGAGGTACCCAAGGCCGGAACCGCAAACATCACCGACCTGAAGACCGGCGAGGTGCTGCTCACCCAGGAGGTCGAGGAGGGCGACATCTGGCGACTGTGCATCGTCAAGGACGCACCCATTCAGGACTGGGTCAAACTGGCCGTAACCCGGACCCGTGAATCCGGCATGCCGGTTGTGTTCTGGCTCGATCCCTACCGTCCGCACGAGAACGAGCTGATCGCCAAGGTGCACAAGTACCTCGAGGATCATGACACCGACGGTCTCGACATCCAGATCATGTCGCAGGTTCGGGCAATCCGGTACACGATGGAGAGGCTGATCCGCGGCCTCGACACGATCTCGGCCACGGGCAACATCCTGCGTGACTACCTGACCGACCTCTTCCCCATTCTCGAGCTCGGTACGAGCGCCAAGATGCTCTCGATCGTGCCGCTGATGGCGGGCGGCGGGCTCTACGAGACCGGCGCAGGCGGTTCGGCACCCAAGCACGTCAAGCAGCTCCTCGAGGAGAACCATCTCCGTTGGGATTCGCTGGGTGAGTTCCTCGCGCTGGCAGTCAGTCTCGAGGATCTCGGGAAGAAGAACGACAACCCGAAGGCCGAGATCCTGGCGAAGACGCTCGACGCGGCCACCGGCAAACTGCTGGAGAACGACAAGGGACCGTCGCGCAAGGTGGGTGAGATCGACAACCGCGGCAGCCAGTTCTACCTCGCCCTGTACTGGGCGCAGGCGCTGGCCGAACAGACCGACGACACCGACCTGCAGAAGCACTTCGCACCGTTCGCCGAGTCACTCGCCGCGAACGAGGACGCCATTCTCGGCGAACTCAACGGCGCACAAGGCGAAGCCGTCGACATCGGCGGGTACTACTACCCCGACGGCGATCTGCTCAAGAAGGTGATGCGCCCGAGCACCACCTTCAACGAGGCGCTGGACGCGGTTCAGTCCTGACCTGAAGAGATCGGTGACCGGAGCGCTGACCCGGGGAGATGCAGTCTGCCGCGGAGGCGCTCCGGACAGTCTGTGTCCTGTTGGAGAGCACACAGTTGAGCCGACTCGGCATCCCGCGTCGAACTGCGAGGTGCCGACCGCGCGAGCGGCCCTCGCCCTTGCGCTTCCAAGTGTAGGATCAGCCCCACGGCCTGAAACAGTCCGGGTCACTTCAGCCCATCCTGCTTCACCGTGCTCGGAGGCGATATGACCAAGAGCAATTCCCTGTATACGACTCGAGATTCGGGAGCCCCGGCCGGTAGCGACGAACATTCGCTCACTGTCGGTGCCGGCGGTCCGATCGTTCTGCACGATCACTACCTCATCGAACAAATGGCCCAGTTCAACCGCGAGCGAATCCCCGAACGTCAGCCGCACGCCAAGGGCAGCGGCGCATTTGGAACATTCGAGACCACCGAGGACGTGTCGGCCTACACGTGTGCGGCGTTGTTCCAGCCAAAGGTCAAGACCGACATGGTGGCTCGCTTCTCGACGGTTGCCGGGGAGCGTGGCAGCCCCGACACCTGGCGCGACCCAAGGGGTTTCGCGCTCAAGTTCTACACCACCGAAGGTGTCTACGACATGGTCGGCAACAACACGCCGGTCTTCTTCATCAAGGACCCGATGAAGTTCCAGCACTTCATCCGTTCACAGAAGCGGCGCGCCGACAACAACTTACGCGACCACGACATGCAGTGGGATTTCTGGACGCTGTCCCCCGAGTCCGCGCATCAGGTCACTTGGCTGATGGGTGACCGCGGAATCCCGAAGACGTGGCGGCACATGAACGGGTACAGCTCACACACGTATCTGTGGGTCAATGCGCAGGGGGTCAAGCATTGGGTGAGATACCACTTCATCACCGATCAGGGCGTTGAATGTTTCACTCAGCACGAAGCAGATCAGATGGCAGCCGCGGACACCGATTTCCACACCCGCGATCTGTTCGAGACCATCGCGGACGGAGGCCGGCCGAGTTGGACGCTGAAGGTTCAGTTGATGCCCTATGACGACGCGGTGGGCTACCGGTTCAACCCGTTCGACCTGACAAAGGTGTGGCCGCACGGCGACTACCCGCTGCACGACGTGGGAACAATGACCTTGCACACCAACCCGACCGACAACCACGCCCAGATCGAACAGGCGGCCTTCGAACCGAACAACGTGGTGCCTGGGATCGGCTTCAGCCCCGATCGGATGCTGCTCGGCCGGGTCTTCTCTTACGCCGACGCCCATCGCGCACGGCTCGGAGTGAACTACAAGCAGATCCCGGTGAACAGTCCGCGCAACGACGTGCACACCTACTCCAAGGATGGCGCCATGCGGATCAACCCGGTGAGCGATCCGGTGTACGCACCGAATTCGAAGGGCGGGCCGGCTGCCGTGTACGCGGGTCAGCCCGAACCGCAGTGGGCAGCCGACGGTCAGATCATCCGCAGTGCCTACGTGGATCATCCCGAGGACGACGACTGGGGCCAGGCCGGCACGATGGTGCGTGAAGTGTTCGACGACGCCGCCCGAGAACGATTCGTGGACAACGTCGTCGGACATCTCTTGAACGGCGTGTCCACACCGGTCCTGGAACGGGCCTTCGACTACTGGAGTCGAGTCGACCCCGACATCGGTGCCCGGATCAAGGCGGGGGTCGCCGACAAGCAGGGCGAACCCGATCCGAAGGTCGATGAGCAGGGCAATCCGGCGCGCACGTCGATGCAGGAGAAGGTGCAGAGTTCGTGACGGCACGCGCAGTTGATCGTCGCCCGCTCGACGATCAACTGCGCGGCGATCAACCGGGATTGTGGTCGATCCGGGCGGCCGCGTCGGGCCACATCGGCGGGCACGCGAACCCCCGGATGGTCGCGACCTCGAAATGCCACCATTCGTTGGCGAATGTGCGGCAGAGACCCCAGCGGTACCCGTTCGTCTCCAGCCAGCGTGCCCCGGCGCGTGGGCCGACGTCGATGGCGTACCCGGTGACATGGGTTGATTCCTCTGGCGGCAACACCCAGCGTCGGGCGGCCGCGGGGCTGCCATAGGTGGCGATTCCTTCCCGCCACAACCGCCGCTGCTCGGCGACCGAACGCTTTCCCGACGTGATGCTCAACGGCACGCCTTGTGACTGTGCGGCAGTGGCGGCCTGGCGATAGGCGGTCGCCAGCGTCGGGTCCAGGCCTGCGGTGGTCGACGCGCTCGCAGGACTCCACCCGAACGTGGAGATCGCAAGCAACAGTGCGACGGCAAGAATCAGCCGCGCAATGTATGGCCGGCCATGAGAACGCATGCGCACAGTAAAGCCCGTCACCGCGGGATGTGGCCAACCGGCGCGTCAGGCCGACACTCTCAGCTGGGTCCGCAGGAAACGGAGGATGTGCGTCCACGCATCCCGTTGGGCGGCGGCCGTGGCTGCTGGACTCCCTCCCGAGATCAGCCCGGACGAGCGGTCGACGGTCGTCGGGATCGCCGGCGGCCGGATGAAATGTCCGACATCGTCGTAGATCCGCAGTTCATCCTGGGCGGCGAAGGGGTTGCGGGCGGCCTCGCGTCGATCGATGATCGCGGCGGCCATCGGGGCCGCGGGATAGCACCTGTCTGCGGTGCCCGCGATCACCAGCATGGGGCAGTCGATGTCCTCGACGCGCAGGGTCGCCTCCGCGACAGCTGACGCATCGCGGAGGCCGGCCTCGTACGCGCTGCTGGTGGCCAACGCCGTCGATGTCGGTGTGCGGGATATCCGTCGGCGGAGCTCGTTGCGCAGCACCTGTGGCAGTAGTCGCTCGGACTTGACCGGAACGTAGGGAAGATCCTCACCGCCGTGGGTGAGGGCGGACATCTTCTGCGGTGGTCCGTCGTCGCGCAGCGCCTGGAAGACGACATGACTCGGCGCGACCGCCACGACGGCACGGACCGCGGTGCCGGTGGTGATCAGGGTGGCCAGCGCTGTCTGGACCCCTACCGATCCGGCGTGCACGGCGACCGCGTCGCCGTCGACGTAGGGCAACTGCCGGAACGCCTCGATGCCGCCCGCGATGTCTTCGGTCGCGATGCGTGAGAAGGCGTCCGGGAGGCCGGGCTGCTGCGTGTAGTACAGCGTCGCGGTAACGTACCCGTGCGACGCGAGCAGGGCGGTCGTCGCTGCGATCGATCGTCCCACCATGGTTCCCGGCAACACCACGATCCCCGGAAGACACGGCTGATCATTGGGCGGACGATAGATCTGCAGGACCCACCCGTCGCCGGTGATGCGTTCGGTCCGCAAATCCAGCCCCCATCGCCGGGGCACGGTCTGCGTCGCCGAGTCATGAGCGGTGTTCGCGGTGATCGCGAATTCGATTTCCGTGGCGCAGTTCTCGAAGATCGCCGCAGGGCGGTCGACGGCCTTGTTCTGCATCGTCGCCCACGGCGAGTCGAGGTCGGGGATGTCGAGCCAGCCGCCGGGGCCCACCGCGTAGGACGCGCTCGACCGCCATGGCGCACCCGCCGCGTCCGCGGTCGACACGATGAGGTCGACGGTGTCCGCAGTAGTGCCCGACACCCGGAATCGCAGTGGCGAATCCACCAGGTCGCTCTCACCCGAGATATGAAGATCCATGATTTGCCCTCTCCCCCATCATCACTCGTCGCCAATGGTGTATTCCGACCGGTACAGGCCGGTACAGGCCGGAGCCACGGTGTCGAGGAGGGGCGATCTCCACGACACCGTGGTCCGGTCGGCACGCCTGGCTACTGCAGGGTGTATGTCGCCGCCATGTTCGGTGCGTCGCGGTAGACCCTGGCGATGACCTGCTCGCCCGGCTGTGAAGCCTTGGAGCCTGCGGTCCAGGTCATTCCCCACTGGTGCGCCAGCGAGGACACGTAGTGGTACGTGCTGCCGAATCGGTAGTTGTAGCTGTAGTCCACCGTCACCGAGAAATGGACGGGGTTCGTCGACCAGGCCCGTGCCACTGTCGTCTGGCCGGGCTGGAGTACCTGTGCGGGCCGGTCGATCCAGCGGTCGGGAGACGAACTGCCAGAGGAGGCGTCGGTGTACGGGTACGAGTTCAGCTGGAGCGGCCAACCGGTCTGGTTCTTGATCACGAGGGTCGCGTTCGCGCCGCCCGGCGGGAACGGTCGGGCGTCCGCTGGTGCGGACCCGACTGCGGTCAGCCCGGATACGAGTGCCACGGTCGCGACGATCAGAGCCAGCAGGTGCCGGCCTTTGGTGGTTCCCATCAGCGTTCTCCTTCTCGACTTCCCTGGGTGGGGTCTCGGCTACGGGACGTGCTCAGCCGATTCCTTTGAGCCTAGAAACGCCGGGGTCGGGTGATAAGTCCCAGTTGCGGGGGGACTTTCGGAGATTCGGATGTGTTCGTCGCCGGACACGACCTAATCACATGTCCCGTCCAGTGGGTCTGTGCGACAGTGGGATAGGCGAGAATGAAGCTTGCCGGGACCCTACACGGTGGTTGCGGGATCGATGATTGGGAGGTCGACGAATGGAAGCCGACGCAGTGGCGCGCGTGGGTGTCGTCGACGACCACCAGTCCACGGTCTGGGGTATCGAACGAATTCTGGACGGCCATTCGTGGCTCACTCTCGCCGGTGCGGCGCAGACGGTTCCCGAACTGCTCAGCGGCGACGGAGGTTTCGACCTGGTGATCCTGGATCTGCGCCTCACCGACGACAGTAGCCCGCAAGCCAATGTCGAACTGTTGCACACCAACGGCATTCACGTTCTGGTGTACACCTCGGGCGAATACCCCGATCTACTGCGCTCGGCAGCCAAGGCGGGAGTGCTCGGGATGATCCCCAAGTCGGCGCCGGAGGACATGGTGATTCGAGCGATCGAGGAAGCGGCACGGGGTGAACCCGTCCTCGGCACGGAGTGGGCTGCCGCCATCGACGCGGACCCAGACCTGAACGCGGTGCGGTTGAGTCCACAGTTGCAGCGCGTGCTGACCCTGTACGCCAACGGCGCGACGTCACGGTCCATCAGCGAGGCGATGAATGTTCAAATCGACACCGTCAACGAGTATCTGAAACGAATCCGGCAGAAGTACGCGTCGGCCGGCAGGCCGGCGAACACGAAACTCGACCTGTTCAAGCGAGCCCTGGAGGACGGGTGGGTATCGATGCCGCACCGTACGTCCGGGATGTGATGGAGGCGCAGACCGCAGACGGTGATCGAATTCTGCGGCTCCTGACCCGATTCGTCGGACTCGGGTATGCGGCCTACCTACTGGTGTCGATCCCGGAACTGGGTGCGGACGGTCAGATGGTCGACGGGTGGTGGACGCCGGTGGCCGTCGTCTTGGTCTTCGGCCCCGGGCTCGCGCTGATCGCGACCAGTTTCTCGACGATGCCCAGTTTCTCGAGAATGCGGGGTGCCACGGGCGTCGCGGCGTGCGCCGCCTTCGGCGGCTACGTGCTCGCCAATCTCTTGTGGCTGATCGCGTGGAACGGTGGGCACGTGATGTCGGCGAGGAGCACCTGGATGGTGATGTTCTCGGGTCTCGCCGGCCTGTCCGCGGCCCTGGTCGCCCCACCCGCGTGGGCGTTCGCGGGCCAGGTCGTGGCGTCGTTTCTCAGTGTCCTGACCAACCAGCTAGGACTCGTCGGGGTGGAGTCATTGGCCGCGCGGGTCGCCTACGAGACGGTGTGGGCGGTGGCCTTCAGCTCGGTGTTTGTCGCCGCAGCACTGCTCACGGTCCGCACCGCGCACCTGCTCGACGCCACGCGCCGCGACGTGGAGCGACAAGCGGTGGCCGATGCGGCGCGGGTGGCGCGCGACGAGGAACGAGCACGTTTCGACGCACTGGTGCACGACCGCGTCCTGGCCACCCTTCTCCAAGCGCATCGGACACCGGATGATCCGCGTGTCGGATCTCATGCCCGCGATGCGCTGACCGAACTGGATCGGCTGGCGCACCAGCTCGCCGTTGAAGAAGCGGTTGGGATCGACGCCCTGCAGCGGCGGCTTCGTCGTGTGTGTGCAGAGCACGCCGTGCAGCCGGAGATCCACACCGACGGCGACGTGGCCGGCGCGCGGTATCCCGCACATGTCGTCGGAGAGATGCTCGCCGCCGCCGCCGAGGCATTGCGCAACAGCTCATTGCACGCCGCCGGGGCGACCCAGGAGGTGACCGCATGGCTGGCACCGCGGGCTCTGCGATTGGTCATCGCCGATACCGGGCCCGGGTTCGATTCGCGGCGGCGTGAGAGCGGCCGGCTCGGTCTGGACTTCAGCATCACTCGACGCATGCAGCGACTTCGTGGTGGCCGATCCGTGGTGACCAGTGCGGTCGACGCCGGTACCACCGTCGAACTCGAGTGGCGCTCGTGATGCCGACGTCGCCCGTCGACCAGGATGATCCGGGCCGTGGCTCGGATCCGGTCCATGACCTTCTCGGTATGCATTCACGCGGCGCTCGCACGGTCGCGTACGGATTCTTCGCGGCCGGCTGTCTGCTGACCTTCGGGTCGCTGAAGTCCGGTGTGGGGGTCGCCGCGGCGGTTGTTCCGCTCGCGCTGCTCGCCGTCGGCGGCGCGGTGCTCCTGCGGACCCACGGCGACCCACTCCCTCGCCGCGCCACCGTCGTGGTCGCGATCGTCCCGATCGTGCAGGCCATCGCGATGCTGCCCGCCCTGCCGGTGCCCATCAACCAGCCGCTGCAGGCCGCGGTGGCCTTCGGTGGCGGCACGGTCCTGTGTGCCTTTCTGTGTGTGCGTGGACGTGTGGCGGCGTCGTGGACGAGTCAGGCGATCGTGTTCGCGGTGGCGGCGGCGTGGGCGCTGCGCACCGGAGGCGGTCTCGACCAGGCCGTTGGACAGTTGCTGTCCAGCACCGGCTTGATGGTCTCGGCGACTCTGTTCGCGTGGCTGGTGCGACCCGCCGCCGCGACCATCTATCGGCTGCGCGCTGCCCAGACCCGTCAGCTGGCCGAGCGTGCCGCCGCCGACGCGGTCCGCACCGAGCGGGCGACGCAAAAGGCTCGGCTCGATGAACTGGCTCGCCCGCTGCTCGTCACCATCGCCGAGGACGGTGGTCTGACCGGCGGTGACGTCGAACACGCACGTCTCCTCGAGGCGCGGCTGCGCGACGGGATCCGGGCACGTGCTCTCGATGTCCGGCAGGTGACTCGATCGACCTGGGCGGCACGGGCGCGCGGCGTCGACGTCCGGCTCCTCGACGACAGTCGCAGCGGGCCAACGGATGCGGACGAGGCGACGATGGCCGGACTCCACGCGGAGATCGTCACCCACCTCGACCGGGCCGTCGACGGACAGATCACCATCCGACTCCAGCCTCCGGGCCGGACGTCTCTGGCCACGATCACCACCATCACCGCCGACGGCGTGAGCATCCACGAGATCGCGGCCGCCGGTGCGGCCGAGGCCACCGCCGGAGCGGAGAACGGCATCTAGACCGGCAGCCGCGCCCCGCTCGAGCGGCGCAGATCCGAGAACGCCTGAATCGAGGTGGACATCGCGGTCGCCACCGGACGCGCATCGGCCCCTTCGGTTTTCGACACCATCACGACGTTGTCGATGTACGGCTGGATCGTGCTGGTGTTCTGCACGGTCGCAACGATGATCAGCTGGAAGCCGAACTTCCGGAACGCCGACAGGGCCTGTTGCGCGAATTGCGGATCCGACTTGGAGAAGGCTTCGTCGAGCATCAGCTGGGCGAAGATCGGACGGTTGTCATGACCGTTGGGACTCGCCAGGTTGAAGCTCAGCGCGCCCGCGAGACAGAACGCCATCAGCTTTTCCTGCTCGCCACCGGAGTTGTCGCCGGCGTTACTGTAGGTCCGAATGGTCTCGCCGCTGTCGGCGTCGTGCTCCTCGCAATAGAAGTCGAAGCGATTGCGCACGTCGAGTGCGTCCCGAGTCCATTGCCGGTCCTCGGGCGTGGCACCCGCCAGCCGTTCGCGCAGGAGCAGGATGTCGGCATACTGCTCCAGGATCGCCTGCTCGTCACCGAAACCCACCGCCGCCGCCCGGCCCGAGATCTGCCGCGCCTTCTCGCTCAGTTCGGCGACCGCAGCCAGGTGTTTGCGGCCCGGATGCAATCGCAGTCGGGTTCCTCGGTTGAATGCGACGGCACCCAGACCGCTGTTGACACGTTCGATCTGCTCGACGATGCGGCGCTCCTCCGCGTCGGCGGCCATGTGCAGGTTGAGGATTGCGCCCGGTGCCTGCTCGGTGATGAGCCGGCGCATCCGCTCGTAGGCAGATGGGAGTTCCCGCTCGTCGATCCGTCGGCACAGCGACACATAGTCGTGGATGCGCTCGTCGAAATCGTCGCTGTCGTTGGGGATGGCGTCCGGGAACTCTTCGTCGTATCGGTCGAGGATGCGGGCCAGTTCGTCACGCGAACGCCTTGTGTCCGAACGCATTCGATCGCGGTCGCGGGACACGACCTTCACCAGCTCCTGCCGGTACGACTCGGGCGCGAGCACGTCGAGCGTGGCGGCCGACTCCTCGCGGAATCCGTCGAGGGACGTCTGCGCCTGCGGCGCAATCGGTTCCGGCTTCAGGCGATCGATCAGATCGAGCAGTTGGGTGCGGCGCCGATCGTGAGTCGCGATCTTGTCGCGCACCAGGGCGGCCTGGGAGATCGCGGCACGCACCTGCTCCCAGATGTCCTCGGCCTTGCGCTGCAGCGCCTCGACATCGGGGTGCTCTTCCATCAGCAGGTCGTACTGCTCGGCCAGCTGATCCACCCGATCGTCGGCGGAATCGAGGTCGATTTCGCTCCACTGGGTGAACTGCTCGCAGAGTCTGCGGTAGGAATCGCGGCGCTGTTCACGCGACGTTCGTTCGCCGTCGAGCGTCGCACTGGCCTCGCGCGCCTGGTCGTAGGCGTGCTGTTCGGCGTCGAGTTCCTCTTGCAGCGCTGCGATCTTGGCGTCGACATTGCCGACGAACACGTACTGTGAGGGTCGCAGCGCTTGGCGGTCGTCCTTGACGGCCAGCTTCGCCGAGTCCTTGCGCAGACCACGATCGGTCACCGCTTTGGTGTGGTCGCCGAAGTCGGCGGTCGACTCGACGCATGCGTAATTGCCGAGGCGGGCAAGGATGGACAGCGCTTCCGACGAGCACGGGTGCGCCGGGTCGACGGCCCGCAAGGTGGCGCCGAGGGTGCCGGCCTCGGGGGTCGGCGGTCGACGATCCTCGGCATGGTGCAGCTGAATCCGTCCACGCATGTCGTGGTTGTTGACGAACCGAAGTGCTGCCCGGAAATGCTTGTCGGGAACGAGAAGTCGCAAGCCTGCCGAGCGCAGCACCTTCTCCACGGCCAGCCGCCAGCGCTCCTGGTCGGGATCGAGTTCGACGAGTTCGGCGACGTAACGCAATTCGGATTCGTCGATGCCCAGCGCGGTGGCGAGCACCCGCCGCATCTCGTGCTCGGCGCGCGGAAGGGCCGAACCGGCCTGCTGCACCCGGGTGAGTTCGTCGGCCACCGCATCACGCTGGGTACGCGCAGCCACCTCGCGTGCCAGGGTCTCGGCAAAATGCGCCTTGCCGGCCTCGAGTTGGCCCTCGATGTGGGTGGCGTCCTCCATCAGGGTCTCGCGCAGAGACCAGAATTCCTCGGCGTCGTTGGGCGGTGAGAAACCGAGCGCGGTCACCTTGTGCTCGTAGCTCGCCCGCCGGATCGAGGCCTCGTTGCTCACCTTCTGGGCGGTCGCGAGTTGCTCTTGCAGCGGGGCGAGGTCACCGGTCGACGTCGCGATCCGCGACAGGAGATGCGAGTGGTCTTGCCGGAGTTGGTCGTGCTGGGCGGTGAGGGCCGCCAAATCGCCGTCGAGCCTTGCAATCTGATCGTCGAGGTCGCTGACTTCGGGCGTCGCGTTGTGGAGGCGGAGGTTGTTCACGTACGAACGCACCGTCGTGGGATCGATCGTGTCGAGGACGCTGAACGTCGCAGCCTCGGCGACATAGCGTTCCTGGACGGTTTCGATGTTGGCGAGGATGGTGCGTTTGCGCCGGGCCACATCGAGCAGTTCTCGTGCCTCGACGAGCGGGTCGATCTGTTCAAGGGCGTCTTTGATGCCCGCGATGCTGGTCGGTTCGTCGAGCATGAACTCGCGAACGAACTGCGCCAGACCGCCAACACTCTTGAGTGACTTCGCTTTTCCGAGGAGCTGCTGGGCCGCCTCGGACGCGCGGATCCCGATGAGCGAGTACAGGGTGGCAAGGTATTTACCCTCGCCGGGCCCACCTCGCCAGCCTTGTTCACGGAACCGGGCCGAATTGTGATTGCCGGTCGCCCAGGCGTTGCACACCTCGGCGATGTCGGTGTCACCGTCGTGGATGTAATAGGCGCTGTGCGCGTCGGTCATCTTTCCGGCCGCCAGCCACTTGAGCACCAGTCCGGTGATCGCCGCACCCGACGTCGACGTGTAGGTCACCGCGATGGCGGCCCAGGCCGGTCCGGCGCCGCGCAGGTACATGATCTCGCGGGCCGCGTTGGCGCTGTCGCGGCGTTCACCCCACGCGCCACGCACGTACTTGCCGACGGTGCGCCGCCCGCTCGACGAACCGGCAGCGGTGGCGTCGCCGGACGCGTTGAAGTTGCGCCGGTGATCGGGCAGGAAGGCCAGCGAAATCGCATCCAACAGAGACGATTTGCCGCTGCCCGACGACCCGGTGATCAGTGATCCGTTGGGGCTGAACGGAATCGAGTGGTACCCGTCGAAGACACCCCAGTTGATCAACTGGAGCCGGGACAGGGAGTACTGGTCGACGGGTTGGTTCACCAATCGTCTCCTTCGTCGTCCTCGTCGGAATCGAGTGCGATGACCTGCGTCCCGGCCTCATCGACCGACTGGTCGTCGTCGCCGGTGTCGCCCGCGGAGATGAACTGCTCGAACTGCCGCTGCAGATCGGTGATCACCGACGCGGTCATCACGGCGGAGATGACCGGGCTGACGGTGAACGTGTCGGGATCGTCGCGGTTCTTGCGCAAGAACTCGAGTTCTTCGAGTTTGTCGATGGCGTGCTCGATGCGCTTGTCGAACAGCGCGAGATCACGATCGATCGTGTTGCTGACTCCTGCGAACAGTTCATGGATTTCTTCGCGCGTGATCATGATGTGCTCATCGCGCGCGGCACGAGCGTACTTCGCCAGGTGCAGCGCGAGTATGGCGTCGTAGGTCTGTATCGTCTCCCGCTTGAGAATCCTTCTGCCCCAACGTGAATCATATCCAGCCTGCTCGACGAAGGCGACCTGCAGTTCGTCCACTATGCGCAACCGCAGGTCGAGTTCGGACAGCCGCACCCGCAGAGCATCGGAGTACTCGGAAACCCAGGCCCAGAGTTGTGGATGTCGGTCGCCACTGACATATCGCCTCGTCACCAGGTTCTGCAGCGCCCAGCAGGCGCGGTCGGGCAATTCGCTGCGATCGCCGTCGAACCGAGGGTGGCGCGGCCGCAGATCGTCGGCCGGTCCAGTCGCCGCGGCGGGTAGGTCGTCGTAGCCGGCGAATTCGTCGGCGTCCGGTGCACCGTCATCGGTGGTTGTTGTCATAGCGCGTCGACCTCCGCGGTCGGAATCGGTTCGGTGAACATCAGGGCCGGGACCTCGATCGCCTGGTCCTCCCCCTGCAGGGAGCGGAATCGGAGCGCAACGGACTCATGTGCGTTGTTGCCGGGCTGTTTGAGCGCCCACGACCACAGGACGATGACGTGCGCCAGGTACGGCTCGTTCAGCCGTGCAAGCACCTCCGACAGTGTCACCGGGCCGTCGAGGACCGCGTTGTTGACCGTCTCGGTGAGTTCGACGGTGTCGACCTGGCCGGCGAGCGACGCGAAGGAGGAGAGGTCGGCGTCGCCACCGGCGGGCAGGGCGGGCGCCGGCGGATCGGGATGGCGGACCTCGAAGGCGAGTCGGCCGACCGACGACACCGCAGGTGTGGCCAGCGGCATCTCGTAGCCGATGCGGCGATCCGACAGGGACGCCTTCAGCAGTTCGTTTGCGGTGGCGATCGCGTCGTTGAGTTGTCGGGCCACGCCGCGACTCTGTTCGAGTGTGCCCGAGGCCACGAACCTGCGGATGCGCCGCGCGCAGCGCTGACGGGTGCGCCCGACCTCACCCATCTGTTGGGTGACCAACCCGAAGAAGTTGTCCATCACCGACCGCAGCCCGGTGTCGATGCCCGGCAGGTGGTCGGTGACCGTCTCGATGTCGGAGATCAGCCGCGCCCGCTGCTCGGGATCCTGGATCATCTGGCTGAACGCGTGGTACGACGCACTCTGCGACGACTCCAGAAGTGCCTCGTAGTCGTCGAACATCTGACGTTGTCTATCGCGGTAGGCGAGGTCGGAATCGTTCGGGTCGTCGAGCAGTTGGGTGGTGATGCGATCGAGCATGCTGCCGTACTGGCCGATGTCGGTGATCACCTGCTCCATCTGGTAGGCGATTGCTCGCGCTTCGTCCTCGGCGCTCCGCAGATCCGGGGCTCGTCGGTGGCCGGCGTCGAGGTCGGCGAGTTCGGCGTCGAGTTCTTCGATCTGGTGGGTGATCTCGTCGCGGATGTGGTCGGGATCGTCGGAGACCTGACCAGCGACCCGTCGGAGGCCCGCGGCGATGCCGTTGATGGAGCCGCCGGTCGCGACACTGTCTTCACGACGCAGCCGGCGCACATAGTCCAACACCGATCGAGCGTCGGTCGAGAGGTAGCAGAGGTTCGGGGCGCCATCGGTGGCGTTGTCGGTCACCCGGTGCAGCCATCCCTGCTTGGCCCACAGCTTGATCAGATCCAGGCCGTTCGGGGTGTCGGCGGCGCCCAGCTCGGCAACGTCGCGTTCGAGCCGGACGGCGAGATCGGTCTCGGCCAGGCGTGCGCCGAAGTCGAGATGCCGCTCCATCAAGGTGACGTACAGGGCCGAGTTGGCGGCGGCGAAGAGCCGGACCGCGGCCGAACGCTGGATCGACCTGTTGGCCTCCCACACCTCGGCAAGCGTCGCCGGGCCGGCGTCGCTGAGCTCAGTACCGTTCATCGCAGCCCTCGGAGGTGTTGGCGGTATTCCCAGAATGAGGACCCCCAGAAGGAGGACCCGAGGTAGTCTGCCACGCTCACCGATCACGACGAAATGTCGGTCCACATGGCCTACCGTTTTTCCATGCAAAGGAATTCGAGGTTGATCGTCGCCGTGCTGGTTGCGACCGCGGCGGCTGCAGCCGGATGCGCCACTGACGACACCGGCTCCACCCCGTCGTCGGTCAGAACGGAGATTTCCACGACGGTCATGACGACCACCGTCACGTCGCCACCGTCGTCGCCGAGCACATCGACGCAGGCCGTGAGCGGCTACGTCGGCACGCTGGTACCGACCCGTGGAGGCACCGAGACGACGACCTTCGACGTCAATCTGCCGCAGGTGACCGGCGGGCAGGCGCCCGTCCGAGAGCGGTTCAACACCGGGATGCGTTCGGCGCTCACCGACGTGGTCAACCAGTTGTCTGACGCCACGGTCTCCGACGGCACCTTGCTCGGTGACGAGCGCAGTCGCGTGACCACGACAACGCAGCAGGTGGTGGCCGGTGTGGCGATCTTCTCCACCTATGGCCGTGGAGCCGCCCACCCCAACAACACGGTCGCGACGATCACGATCAATGCCGACACCGCGCAGCCGATTCTCCTCTCCGAGGTCTTCACCGATCAGAACGCGGCTGCCGCACGTCTGGCCGCGTCGGTCAACCGGATCGACAGCCGGGCCAACCCGGTCGCCGCAGACATCAACAACTTCGCGAACTGGGTGCCTTTGCAGTCGGGTTTTCATGTCTACGTTCCGGTGAGTCACGCCGCCGGTGACTACCTGCCGGTGACCGTGCCGTGGAACGAGATCGCAGACCTCATGAAGCCCGGTATGCAGGTAGTTCTGGCCGGCTGAGAATTTCTTTTCGAGATTGTGTAACGCCGCGTCGAGGTGCGCCGATGTACTCGATGGTTCCCGGTGAGTCAGTCAGACCCCCGACCCGACTGGCTCGCCGGGACCGCCAACCTCGTCCCGGTGTCGTCTCGATCTGCGAAGGTTGACGCGTGGCAATCTCCGGCGCGCACATCATCGTCTTCAGTTCTGACCCCGACGCGGATCGGGAATTCTTCACCGACGTGCTGGAGTATCCCCATGTCGACGCCGGCCACGGCTGGCTCATCTTCAAACTTCCGCCGGCCGAACTCGCGGTACATCCCAGTGACACCTCCACCGCACATGAGCTGTATCTGACGTGCGACGACCTCGAGGAGACCACGGCGTCCCTTCGGGCTCGGGGCGTGACGCTCGACGAGGCCACCGACGAACCGTGGGGCCGGCTGACCGGATTCGTTCTGCCGGGCGGAAGCAAGGTCGGTCTCTATCAGCCGTTCCACCCGCGGGCGACCGAACTCGACTGAGGCGTCGCTCGCCCTCACCCATCACGGGTGTTCCGATCTACAGTTGAGTCATGGTTATGGCAGACCGCCCCGAGGTTCAGACGGCGTCCGCGCCGGTCACCGCCCTGGCTGTGGTGGGATTGGCGCAATCGATGCTGAACGGACTGGCGCAGGTCCCGTTCCGCCAACCCTGGCGCGGCCCGGCCGGCCTCCTCGACAACATCGGCCAGTCGGTGACGCGACAGACCATTCGGTCCTTCATGGGCTATTCGATGGGACTACCCATCGACGAGTTCCGCTCGATGGAGAAGATCCTCGACGACATCTGCCAGTGGGTTATGCCCCCATTCATCGCGTTGACCGACGGTGTGGAGATCACCGCGGACACTGTCGGCGGCGTTCCGGGTCTGTGGTGTCGTGCCAAGGCCAGTTCCGATGCCTACGTCGACGACCCCGCTGACAAGCAGGAGATCGGGGCGACGATCCTCTACCTCCACGGCGGGGGTTACATCGGTACGTCACCCATCATGTACTCGGCGTTCGCCGCCTCGCTGGTCAAGGCCACCGGAAACGAGGTGTTCATCGCCGACTACCGGATGGCACCCGAATTCCCCTTCCCCGCAGGCGTTCTCGACGCCGCGGACGTGTTCCGCGGCCTGCTCGACCGTGGTGTGTCGCCGGATCACCTTGTGGTGGCGGGTGATTCGGGCGGTGGCGGACTCGCCGCGTCTCTGGTGTCGTACCTGCACGCACATGATCTTCCGATGCCCGCCGCGGTTGCGCTGTTCTCGCCGGAGGTCGACCTCGATCTCGATCATCCGTCGGTCACCGAGAACGCACATCTCGACATCCTCCCCTGGAACGTCCCGGTCACCCCGTATCTGCAAGGCGTGCAACCCAATGACGCGCGGGTCTCGATCGTCGACGACCCCGACCCGGACTGGTTTCCGCCGACCTTCGTGTGCTGGGGTGCCGACGAGATGTTCCGCGACGGGATCCGGCTGTTCGTCGAACGACTCGAAGGTGCCGGAGTGCAGGTCTATGCCATGGAGGAGTACGGCATGTTCCACGTCTTTCCGATCCTCATGCCGTGGGCCGAGTCATCGAGACGGGTGTTCCGTGCGCTCGAGGAACTCTCCACACGGCATGTCAAACCCGACCTCGCTGCCGAGCAGACGCACTGAACTGCGCTCCTCGCACCTCGGCTTGGATCCGTGGAAGGCAGAGCTGGGCCCGAAATTCCGCTGTCTGAGGTGAGTTGGGCCGGTCTGCGTCCTTGCGGTCATCGTTCGACACGCTTCCACGGATCCGGGCTGAGGCCGGCGTGAGTAAGCATTTGCCGCCTCGGCGAGCGTGCGGCCATCTCGTTCGATCACACGTTGACGTCGAAGCCGAGGTCGACGTCGCAGGCGGCCTGTCCGCCGCGAATCCCCCAGTTCTCGGTGGACGCTTCGCGCACCAGGATGGTGATGTGGTCGCTCGGAATGCCCAGGGCGCCCAGACGAGTGACGATTTCGCGGTAGAGGTTGCGCTTGGCCTCTACCGACCGGCCGGCGAAACAGTCGATCGTCACCAGTGTGTACAGCTCGGGTGATGCGAGGCCGGGTGAGTACGAGAACCGGTGCGGCTCGTGCGCGATGAGCCGTACGTGCTTGTCGCTCTGCGGGATTCGGAAAGCCGCGACCAGTGCGTCGTGGACGGCGTCGATCATCGCGGCTTCGTGGTCAGGAGAGCATTCGCGTCGGGTCTCGATCAGTGAGCTGGGCATGACGACATCGTGTCACGCCGTCGGATGATCCTGAACTCGATTTTCGGCGGCGGCGCGCGAGTGGCAGACCAGCATCCGATCTGCGCCGCGCTGGAACTCGTAGTCAACCGGCCGGATCTCGGTGTCGATGTGCTCGCCGTCAAGAGCCTCGAGCAGAGCGGCGACGTCCGGGGCCGGCGTCGAACCCGATGCCACCAGCGGGAATACGCGCACCTCGCCGGAGCTGACGCGGCACATCTCGCGAAGGGCCTCGAGGTGAAAGCGCTCATCGAGTTTGTCGGCATGGCTGAACAGCAGATGCGACGACACCACGAGACCGAAACTGGCGTCGTCGAACGGCAAGTCGGGCAACGAGCCTGCGACGTAGCGCTCGGGATGAGCGGTGATGTCGTCGACGAATCGCCGGCACGCCAGCATTCGTCGGGCCAGGTGGTCGTCGGGGTCGCGGTAGAAGCTCCACTGGTAGTCGTCGTGATGGCGGCGGACGAACTCGTTGCCGCGCAGTGTCTCTGACCGGGTCAGCGCGTCGAGCGTGGCGGGGTGCTCGGCATATCTCGGGTCGCAAGCTGTGGCGTCTCCCCCGGCCGCATTGACCTCGGCGGTGAATGCGGAAGCACCTGCTGCGCAGTCGAGTACAGGCAATGCGAGGTCTGCGTCTGTCAGCGAGAACATCGCGCGATACTCGCCGAGCGGTCGGGCGGTGATCAGGATGTCATCGATCATGACCACTCACTGTGGTTGCCCCACGCCGTTGGACGTGAGCAAGGTGACGAGTTGGTCGGCAAGGCGATCTTCGCTGACGTCCACGTCGTCGTTGAGCCATGCGGCGATAGCCTGCGCGACCCCACCGACCAGGAAGTGGGAGATCAGCGGCGGCTTGCCGTGTTCGTCGGGACGAAACCGGTCGCCCGACTGCGCGCTGAACAGCGCGACGAACGCCGCGGTCGACTCGAACCGCTTGGCCACGATCACATCGTTGGTCTGATGCCGCCCGAACAGCATCTCGCCGATGCGTCGATCACCGGCGATGGTGCGGATCAGTTGGGTCACACCCACACGCGTTCCTGCGCGGAATGTGCTGCTCGCGAGCGCACCCTGCACCTCGTCGATTACCTGTGCCATCGCCCAGTCGTACACCGCGGCAGCGAAGACGTCCTTGTCGGCGAAGCTCTCGTAGAAGTACCGCTGGGCCAGCCCCGAGCGCCGACAGATCACGCGAAGTGTGAGGTCGTCGTCTCCGCGTGGATCGCCGAGAATGTCGAGACCGGCCTCCAACAGCCTGCTTCGACGCTGCGCCACACGCTCGTCGACCTCCACGCCGCTGTACACGCGGCCGCCTTTGGCACCCATCGTGATGAGTGTGGCAGATCGGGCCGCGATCACGAGGATCGTTTCGACCTCGGCGCGGACGGTCTAGCCTCGGAAGACATGTGCGCCGACCGTCGGACATCGTCTGCCTACCTCGTCGACCGATCCGGCACGCGATACGAGCTGACCGATCCGCGGTGGCGAGGGGCGGACGGGTCGCCCCTCGCTGTGAGCCGGCTGCCTGGCCTCACGTCCGCGGACATCGTCGTCGGTGAACGATCGTTGTGGCGCTACGCCCCGGTGATCCCGGTGGACCAGCGTCACCGAATCAGCTTGGGAGAAGGCGCTACTCCCATGCCCCTGCTCGATTGGGGTGAGCATCGCGTGCACTTCAAGCTGGAATGGTTCAATCCGACAGCGAGCTTCAAGGATCGTGGTGTCTCGGTGATGATGTCGCATCTGCGCTCGCAGGGTGCGCAGGCCGTGTTGGAGGACTCGTCGGGTAATGGTGGTTCGTCGGTGGCCGCCTATGCGGCAGCAGCGGGTGTGCACGCGACCATCCTGGTGCCAGAGGCGACCTCGGCGTCAAAGGTGGTCCAGGCGCGGGCGCATGGCGCCGAACTCGTGTTCGTCTCGGGAACCCGCGACGACGTCGGTGACGAGGCCATCCGGCGTTCGGCTCGCATCCCCTATGCCAGCCACAACTGGCATCCCATGTTCGTGCAGGGCGTGAAGACAATCGGCTATGAGATCTGGGAGGCATTGGGATTCACCGCTCCCGACAACATCGTCGTCGTGGCCGGCTCGGGAAGCCTCGTTCTCGGCTGCGACCTCGCGTTCACCGAACTGCTGTCGGCGGGTGCCATCGATCGTCGACCGCGACTGCTCGTCGGACAACCACGCGACTGGGCCGCGATCGCCGACACCGTGAATCGAATTCACCAGACCGGGCAGCGGGCCCCGACGATCGCCGAGGGCGCCGCGATCGCTCGTCCGGTGCGGTTGCCCGAGGTCGTCGCAGCCATCGGAAGGTCTGCGGGGGCCGCCGTCGCGGTGACCGAGGATGAAATCGTGTCTGCGCTGCGCGCTCTCGCATCGCATGGTCTCTTTGTGGAGCCGACGAGTGCGGTCGCCGCAGCGGCGCTCGACCGCTTCATTTCCGACGGAATCATCCGGCGTTCGGAGACGACCGTGGTGGTGCTGACCGGCACAGGTGCGAAGACATCGGACCGGATCGCCGCTGTCGTGGGATGACGCCGCCCTTGTCCACGAGATGAGAGCGCCCTAGAATCTAGTCAATTAATTGACTACTAGGAGTTGGCTCAGATGCATCCTTTCCGTGCGGCGGTCGAGAGTGGCGACACGCAGGCCATGGCCGACCTACTGGCCGATGACGTTGTCTTCACCAGCCCGGTCGCGTTCAAGCCCTACCCCGGCAAGACCATCACCGCCGCGATCCTGCGCGGCGTCATGCGCGTCTTCGAGGACTTCCGCTACATACGGGAGATCGCCGACCCGGACGGGCGCAACCATGCGCTGATCTTCGAGACCGTCGTGAGTGGTCGCACGATCACCGGCTGCGACTTCCTGCACGTCGACGACGAGGGCAAGATCGACGACTTCATGGTGATGGTCCGGCCGCTGTCGGGCGCCTCGGCGCTGGCCGAAGCGATGGGTGCGCAGTTCGAACGGATCCAGGCCGAGGCGGCGGAAGAGATCGCGGCAAACGCAGGCTGAGCGTCGCGCTGCCGATTGGGGTGCGTCAACGATCGATCGGCACCGCGACGGCGGCCCGTGCGGCAAGCACCCCGGCCGCCCGCCGGTACCACGCGGCGTTCTCGCGTTCGAACACGCTGCCGCGAAGGCCAGTCAGGTAGGGCCCGACTCGCCGACCCTCCGCGAGGAAGCGGTCCTCGGACATCTCCCCGCGGAGCTTGCGCAACAACCCCTCGATGAACTCGGCCTTGGCCAGGGACGCCTCGGCGCGCTGGTGCAGATGCTCGATGAGCGGTCCGGGGTCACCCACATCGCTGGCGTACACCCGAACCAGCAGCTCGTCTCGGATGAAGGTCGGCTTGGAGGTGTTGCCGACGAAGTCCTCGAGTTCGGCGCGACCCGCGTCGGTGATAGTGAAGATGCGCTTGTTGGGGCGTCGTTCCTGGATGACTTCACGGCCGACGATGAGCCCGCCGGTCTCGAGCCGGCCGAGTTCGGCATAGAGCTGCTGGGGGGTGGCAAACCAGTAACTCGCCACCGAGACATCGAAGTTCTTGGCCAACTGATAGCCCGTCGCGTCGGCGTCGAGCAACGCGGCCAGGACGGCATGGCGCAAGGACATGCGTGCCTCCGTTCGTCGAAATCCGTCGTCTTTAGTCAATAATATGACTATTCACCCCTTGATCCAATCGCGTGCGCGGCGTAGTTTCGCCCGCAGGCGGATGCCACACGGTCGAAAGGGTGAGTGATGAAATTCGGTCTGCAACTCGGTTACTGGGGCGCGCAGCCTCCCACCAACCACGGTCAACTCGTGGCAGCGGCCGAGGCGTCCGGTTTCGACAGCGTGTTCACCGCCGAGGCGTGGGGTTCGGATGCCTACACTCCCCTGGCCTGGTGGGGTTCGTCCACGCAGCGGGTTCGACTGGGAACGTCGGTATTGCAACTCTCGGCGCGCACGCCGACCGCCTGCGCG
Source organism: Gordonia sp. NPDC003422 (assembly GCF_053588675.1). Classification (NCBI taxonomy): domain Bacteria; kingdom Bacillati; phylum Actinomycetota; class Actinomycetes; order Mycobacteriales; family Gordoniaceae; genus Gordonia; species Gordonia sp. NPDC003422. The sequence continues at coordinate 41,954 of NZ_JBSFQL010000012.1, forward strand.
ATGGCGGCACTGACGCTCGATCACCTCTCCGGCGGGCGTCACATCGTGGGCCTCGGGGTCTCCGGCCCGCAGGTCGTCGAAGGCTGGTACGGACAGCGCTTCGCCAAACCGCTCGCGCGCACCCGGGAGTACATCGACATCATGCGGCAGGTGTGGGCGCGCGAAGCGCCGGTCACCAGCGACGGACCCCATTACCCGCTGCCGTTGGGCGGACCCGAGGCCAGCGGACTCGGCAAACCCCTCAAGCCGATCACCCATCCCCGTCGCGCCGACATCCCGGTGATGCTCGGGGCCGAGGGACCCAAGAACATCGCGCTCGCCGCCGAGATCGCCGACGGGTGGCTGCCGCTCTTCTACACGCCGCGCATGGCCGACACCTACAACGAGTGGCTCGACGACGGATTCGCCCGCGCCGGCGCCCGCCGTTCGCGGGCCGACTTCGAGATCTGCGCGACCGCCCAGATCGTGATCACCGACGACAAGGCGGCCACGTACGCCGCCATCAAGCCGTTCCTCGCGCTGTACATGGGTGGCATGGGCAGTGAGGACACCAACTTTCACGCCGAGGTCTACCGTCGCATGGGCTACGGCGAGGTCGTCGACGAGGTCACCGCACTGTTCCGCAGCGACCGCAAAGACCAAGCGGCCCAGATCATCCCGGACGAGGTGGTGGACGACTCCGCAATCGTCGGCGACGCCGAACATGTGCGCACTCAGATCGGCGTGTGGGAGAAGGCGGGTGTGACCACGATGCTCGTCTCGCCCGGAAGCGTCGAGCAGGTCCAACAACTCGCCGCACTACTCGACTGACGGGGGTCGACTGACGGGGGTCGGCCGCGTAGATACAGCCGCACCGATCGTGCTGGACGGCTGTGCCTGTTGGATAGACTCGAATGGCCAGCGCAATCGCCTATGGCGCCGACGACGTGCATCGACTTCGGACCGAGTCCGTTGGGCTGTCGCCGGCGGTCGATTGCCGCAAACGTCGCCGGAGGTGTCGCCAGATGGGTCTGCTCAGTGCTCCGCTGTGGTTCGCAAATGTGGCCACGGGTGCCGCACTCATGGGTGGGGAGGCCGCGGTCAAGGCGGGGCGCACCGTGTCCCGATCTCTCGTCGACGCAGCGGGTGAACAAATCACCGGGCTGACCGACCTCGCCCGCGGCGCCACCGCGGTGGTGGGCGAGGCGCTGACCGCATCGCCGGCCCGACGAATGAGTTCCCGCGGCGAGGTGCGCTGGATCGAGGTGCGCGGCCTCGATGGTGACGACCCAGACGCGTTGGCGCGCGCAGTGATCGATGCGGTCGCCGACACTGCCGGAGTTCGCGATGTGGTGTTGAATCGGGCAACCGCTCGCATGGTCGTCGTGGTCGACCGGGGGGGCCCGAGTGCGCAAGCGCTGGGCACGATCCTCGACACCGCAGAGCACGGGGTGATCGCCGACCGGAGGCGGTTGCCGGCGACGCTCCCCGGTGACGACGCGGCCCTCGGCGCGCGACTGCTCAGTTCCACGGTGGCAACCGCCGGCCTGGTGGTCGGGACCACGGCGTCGCTTCTGGGCGCACCGGGATCATTCCGCTTCCTCGCCGCCCCGGTTTCTTTGTCGCACCACACACCGGCGATCCGAAACCGCGTCACCGAATTGTTGGGCCCCGAGGCGTCGGAGTTGGTCTTCGCGTTGATCGGTACGTCGGTCGGCGTACTGCGCGTCTCGCCGACCGGGTTGTTCGCCGACGCGACCACGCGCGCCATGCTTGCGGCCGAGGCAGTCAACGGGCGCCGAACGTGGAACCGATTGGAGCACAACCTCACTCGTCAGGCATTCAAGACCGCCGACGAGCCCGGGACGCGGCCGCGAACACGATCGCTGCACACCAGCGGTGTCAGCGACGGTTATGCGAACAAGGCAGCCGCGGTCGGTGTGGGTGCCGCCGCGCTCGTCGGCGTCATGTCGGGCAGCGCCGACATGGCCACCGACACCGTGCTGACGGCGATGCCGAAACCCGTTCGGAGCGTGCGTCAGTCGTTCGCGTGCGCACTGTCCCGAGGCCTGTCGGGCCGACACGGCGCACTCGTGATGCATCCGTCGGTGCTGCGGCACCTCGACACCGTGGACACGGTGCTGATCGACCCCCGCGTGCTCTACACCGACGAATTGACGGTCACGCAGATCAACGGACTGGACGGCGATTTCCGGGCGCGGGCGTGGGAAGCCGCACGCGCCGCACTCGACGACGGACTGTTGACTCCCGGCCTCCACCCACTCGACGAGATCCCCGGAGCAGGCGGAACCGGCACCGCGTTGGTCAGTCCACTCCGCGACCCGCTCTCCTCGGCGGTGGTCACCGAGGCCCGACGGGTGGGCGCGCGCATCGTCTCGCTCGACGACCCCGGACTGCGTTCTCTCGGACAGGGTTTCGACGAGCTTCTCCATGCCGCCGGACCCGTCGACGACGCCCTCCGCCGGGCGCTGGCCACTCTCCACGATCGAGGCGCGACGGTCGCTTTCGTCACCGGCGCCACCGATATGGCGACCGCCGATGCGGAGGTCGTGGTCGGGGTCTGGCACCGGGACGCGCCCCCACCTTGGGGTGCCGACATATTTGTCCCCGACCTGGGCGGTGTGTGGCGTTTCCTGCACGCCCTCCCGGTCGCCAAGACGGCGGCGAACAAGGGAGTCCAACTGTCGGTCTCGGGTTCGGTGATCGGCGCGATCATGCTGCTGCCCGACGTGGTGGGCAGCGGACCGGCGTCGGTCAATCTTGCTGCCGTAGGGGCGCTGTGGACCGGATTCCGCTTGGGTTCGGGAGTATTCGACGAGTCGCTGCCGATACCGGAGCTGGGCCACGATTGGCATGCACTTCCGGTGAGTGAGGTCGCCCGGCTGCTCCCGCGTCCCGCACCGGACCAACCGATTCAGGAACGGCTGAGCGGTCTCACCTCGGTGTCGGTGGTCAAACCGGTCACCAACCGTGTGGCGGCGGTCTGGCGGACGGCCTCAGAGTTCGTCGGAGCGATCCGTGGGGACCTCGACGATCCGATCACCCCGATCCTCGCCACCGGTGCGGCGGCCACCGCCCTCCTCGGCTCACCGCTCGACGCGGGCCTCGTCTTCGCGGTCCTGCTGCTCAACACCGCGATCTCCGCCGAGCAGGAACTCCACGCCGAGCGCATCCTCGACGAACTGCTGGCCGTCCAGGAACCGCTCGCCAGACGCCTCGTCGGCCCCGGAACCGGCGATCGCGAGGAACAGGTCCCGGCGAGTCGGCTGCGTCCGGGCGACCTCATCGCCGTCGGCCCCGGAGAGGTGGTCCCGGCGGACGGACGGATCGTCCGAGCCGACGCATTGGAAGTAGACGAATCCGCGTTGACCGGCGAGTCGTTGCCGGTGAGCAAGTCATCCGAGCCGACACCCGGTGCGCCACTTGCGGAACGGACGGGTTCGCTGTACGCGGGAACGGTCGTCATCGCGGGACGAGGCGTCGCCATCGTGACGTCGATCGGAGCCTCCACCCAGATGAGCCGTGCGACCGCGATGACCGCACGGAAGTCCCGCAAGGTCGGGTTGGCCGCCCAGCTGTCGAAGATCACCGGTCAGGCCTTGCCATGGAGCATCGCCGGGGGCGGCGCCGTCGGATTGCTCAGCCTGCTGCGCGGCACCCCGCTGCACGATGCCGTCGCAGGCGGCGTCGCCATCGCGGTTGCAGCGGTTCCCGAGGGATTGCCCTTGGTGACCACCCTCGCTCAGCTCGCCGCGGCACGGCAGCTCACCAGTTCACATGTGCTCATCCGCAATCCACAGGCGATCGAGGCATTCGCACGGCTGGACGTGGTGTGTTTCGACAAGACCGGGACGCTCAGTGAGAACAAGCTGCGGGTGCGTGAGGTCGGTTCGGTGGACGGCGTCGAGGACGACGCTGTGCTCGCGGCCGCGGTGCACACGATCCCGCCACCGAGAGGTGAGCATTCGGTGCACGCCACGGACGAAGCGATCCGGGTGGCCGGGCTCGACATCGGAGTGCAGACCGGTGGCACCGATGCGAATCTCCTCTTCCAGTCGGATCGTCCGTACGCGGCCGCGATCATCGGTACGACGTTGTCGATCAAGGGTGCACCCGAAGCGATCACCGCCGCGTTGCGTCCGGGTGAGGCGTCGTTGATCGAGGTCATCGACGAGATGACCGCCGCAGGACTTCGAGTGCTGGCGGTCGCCGAGCGCGAGCTGACCCCCGAGCAGGCACAGGCCGCTCGGGCCGATCCCGACGTGTTCACGCAACTCTGCTCGGAGGACCTCCGCGCCCTGGGGGCGGTCGGGATCGCCGACACGGCGCGGCCCACGTCTCGTGGCCTCATCGAAGAACTGCAGCGACGTGACATCGGTGTCCGCCTGATCACCGGTGACCACCCGGTGACCGCGATGGTGATCGCGCGAGACCTCGGGATGGCGCTGAAACCCGACGAGGTCATGACCGGAACCGCGTGGGAGGCCCTCACCAGCGATGGGCAGATCGCTGCGGTACAGCGTTACCGAGTGTTCGCGCGGATGGCCCCCGAACACAAGGTTCAGGTGGTGCAGGCGCTCGAGGCTGCCGACCTGGTGACTGCGATGGTCGGTGACGGCGCCAACGACGCCGCAGCGATCCGGGCGGCCACCGTCGGGGTCGGCATCGTCTCGAGCGGCAGCGACCCGGCCCGCACCGCGGCCGACGTCTTGCTACTCGACGGCCAGATCGGCGCCTTCATCGACGCGATCGATGAAGGGCACCAGCTGTGGCGTCGGGTCCAGGCCGCGGTGTCGATGCTGGTGGGACACAATCTCGGTGAGGTCAGCTTTGCGCTGATCACCAGTACGGTGACGGGCAAGCCCGCCATGTCGGCGCGTCAGATCCTGCTCATCAACATGCTCACCGATGCGCTGCCGGCAGCGGCTCTCGCGGTGAGCCCCCAGGTCGGCGACGGTCTCGCGGACTTCGACGAGGCAGCGCTCTGGCGGGCCATCTACACTCACGGCGCGTCGACGGCGGTCGGTGCCACGCTCTCGTGGCTGCTCGCACGACCGGGCGGGACGCCGCAGCGGGCAGCCACCGTCGGCTTGGCCGGCCTGGTGCTCACCCAGTTGACCCAGATCGTCGACGAATCGCACGGCAAGCTGGTCGTGATGACCAGCGTGGGCACGTTCATCCTGATGGCGGGCGTGATCACGACCCCGGGTCTGAGCTCCCTGTTCGGGTGCACGCCCCTCGGGCCGGTCGGATGGGGTCAGGCGCTCACCGGAGCGGGCGCCGCCATGGTGGTGTCCAAGATCGCCCCGGACGTCCTCGAACGGATGGGGCAGCAGGCGCGTAGTCGCGCAGAGTCACTCGTCGTCGATGACGAGGACACCGGCGCGAACGAGCAGCGCGTAAACTTCGCGGATCGGCGGCGTGAGCACACGAACGCCGGCGGCGAGCAACGTGTCCGGGCCGATGGCACGGCCGATCTCGGTCATGCAGGACAGCCTAACCGAACAAGCGGTGGAAGTCAGTACCCCGTGCCCGAATGGAGAGAAGATTTGTTGGAAGCGACGCGGTCGTTCGTCGACTCACACCGCGACGTCTCGAAGTTGGTCGCCGAGGCGGAACGCTTCGCTGTGCAGGTGCCGGTCCTCGGACGGATCTCTGTGCCCTCCCCCGACCAGCTTGCGTTCTACGGTGCGCTCGGTCTACTGGCGGTGCTCGAGGTGATCGATTGGCCGGTGGCACTCGCGGTCGGCGTCGGGCATGCGGCAACGACGCGCCATCTCGAACAGCGCGTCGAAGAGGCCGAAGCCGAGGTCGAAGAAGTGGCCGCCGAGGTGGAAGAGGTTGTCGCACAACTTCCCCCGGGTGCGCTGAAACAATTGACCGCAACGCGTGTCGAGACGGTGGCGGCGACGAAGGCACCGGCAAAGAAGGCTGCAGCGAAGAAGGTTGCAGTGAAGAAGGTTGCGGCCAAGAAGTCTCCCGCAAAGAAGGCAGCCGCCAAGGCACCGGCCAAGAAGGCAGCACCGGCCAAGGCGGCCGCCAAGAAGGCGGCAGCGAAGAAGGCGGCAGCGAAGAAGGCGGTGCCGGCGAAAACCGCTGCAAGGAAGGCACCGGCAAAGAAGGCTGCTGCAACAAAGGCTGGGGCGCAGAAGGCAACCGTCGCCAAGAAGACCGTCGCGAAGAAGGCGCCGGCCAAGAAAGCGGCAAGGTCGACCACGCACAGCAACGTTGCGGAGAACTGATCCCAAGATCTGGGTGACTACCCCGCTGAGCTGGGCAGATACCCTCGCGCTCTGCCCGCAGAATCTAGGGGAAGAACTTCTTCCCCGGGGTTCGTAGTCGTCCGCTAGGAATTTCGCGGGGAGGACTCGAAGGGTAGGGGAAGAGTTTCTTCCCCTACTTTTTGCGGGCGTCCGTCGGACCGGTCAACGAATTTCGATGCACGGTCAACGATTTTGGGCGCACGGTCAACGGGTCAGGCGGGGACGTAGGCCGTCCGTCGTCGGATGTCGATGGGGAGTCCGTCGGCGGGTGTGGGGCCGGTGCCGTAGGTCAGTTCGAGTCGGTAGTCGGCGGGCACCGTCCACTCGAAGCGCTGCAGCATCTGGTGCATGATCGACTTCACTTCCATGCCACCGAAATAGAGGCCGATGCACTTGTGTGCGCCGCCGCCGAAGGGTGCCCACGCGAACCGGTGGACCTTGTCCTCACGACGGTCGTCGGCGAATCGCTCGGGATCCCAGTGCGTCGGGTTCGGCCACCATTCCTTGCGCAGCATCGTGGTCCACGGATGAATGCCGATCATGGTGCCGGCTGGTATGTAGTGACCCAGAATGTCGGTGTCCTGGATGGCTTTTCGGAACAACATGCCGACCGGAGCGTTGATGCGGAGCGTCTCCTTGAAGGCAAGGTCGAGGCTGGGCAGCTTGTCGATGTCGTCGTAGTCGAGGGTCGGCTTGTCCAGGGCCAGCGATTCGGCGCGCAGCCGTTCCTGCCACTCCGGGTAGCGACCGAGGAAATACGCGAGCATCGACAACGCGATGGTGCTGGTGTCGTGGGCGGCCATCATGACGAAGATCATGTGGTTCACCACGTCCTCGTCGCTGAAGGTGTCGCCCTCGGGACTTTCGCTGTGGCACAGGACGCTGAACAGATCGTCGCCGTCGCCGGCTCGCTTGGAGGCGATCTCCGACCGGAAGTAGCGCTGCAGCGCCTCTCGCCCGCGCAATCCACGTGTCCAGGTGCCGAACTTCTTGGTGTCGAAGCGGACGAGGCCCTGTCCGCCACGAACCGCGGCTTCGAAGGAGTCCTCGAGAGCGTGCGCCTCGGTCTCGTTCAGTGACGCGCCCATGAACACCTCGGTCGCCAGCGACAGGGTCAAGTCCTTTGTACGGGAGTACATCGGAAAGCCGTCTTCGATGGGCCAATTGGCGAGGGTCTTCTCGATGTGCGGGGTCATCATGCCCAGGTAGCCCTTGAGTCGGGCGGGCGTGAACGCCTGCTGCATGATGCGGCGGTGATACATGTGGTCCGGTGCATCCATCAGCATGATTCCGCGATGGAAGAACGGGCCGATCATCGGCTCCCATCCCTCCTCGCTCGAGAAGGCCTTCTCGCGGTTCATCCACGCGCATTCGATCGCGTCGGGTCCCACCAGATTCACCACGTTCATGCCGATCGAACCGGACCACGTCACGGGTCCGAAGCGTTCGAAACGGTCCATCGAACTCTTCAGCGGATCGGCCAACGCCTCCAGCGTGTTGCCGATCAACGGCAGCCCGGCCGTACCCATCACCGGCTTGAGGCCAGAACCGGCCGGCGGCTCCGCGAGCGGTCGCGGCGGACTCGGGTAGGCCTTGTTGATTCGCGCCAGCGTGTTCTGGAAAAGCTTCTTCGTATCTGCCACGTCGTACTCCCGCCCGTCCGATCGCGCGGCGGCACCACCCGCGATGACACGAATTCGTTGAACTGTTTCAAGCGTGAGTGTAGGACGCAGAATTCGACCGCGTCATCGATTCGCGGAGATCGGTCGGAGGATTGTCAGGCGACGTGTTCGAGTTCGCGCTGCGGCGCGACGTCACGCGGCAGACGCGCTGCGACCGCGCCCAACGCGACGAGGACAGCGAGTCCCCAGATGAGGTACGTCGATCCGATGAGGTGCTGCCACCACGTCCAGGTCAGCTCGACCTCGTAGCGGTTGGGTACGCGCTGGTGGGGCACGATGAGGAAGATCGCGACGCCTGCGACGACGAGGAACCACCACGCGACGGCCCCTGGCAGGACGGTTCGGATGCCCCAGACGGTCATTGCCATCATCAGCGGGGCAACCCACACCCAGTGCTGATCCCACGACAGCGGAGAACAGAACAACGCCGACATCGCGACCACGAGGAGCGCGCCGACCTCGGTTCCCGCTCGCATGAGTTGCCACGCCACCCACGCGATGAACAGGCCCACGATGAGCGCGAGGAGGAACCAGACGGCGCGTGAGTCGATGCCGAGGCGTTGCAGCTCGCCGTTGATCGACTGGTTGTTGGCAAAGATGGGGCTGCCGATGCGGTCGGTGTCGATCAGTGACTCCGTCCAGTACTGGACCGAATCCTTGGGCGCCAGCAGATAGCCGATGCCGTGGAACGCGAGCGCCGACACGACGCTGACGACAGCCGCGCGCCAATCCCGGCGGAGGACGAAGAAGAGCAGGAAGACGAAGGGGGTCAGCTTGATCGCGATCGCGAGGCCCACGAGAAGACCCCGCCACCAGCGACCGCGTCCGACCAGCGCGTCGATCACCACCAGTGCCATGAGCAGAATGTTGACTTGGCCGAAAGTCAGTGTGTCGCGCACCGGGCCCAACCACAGCGCGACCGCCGCGAACGGCAAGACCAGCCAGGTGATCTCCGCGGCGGTCCGGTCGAGGATTCGCGACATCACGAGCCGCATCACGATGAACAGCAGGCCGATCGAGATCGCGGTGAAGATGGCCGAACCCACCCAGACCGGCACGATCGTAAAGACCGTGAACAGCACCGCCGCGATCGGCGGGTAGGTGAACGGCAGGTAGGCGCCTTGCGACAGCTGCGGCAGTTGGTCGTATAGCCGTCCGCCGTCGAGGAAGTACTGCGCGCCCGTGCGGTAGACGTCGAAGTCGATGCGATACGGCGTCATCGGCTGGTTCGGGAAGACGAAGATGAACAGGAACGCGCCGATGGCGAACGCGACCAGCGCGACCCACCGCGCGGGCGCCGAACGCAGATAGCTGTTCGCCAGTGCCGTCACGACCGACCTCTCTTCCGAGTCGGGATCGTATCGCGCAGACCCGACGGTACCGGGGGCAGGTACTCCGACGTGCCTGGTGGGCGACCTTCGGGCGTGTCGAGGGTCACCTCGCGGCGGCGAGATCCACGTACTCGGCGAGGTGCTCGCCGGTGAGGGTCGACCGATCCGCGACGATGTCGGCGGGCGTGCCCTCGAAGACGATCCGGCCGCCGTCGTGGCCGGCGCCCGGTCCGAGGTCGATGACCCAGTCGGCGTGCGCCATCACTGCTTGATGGTGCTCGATCACGATGACGGACTTACCGGAGTCGACGAGGCGGTCGAGGAGCCCGAGCAGTTGTTCGACGTCGGCCAGGTGCAGTCCGGTCGTCGGTTCGTCGAGGACGTAGACCTCGCCCTTCTCCCCCATCTGTGCGGCCAGCTTGAGGCGCTGCCGCTCACCACCGGACAGGGTCGTCAGCGGCTGACCGACCTTCAGGTAGCCCAGGCCGACGTCGGATAACCGCACAAGGATCTTGTGGGCGGCCGGGATCCGGGCATCGCCGTCACCGAAGAACTCGGTTGCCTGCGCCACCGACATCTCGAGGACCTCGCTGATGTCGCGACCGCCGAGCTTGTAGTCGAGGACCTCGGCCTGGAACCGCTTGCCGTCGCACACCTCGCACACGGTGGCCACCCCGGCCATCATCGCCAGGTCGGAGTAGACGACTCCCGCGCCGTTGCAGTTCGGGCAGGCGCCCTCGGAGTTGGCACTGAACAGTGCGGGTTTGACGCCGTTGGCCTTGGCGAACGCCTTGCGGATGGGTTCGAGGAGACCGGTGTAGGTCGCCGGGTTGCTGCGTCGGGACCCCTTGATCGCGGTCTGGTCGATCGACACCACACCTTCTTCGCGGGTCACCGAACCCTCGATGAGCGAGCTCTTGCCGGACCCGGCAACGCCGGTGACCACCACGAGAACACCGAGCGGGATGTCGACGTCGACGCCCTGCAGGTTGTGGGTGTTTGCCCCGCGGATCGGCAACGTGCCCGAAGGCTCGCGCACCGACTCCTTGAGGCGCGCGCGGTCGTCGAGGTGGTGTCCGGTGAGCGTGTCGCTGGCGCGCAGACCGTCGACAGTGCCCTCGAACATCACCTCGCCGCCGTCCGTGCCCGCGTGCGGACCCAGGTCGACGACGTGGTCGGCGATGGTGATGACCTCCGGCTTGTGCTCGACCACGAGCACCGTGTTGCCCTTGTCGCGCAGTGCCAGCAACAGCTCGTTCATCCGGGTGATGTCGTGCGGATGCAGACCGATCGACGGTTCGTCGAAGACGTAGGTGACGTCGGTCAGCGATGACCCGAGATGGCGGATCAGCTTGGTGCGCTGGGCTTCTCCCCCGGACAGTGTGCCGGCCGGACGTTCGAGGGACAGATATCCCAGACCGATGTCGACGAAGGAGTCGAGGGTGGCCTGCAGGGTCTCGATGAGCGGTGCGGCGGACGGCTCGTCGAGGCCGCGTACCCATTCGGCGAGGTCGCTGATCTGCATCGCGCACACGTCGGCAATGCTGACACCCCCGATCTTCGACGACCGCGCCTCGGCGGACAGCCGACTGCCGTCGCATTCGGGACAGGTCGCGAACGTGATCGCCCGGTCGACGAAGGCCCGGATGTGCGGCTGCATGGCGTCGCGATCCTTGGACAGGAACGACTTCTGAATCCGCGGGATCAGCCCCTCATAGGTGACGTTGATGCCCTCGACCTTGATCTTGGTCGGTTCCTTGTAGAGCAGATCGTTCAACTGCTTCTTGGTGAACTTGGCGATCGGCTTGTCCGCGTCGAAGAAGCCACACCCCCGGAAGATCCGCCCGTACCAGCCTTCCATGCTGTAGCCGGGGATGGTGAGAGCGCCCTCGTTGAGCGACTTTTCGGCGTCGTACAGTGCGGTCAAATCGAAGTCGGAGACCTCACCCCGGCCCTCGCACCGGGGACACATTCCGCCGGTGATGCTGAAACTGCGGCGTTCCTTGACCTTCTGGCCGGCGCGTTCGATGGTGACGGCCCCGGCTCCGCTGATGGATGCGACGTTGAAGGAAAACGCCTGCGGGGATCCGATGTGCGGTTTTCCGAGGCGGCTGAACAGGATTCGGAGAAGTGCGTTGGCATCGGTGGCGGTGCCCACGGTAGACCGCACATTGGCGCCCATCCGTTCCTGGTCGACGATGATGGCGGTGGTGAGACCTTCGAGGACGTCGACGTCGGGCCGCGACTGGCTGGGCATGAAACCCTGGACGAAGGCGCTGTAGGTTTCGTTGATCATCCGCTGGGATTCGGCGGCGATCGTGGCGAACACCAGGGAACTCTTGCCCGAACCGGAAACCCCGGTGAACACGGTGAGCCGACGCTTGGGCAGTTCGACACTCACATTCTTCAGATTGTTCTCCCGGGCGCCGTGCACCCGGATCCGATCATGCGAGTCTGCGACGTGGTCGCTCTGTGCCACAGCGGATTTGGAAGTTCTTGCAGGCATGTGTCGATGGTCCTGTCGGGTCTGCGGAACGGTGGGCTTCAGGGGCGCTGCTGGATGCGGATCATGTTGCCGGCCGGGTCACGAAAGGCGCAGTCGCGAACACCGTAGTCCTGGTCGGTGGGCTCCTGTACCACCTCGGCCTCGCGGGCCGCGATGCGTTCGAAGGCGGCGTCGACGTCGGCGCTGGCAAGGAGCAGACTGCCGTAGGTGCCCTTGGCCATCATCTCGGCGATGACGCGCTGCTCGTCGTCGCCGATACCGGGAGTCGCGGTCGGCGGATACAGGACGATCGAGGTGTCCGGCTGGTCGGGCGGTCCGACGGTGATCCACCGTAAATCGTTGTAGCCGACGTCCATTCGGATCTCGAAACCGAGTGTGTCGCGGTAGAAGGCGATCGCGGCCTCTGGGTCGTTCTGTGGGAGGAAACTGGCGTGAATGGTGATGTCCATGTCTGCCACGCTAGCGACCGGGGAGATTCGACGCTTCTCGATTCCTGATCGGTCTGCCGACCTGCTTGGCCACGCACCCGGGCAGGTCTCCGACGCCCGTGGTGTGCTCGCGGCGATACGTGCTGGGCGACATGCCGACCAGTTCGGTGAACCGCGTACTGAAGGTGCCCAGCGACGAGCAGCCGACGGCGAAACACACCTCCGTGACGGTCATGTCGTCGCGCCGCAGCAGCACCATGGCCCGTTCGATCCGCCGCGTCATCAGATACGAGTACGGGGACTCGCCGTAGGCGGCACGGAACAGACGACTGAGGTGTCCGGCCGACATGTGTACGCCGCGCGCAAGGGCTTCGACATCGAGGGGCTGCTCGTAGTCGCGGTCGATCCGATCACGGACCCGGCGCATCGCCGTGAGATCGCGGAGACGTTGCTGCGAGCCGGTGCTGGTCACAATTTCGATCGTGCCATGCGATCGGGGGCTTCGGAACAGGTGCGCTCACAGGTCGAGCGCCGCGGCGACATCGCGCCGAAGGGTCGCGAGCCGATTATGGGCCGCGGCAAGCGGAATCGGCGCGGCAGCGTCGTCGCAGGGCCGCACGACCTCGAGATAGCACTTCAACTTCGGCTCGGTGCCCGACGGGCGAATGATCACACGATCGTCGTCTGCGGTGTGAAAGACGAGCCCATCGGTAGGCGGTAACGAACCGCCGTCTGCCAGATCCACCACCTCGGTGACCGCTGATCCGGCGAGTCGGTCGATGCCGTCGCGCCGGAGCCTGCGCATCACCTCGGTGATGGTGTCGGTGTTCTCCACTCGAAAACTCAACTGCCCGGTGGCATGCACACCGTGTCGGCGGGCGAGATCGTCGAGGAGGTCGTCGAGGGCGCGCCCGCCGGCGGCCGCAGTCTCCACGAGCGTGAGGACACGGATCATCGTGCTGATCCCGTCCTTGTCTCGCACCGCGTCCGGGTCGGTGCAGTACCCGATGGCCTCCTCGTACCCGAACCGCAGGCCGGGCGTACGGGCGATCCACTTGAAGCCGGTCAGCGTAACCGCGTGGCGCAAGCCGTGGGACTCGGCGATGTGCGCAAGCAGGCGGCTCGAGACGATCGAGCAGGCCAGAGTGTCTCCGGCTCGGTCGGGATCGGTGGCCGCTTGCTCGGCGAGCAGCGCACCGACCTCGTCGCCGGACAACTGCCGCCATCGGCCGTCTCGACCGGGAATCGCGACCGCGCAGCGATCCGCGTCCGGATCCAGCGCGACAACCACATCGGCGACGGTCTTGCGGGCCAGGGCGATGGCGGCGTCGAGCGCGCCGGGCTCTTCCGGATTCGGGAAGGCGACGGTTGGGAAGTCGGCGTCGGGATTGAACTGCGTGACAACCCGGTGGACATCGGCGATACCCGCCTTCGTCAGAACCCGGGTGGCGATCTCTCCCCCGACGCCGTGCAGGGGTGTCAGCACCACACGCACCGGTGAGGGTGCGATCGCGGATCGCAGGCTGGCGACGCGGTCGATGTATGCGTCGACCACGTCATCGGCTACCTGCGTTCTCGACGCGGCGTCGCTCATGGGCACCTTGTCGGCAGGCGGCGCGGCGTGGATGTGTCGCGCGATGTCGGCGTCGGCGGGCGAAACGATCTGGACCCCGCGGCCGGCGGCGTCGGCCGCCCGCCCACCGAGGTACACCTTGTAGCCGTTGTCGGCGGCGGGATTGTGCGATGCGGTGATCATGATCCCCGCGTCGCAGTTCAACGCTCTGGTCGCGTACGCGACCACCGGCGTGGGCAACCGCGGTGGTAGTGCGATGACGTCCACACCGGCGGCATCGAGCACGCCGAGCGCCGCATTCCGGAAATCGGCCGAGCCGTGGCGCGCGTCGCAGCCGACCACCACGCGGGCGTCGTCTCCGGCCACGTCGCGCAGGTAGCTCACCAAGCCCGCCGTCGTCCGCACGATCACCGCCACATTCATCCGGGATTCACCTGCGCCGACGGCCCCGCGCAGTCCGGCCGTGCCGAACTCCAGGGGGCCGGAGAAGCGGTCGGCGAGGTCGGCGGCAGCGTCTGCGTGTCCACGAGTCGCCGCGTCGATCACAGTCGCGAGTTCGGCCCGCGTGGCGGGATCGGGATCGTGTGCCAACCATTGCTGCGCGCGTTCGACGACGCCATTCACCGAATGAATCCTCTCGTCAGCCAGATCGACCCGCCGACCGTATCAATGCCCGCAGACGCCCGCGCATTCAGTGAACAGATGTACACTCAGAAGTATGTCGCAGCTGCGCAAGGATGCCCGCCGGGCCGAGGTACGGGCCGTCGGCCGTCTCGGCTTCACCGAACTGGGCCGAGCCACCCGGGGAATCGCTGCGGTCCATCGCTTGGTATCCGACGGAGTCTTCTCGGGATTCGCGCGAACACCGCTGCGCGCGTGGACGCAGCCGTCGCATCGAGCTCACGACGCGGTGGCGGGCGGTGTGTACACCGCAGTCGCGAGCAGCCTCGAGGTCGCCGCCGACATCGCCGGCGGACTGCTCGACACACCCGGGCGGGCGCCGTCGGCCACACCTCGCGGTGCGGCGATGATCGGCGTGTTGAACGGACTGATCGGTGACGAACTCGAAGCTGCGGGATCTCCGCTCGCCCCGGGCATGGATGTACGCGTCCACGGCGAGCCGGTCGCGGTGTCGACGGATGCGCTGGTGCGAGCGTTTCCGGACCCCACCGGCCACCTCGTCGTCTTCCTCCACGGGCTCATGGAGACCGAGCATGCGTGGCGCCGCGAGGCCCGCGCCACCTATGGCCGACGACTCCAGAGCGACCTGGGCGCGACACCGATCTTCGTGCGGTACAACACCGGTCGGCACATCAGCGACAACGGACGCGACCTCTCGGAGTTGTTGAATCGGCTCGTGCTGTTGTGGCCGACCCCGGTCACCACCTTGACGCTGGTCGGTCATTCCATGGGCGGGCTCGTGATTCGCAGTGCGTGCCACGCCGCGAGTGAGTCGGGCGCGTACTGGCCCGAGGTACTTCGGCACACCGTGAGCCTCGGGACGCCGCATCACGGAGCACCACTGGCGCGCGGTGTGCATGCTGCCACCGCAGCGCTGCGTTCGGTGCCGGTGACGCGTCCGTTCGGCGAGTTGCTCCGCCGACGGAGTGTCGGCGTGCGAGATCTGTTTCACGGCAACCTCATCGACGACGACTGGCGATGGGCGGAGCCCGATGTACTGCGGCAGGCACCCGGCGCCGACATACCGTTGGCGCCCGGCGTACGGCACCTCTATGTGACGGCTTCGGTGACGCGTGATCCTCGACATCCGGTGGGCCGAGTCATCGGTGACGGGTTGGTGCTGATCCCGAGCGGGCGTGGCGAAAGCCGCACCAGGCGTAGGGGATTTCGCGTCGACGACGGACTCCATGTGGGCGGTGCGCATCATTTCACGCTGCTCAACAACGAATCGATCTACCGCTGGATGCGTGCGCAACTGGCACCGCGGCCGCAATTGCCGGTGGGGAGAACCGCCTGAGAAGATGACGCCGTGGAACGGGTGGATTGCCTTGTCGTCGGAGCCGGCGTCGTCGGACTCGCCATTGCGCGCAGGCTCGCTCAGTCCGGGCTCGAGGTGGTGGTGGTCGAGGCCGCCGACGACGTCGGAACGGGTACGAGCGCACGCAATTCGGAAGTGATCCACGCGGGGATCTACTACCCCGCCGAGAGCCGCAAGGCTCGACTCTGCGTCCGCGGACGCGAGTTGCTCTACCGGTACTGCGCCGACCGGGATGTGCCCTACCGGCGGGTAGGCAAGCTGATCGTGGCCGCGACGCCGGACCAGATTCCGGCGCTCGACAGTGTTCGTCGTCGGGGCGTCGACAACGGGGTCCACGACTTGCGACAGATCGACGTGGCCGAGTTGCGCGACCTCGAACCAGCGGTGTCGGGGGCGGGCGCGTTGCTCTCCGGATCGACCGGCATCGTCGACAGCGCCGGTCTGGTGCACGCATTGCGACGCGACCTCGAGGACGCCGGCGGCGCGGTCGCCTTGCGGACCCGGTTTCTGCGCGGTTCGGTGGCCGGGTTCCGGATCACCGTCGAATTGTCTGGGACGCAACAGGTGTCGTGCGGCATGGTGATCAACAGCGCCGGACTGGGCGCCTGGGACGTGGCACGCTCACTGTCCGGTGCGCAACTACCGATCCCACCGAGATATCTGGCCAAGGGGAACTACTTCCGGCTCGAATCGGGTCGCGCGCCGTTCTCACATCTCGTGTACCCGCTGCCCGTCGACGGCGGACTCGGTGTGCACTACACGCTCGACCTCGGGGGTACCGGGCGGTTCGGTCCCGACGTCGAATGGACCGACGCGGTCGACTATGTCGTCGACGACACGCGCGCACGCGCGTTCGAGGATGCGATCATCCGGTATTGGCCTGCGCTGCCCCGCGATTCGCTGACACCCGATTACGCGGGCGTTCGACCCAAGATCAGCGGGCCCGGTGAACCCACCGCGGATTTTCTCGTCCAGGGTCCGCGCACGCACGGCGTCGAGGGTCTGGTGAATCTGTTCGGTATCGAGTCACCAGGCCTGACGTCCTGCCTCGCCCTCGCCGACGACGTCGCAGACGAGTTGACCGCCTCCTGACGTGATCCGGCGGTAGGGCGTCGGCGAGCGACCCCCCGCTGGTCGATCCGACTCACTCAGGCGGGGACGTCCGCTGCCTTCACGCGGCGGCCAGGGTGACGCGAACGGTCACCTGACCCTTCTCGTCGCGGGTGCTCACCGCGTGGCCGCTGTGCTCTTCACCCTCGAGCGTCAGGGTCAGTGGTGCGCCCTCGCCGGTGAAGTTGCGCCACCAGTTCTTGCGGTCGGGCATCGCAACGCCGATGTTGACTTCGTCGCCGTGACGTCGATAGGCAACGGGCAACTCGAAGGATTTGCCCGACCGTCGTCCGGTGTATCGCAGCACGGTGATCGTGCGTGCCGCTCGTTCGCGGATGAAGGGCAGCTTCAGGATCGGGATCGTGATCGCGTTGTTGACCCGGGCAGCTTGCTGAAAAAGGCTCACGCCGGATTCGTATCACGCATGCGGGTCGGGTGCATCCCCGCTGGGCTTGATGAACGCCGCACCCTTCTGTTCGCGACGCTTCATCGCCTGGATCGCGGCGTGCTGCCGGCGGGCGTGATACGCGAGCGGGAAGTACGTGAGACGCTCGGGCAGCACGCGATACGACCCACGCAGGACGGTGTGCATCCGCTCGAGTTGCTTTTGCTCACGATCGCTCCAGGACAGGCCCAAGATCTCGCGCACACGCGGATCCATCACCCCCACCGTCGTGAGGTAGTTGAACTTCTGCATCGGAGCGGCAGCGGTCGTCGCAACCCGCTTCACCGCGGGCCGCATCGCGCGCGGAACCGCGCGCGGCACGGGCGGCGCTGCGCGCATCTGCTCGATGAGCTCGACCGCCACCGGATGCCGGGTCAGCTTGTTCTCGATGAAGTCGTCGAAGTATTCGTCGAACTCCTCGACCGTCTCGGGATACCCGCGCATCGGGACCTGCACGATCTTGGCGATGCGCCGGTTGTCGACGAGTAGCTCACGCTGCTCGTCGCGGCTGAACTCCCGGCCCACCAGCAGCGGTGCGGCGCTGAGCAGCGTCGGGAACGCGGTCGCGATGACCCACTGGTAGGCCTCGGGATTCAGTGCGCTGATGTGCTTGCCCGCCTTGTTGCGCATCTGCAGGGGCTGATGCAGCTTTCGGAGCCGTTTGCCCTCTTCGATCGCCTCCTGGCCACCGTAGATCCAGCGCATCACCGAGTCCGTCGAGCGGATGGCCCGCCCGAGTGGGTCGGTGCGAAAGACCGAGTACTTGTCGACCACATCACCGATGACCGGATGCATCACCTGCATGACGAAGGCAGCGCCGTTCACCGGCAGAAAGGTCAGGTGACCGGCGAGGTCCGCGGTCAACGAGTCGGCAGGCACCAGCTCGATCTCGTCGTCGCGGTTGTTGATGAGGTGGTCGCCACCGGCGAGCCGATCGTCGGTGCTGGGCGGTGACGCGACAGCCTCGTCGGCGCTGGACTGCTCGTGAACCGCGGTCATGATGCTCCCTTGGCGATCGGACAACGAATGTAGTCAGATTACATGACCCGTCAGTTAATGAGAACGAATTCTCGTATTCGAGAGTGTTTCCCGTATCAGGCCGGGCCGATGACCACGGTCCGAGTCCCGAGATCGGGTTCGGACACGGTAAAGATCCTGGTAGCGGGTTTGCGTCCCGGGCGGACCTCGGTCACCTCCATGCCGGCGTCGGCGAGGCGTGCGTGGCTGCGTTCGATGTCGACCGATCGCCACGCGAGCCCCCACAGCGAAACCGGTGCCTCGTCGACGGCACCCTCTACGGCATCGGCGGCATCGAGCGGTGCGCCGTCGTTCGCGATCACTTCGAACACGAGGTCCGACGCGCGGAAGAAGAGCTGATGCACGTCCTCGGCGATGGCTCGGTCGAGCCGGAGATCGAGACCGAATGTCGCGCCGAAGAGTGCCAGCGCCCGATCGCGTCCCGTACACATGAACACCAGGTGGTCGAGACCCGAGATGTCATCGTCGGCAGCGGTCACCGGACGTGGAACGAATGTGGTGATGCCCAACGGAAATCCCACGGCTCGTTGCGAGTTGTCCGCCGCCTCGAGCGCAAGCCCACGACGACCGAGCTGCCGCGCAGCCGGGTCGACGTCATCGACCTCCAGCATCACCGCATGTGTCGACGTCGCCGGCACCGCCTGGATTCTCGTGTTGCCACGCACGAGACGCTCGGTCTCGGTCGCGAGCAGTGTCGCGTGGGCAGCTGCGCACGGTGCGTTCGCGTGCGCGAGATCGACTCGGGCCCCCCTGATCTCGAGTGGGTTCATCGCCTGCGCCCGCCCTTGCGTCCGGAGCTCTTTCGGCCGGTTCGCCGCGCCGTCGGGTCGTCGAGTGCCGGACGTGGTGGCGAGCTGGTGATGTGCCACGCGCCGCAGACACAGTGATACGACCGCAGGTCGGGTCCGCGCGGCCGTTCGCGCCGGGCCCGATCAAGGGCGTCGGCAACCTCCGTCGAGGAGGAAAAGTCGCTCTTGTCAGGAGTCGGACACGGTATGTGGGTGGGCTGCGGAACACGAGGCCGCCGCGGCGGGCGTTCACCGGCGGTGCGTCGTTCGATGTCGCGGTAGAACTCCCCGAGTTCGTCGTCGGAGAACGGGGTCACCGCTCAGCGGGCCATCCACAGGCGCCGCCGGATGACCTCACGCATCCGCCGAAGTTCGGACCCGCTCAACGCTTCTGGCGGTTCTGTCTCCACGAGCCGGCCGACCTCGGAGAAGAAGTCGCGGTCAGACAGACCGAATTGTTCGCCGATCTCACGCGACGACCCACCGCCGAGCGGGTACCAACTCGTCTCGAACTGCAGCATCTGCTGCTGCTTGTTGTCCATTGTCACCGTGCGCCACCGCCAGAGTTGTTCCGAGCACCCGATCTTCCGGTGCTGTTGGGACCGGCGTCGCCTCGTCGCAGTCGAGCGTCACGGCCCCATCGACGTCCTTTGTACACCCGTCGGGCACAGGAATACAGGCGACAACCCACACTGATCTCAAACGTGTCGAAGCGGTGATGAACGGACGGCGAAAAGCCCGCGATCTCAGTCCGAATAGCGCGGAATGACCGAGAAAACCTCCAGGTCCGACGGCACACCTTTCGCCTTGAAACGACGACGCCGCTTGACGTAGTTGTCGTCGTCGGCGACGGCCAGCGTGTCGGCGCTCACGAGCAACTCCCCGGCACCGGCAGCCGCGGCGACTCGTGCCGCGATGTTGACGTCGACACCCAGATAGTCGTCGCCGACCGCGCGAGGTTCGCCCGTGTGCAGGCCGGCCCGCAACTGCGGCCGGTACCCGTCGATCGTCAGGGCACTCACCGCGCAGATCGCCTCATATCCCGCCTCGATGGCCTGGGTGCCGTCGGCGAACACCGCCATCGCGCCGTCCCCGAGGTGCTTGACGATCTTTCCGCCCCGTCGGACCACCACCTCCCGGGTCGCCTCGTTGACCTCGGCCAGCAAGCGGAGGACCTGCTCGTCGCCGACCCGCAGCGCCCAGGTGGAGAATCCGACCAGATCGGTGAACAGAATCGTCGCCGACACCGGACGGTCGTCGCTTCGCATTCCCCGACGCACCAGCGCCTGCCAGATCTGGACGGAGGCCAGGCCCAGCTCCCGTACCGCGCTGGGACGATCGGCCCCCGCCTCTGCGATGAGGCGCGCCAGGCGAGCCGACGCACGATCGCCGGAGACCGGTGGCGGGGCGTCGGGAAGAAGCCGTCGGACCGCTTGCGCCGCCTTGACCGCTCCCCCGCTGGAATTGGTGCGCGCCAAGAACTGTGCGGCTCGACGGGCCGGACCCGGTTCGTCGGAAGCCCCAGCAGGCGGGGCATCGGATCGCCGACCGAGATCACGGTTGTCGCGCGTCGGGGGCTCGTCGTTGGCGACCACGCACCGAAGTGTACGGATATCCGACGAGGACGTGTCCGGCTGTGGGCGCAACGTTTCAGCCGATCGAGCCCGTGGTGGCATGAACCGTCTGGGCCTCACGCCGATTGGCGCGAATGCTGCTGAAGAGCGAAGCGCCGATGAAGGCGACGCCGATGAGTCCCGTGACCAATTCGGGAATGTGCACCTTGACGCTGAGCAGAAGGATGACTGCGAGAGCCCCGATCGCCCAGTGGGCGCCGTGCTCGAGGTAGCGGTACTGCGCGAGCGTGCCCCGGCGCACCAGGTAGATCGTGATCGACCGGACGAACATCGCGCCGATGAAGCCGAGGCCGAGGGCGATGAGGATCGGGTCGGAGGTGATGGCGAACGCGCCGATCACGCCGTCGAACGAGAACGAGGCGTCGAGGATCTCGAGATAGAGAAAGAGAAAAAAGCCCGCCTTACCGACTGCCCTGGTGACCGCAGTGGGTGGGGCGGTCCCGTCGTGGTCGGGACCGTCGATCGCGAACAACGAGCTGAGGCCGTCGACGAGGATGTAGGTGATCAGGCCGAGCAGTCCGGCCACGAGCACGGTGGCGACCTTGTCGTCGGGTGCCAGGAATTCCGCGACGGCGAGCAGCGTCGCTGCCGCGATGACCACGGCGAGTTGGTCGAGCTTTCCGATCGCCGCCAGTGGCCGTTCGAGCCACGTCAACCAGGTGCGCTCGCGGTCGCTGAACACGAAGTTCAGGAAGAGGAGCAGCAGAAACATCCCGCCGAAGGCGGCGATCTGCGGATTCGCCTCCTGCAGAATGACCTCGTAGCTCGGGCTGCCGTCGGCGAAGTGGTCGGCGCCGTCGGGCGGCGGATTCATGGCCAGCCGGAATGCCTCGGCGGGAGCGAGTCCCGCCGTGGCCCAGACGACCGCCAGCGGGAAGAACAGCCGCATCCCGAAGACCGCGATGAGCACGCCGACCGTGAGGAACATGCGCTGCCAGAAGTCGCTCATGCGCTCGAGGACCGTTGCGTTGATCACCGCGTTGTCGAACGAAAGCGAGACCTCCAGGATGCCGAGGATCGCGCACAATGCGAGGCCGGTCCAGCCGCGGTAGGCGAAGGCCGCCGCCAGCGACGCCAGGGTCACCAGTGCGGACAACCCGAAGACGCGAACGATCAACGCAATTTCTCGGCTTCTCGCGCGAGGTTCAGCACCTCGGCGGCAAGTTCGGCCAGTGTCGCGTGATCGGCCCGCTCGGCGAGGGCGGTGCCGAGGTCCTCGGCGGCACACCGCAATGCGAACAGCCGATCCCCCAGCTCAGCCCCTTCGGCCGCCGACAAGATGATCGCGTCGGCGGGAATAGCCGTGCCCTCGACGAGCGTTCTCTGTTCGTAGGCGCGCTGCCGACACGACCGCTTGCAGTACTTGCGGCGTCGGCCCATCTCGGAATCGACCATGCTTCGACCGCACCACGCGCACGCGTACGGACGTTCACGGCGTCGGACGGATTCCACCCGGCAAACGTACCGCGGATGGCCGGGCCTGCGCGCCCGACGTTCGACGGAGTGTCGGGCGGGTAGAATGGGCCTGTTGACGTCCGTCGCAGCGGCCGATGCCGCCTGCGACCCCCGCTGGGACGGATTCCAGGCGGAGCAGAAGAGAACCAGAAACAGCCGACGACGAAAGCTGGAGGACAATTCCATGGCAGATCGAGTACTTCGGGGTAGCCGCCTCGGTGCGGTGAGCTACGAGACCGATCGCGACCACGACCTCGCGCCCCGTCGCATTGTCCAGTACCGCACCGACAACGGCGAGATCTTCGACGTGCCTTTTGCCGACGACGCCGAGGTGCCGTCGAAGTGGCCCTGCAAGAACGGCATGGAGGGCACCATCCTCGAGGGCGCCGAGCCCGAGGAGAAGAAGACCAAGCCGCCGCGCACCCACTGGGACATGCTCCTCGAGCGCCGCAGCGAAGAAGAACTCGAAGTGCTGCTGAACGAGCGCCTCGAACTGCTCAAGCAGCGTCGCAAGGGCGTCACGAACTAAGTGGTGGCCGCCGGCGAGCTCAGGGCCGGCGGCCGACACCCCATCGCTCGAGACGGCTCTGGATGCCCCAGCGCGCGACCATCGTGAACGCCTCGGTCATCACACCGCCGCTCATCTTGGACTCGCCGACTTCCCGTTCGGTGAAGGTGATCGGAACCTCACGCACGTCGAACCCGGCGCGTACGGATCGCCACGCGAGGTCGATCTGGAAGCAGTAACCGGCCGACTCCACCGTGTCCAACTGGATCTTCTCCAGCACGATGCGGCGATAGGCACGGAAACCCGCGGTGATGTCATGCACCCGGGCCCCGAGCGCCAACCGCGCGTAGGTGTTGGCGCCGCGCGACAAGAACTCCCGGCGCCGCGGCCAGTTCACCAGCTTGCCGCCCGGCACGTAGCGTGACCCGATCACCAGGTCGGCGCCGTCGTTGATGGCGTCGAGCAGCCGCGACAACTGCTCAGGGGCGTGACTGCCGTCGGCATCCATCTCGACGATCACCTGGTAGTCGCGATCCAGTCCCCACGCGAAACCGGCCAGGTACGCACGCCCCAGACCGTCCTTCTCCACACGATGCAGCACCTGGATTCGAGACTTGTCGTCGCGCGCGGCCAGATCGTCGGCGACGTCACCCGTGCCATCCGGGCTGGAGTCGTCCACCACCAGAACGTGGATGCCCGGCAACGCAGTGCGGAGCCGGCCGACGATCAGCGGGAGGTTGTCGCGCTCGTTGAACGTGGGTATGACCACGAGCGCACCCGCACCGTCGCTCCCGACGACTTGCCGGGATGCGTCGTCGGGACCGTTGCGCCCGGACGTTGCATCAGTCCCCGCTGCCATCAAGCTCCTTTGTTCCCGACGCCGTATGTGCGTCCTCGTGTGGTCGGCGGACAACTCCGTTCCCGACAGTGAACCTAGTACGCCATCCGATCGCGAACAAAAGCCCCACCAGCGCCACGATCACGGCCACCGCCTGTGGCCAGGCACCCAGCCTTGTTGCCATCGTCTTTCCCTCGTGCAGTGGTAGACGACTCGCCAAGATGGCGGGACGGAAGATGCCGGACTGTGACGCGACTGTGCCGTCGGGTTCGACGAGCGCGCTGACCCCACTTGTCGCAGCGACCACGACCGCCCGACCATGCTCGACAGCGCGCAACTGCGACATCGCCAGCTGCTGGTAGGTCATCGTCGACCGCCCGAATGTCGCGTTGTTGGTGGGCACGAACAGGATCTGCGCCCCGTCGTCCACCGCGTCGCGCGCGGCTCGGTCGAAGGCCACCTCCCAGCAGGTCGCGATGCCCACGTCGACCGTCCCCGATGCGGTGGGCACCGTGACGGCAGAGCGGCCCTCGCCGGGGCGGAAGTTGCCCGCCAGGTCGGCGTAGGACGAGAACATGCGGAAGAACGGCCGCCACGGGAGATACTCGCCGAACGGCTGCACGATGTGCTTGTCGTACCGGTCGACCGGACCTCGCTGCTGATCCCAGACCAGCACGGTGTTGGTGGGCCGACCATCTCCGTTGCGCAACAGGGTGCCGACCAGGATGGGCGCACCGACGGCGACGGACGCCGCGGTGATCTCGGCAGCCGCGTCGGAGTTGTCCAACGGCGAGATGTCGGAGGCGTTCTCGGGCCAGAACACCATGTCGGGACGTTCGGCACGGCCCGTGTTCACCGCCTGCGCCAGGGCGAAGGTGGTACGCACGTGGTTGTCGAGGACAGCGCGGCGCTGCGCGTTGAACTCCAGCCCGAGCCTGGGCACATTGCCCTGAATCGCCGCGATCTTGGTCGACGACGATGACACGTTCCGGTCGAGAGTGGCCGGGGTCAGCGCGATCGCGGCCATCGGAGCAAGCAGTGCGACGACAACAGCGAACGCCGCCACTCGGATGCCCGGTCCGTCGGTACGGCCGTCGGCGCGATACGCGCGGATCAGCACGGCCACCAGCCACGCCACACCGGATCCGAAGAGCGCCACGGCACCCGACACACCCGGGGCCCCGAACACCGACGCGAGCGGCAGCAGCGGGCCGTCGACCTGGCTGAAGGCCACCCGACCCCAGGGGAACCCGCCGAACGGGAATCCGGATCGCAGCGCCTCCACCAGCAGCCACGATGCCGTGAACCAGATCGGCGGACACGGCAGCCGAGTGGTGAGGACTGCGATCGCACCGAAAAGTGCCTGGTAGACCGCAAGTACGGTGGCCAGGGCCAGCCACGGCAGCGGCCCGACGTACTCACCGATCCACGGCAACAAGGGCACGAAGAAGCCGAGTCCGAACACGAATCCGAGCCACGCGCCGGTACGTACTCGCGGACGGCCGATCGTCAGGACCATGTACAGCAGGGCGATGGAGATCACCGCACAGAACCACCACGATCGCGGCGGGAACGCGCCATACATCAGTACACCGGCAACCGCCGAGAGCACCGTGCGCGCGGCCCAATCCATGCGGGCCGAGGTGGCGTGGTCGTAGTCGTCGGTTGAGTGATCTCGACACGGTGCCTCGCTGCGCTCGGTACCGGCTCGATCAGCGGGAGGGCCAGCTCGATCAGCGGGGGTCGCGGCTCGATCAGCGGGAAGGTCGGCTCGATCAGCGGGGGCGCTCGGTTCGGTGCCGGTCATGTGTCATCCCCGGCGTACAACACCCGTCCACGGTGGACGGTGCGGACGCACTCCGGCAGCCGGGCGCCCGGGGACACGTCAGGGAGTGCGGGTACGCGCGAGCGAGGATCGGTGGACCAGCGCTGCACCCCGGCGTGGGAACCGGCGACCACCAGGTGATCGGCCTCCCAGATGGCGTAGCTTGCCGGTGCACCCGGTTCCAGCGTTCCGGTGAGACCGTCGTTGATGCCACCGGCCCGCCAGCCACCCCGGGTGCACGCAGCAAACGCGCCTCGAGCCGAGATCGCGTTGTGGTCCTGGTGATGGTGGACGGCCGCCCGAATTGTGGACCACGGATCGATCTCCGTCACCGGCGCGTCCGACGAAAATGAAAGCGCGACACCCGTTTTCGCCAGCATCGCAAAATTGTTGAGGCCGGCGGCGCGATCGGGGCCGAGCCGCTGGTCGTACAGGTCACCCGTCCCGCCCCACGCCGCGTCGAAAAGCGGCTGCATGCTGGCGATGACACCGCACCGCGCCAGCACCGCGGCTTGTTCGACCGACACCATCTCGGCGTGCTCGATCCGGTGGGCGCATCGCGCGATCGCTGGGGTCCCCAGTTCGTCGGCGAGGGAATCGAGCGCGTCCACCAGCGTCTGGGTACCGGCGTCGCCGATCACATGGAAACCCGCCTGGATGCCGGCAACGGTGCACGCGGCAAGGTGCGCACGTATCTGTGCGTCATCGAGGTAGCAGTTGCCGACGGCCGACGGATCGTCGGTGTACGGCGCTGAAAGCCACGCGGTGCGCGACCCGATCGCACCGTCGATGAACAGGTCTCCGCCCAGTCCATCCGCGCGGCTGATCGCCGCCAATTCGGCAGCGTGGTCGGCATCGGTCACCGACTGACCCCAATAGCGGCGCACTTGCACCTCATGATCGAGATCGGCGAGCCCGAGGAAGTCGTCGAGCCCGCTGATATCCGGCCCCCCGTTCTCGTGCACGGCCACCACCCCGTGGGCTGCGGCGAGGTCGAGCGCCCGACGCTGCGCGCGGGTACGGGTGTCCGGTGTGATCAGCTGGCGGGCCGCCCCGCGCACGAGGTGGTGGGCGTCGGCGGTCAACGGTTCTTCCGGGTGGAATCCGGGAGCGTCGGCGAGGTCGGGAACGAGCCGTCGCAAAGCTGTGGAGGCGACCGCAGAATGCTCGTCGATCCGGGTGAGATATACCGGCCGATTGCCGACCGCCTCGTCGAGCTCGGACGTGGTGGGGAATCGGCCGTCTGCGCGTTCGGCACCGTCCCACGCCGAGTCGTCCCAACCGAGGCCCCACAGCACTTCGCCCTCGTCGAGACCGGACACGGCCTGGACCACGCGGGCGAGGCAATCGCGTCGATTGACGGCGTCGTTGAGGGTCAGACCCAGCAGCGCGAGGCCCGTGGAGGTGAGATGCACGTGGGAATCGACGAATCCCGGAGCCACAAAGCGCCCGTCGAGTTCGGTGATCTGGGCGTCCGGGTGCAGTGCCCGACCGACGTCGTCACTGCCCACCCAGACCACGACGCCGTCGCTGACCGCCAGCGCGGTCGCGTCGGGCGCGGAAGCGGAGTACACGGCTCCGCCGAGGAGCAGTTCGGTCGCCACGATCGTCAAGTGTGCCCTGCGCCGAGGCGGCGACGGTCAGCGGCCCTGCGGCAGCTGACGGTCAAACCTCTCGTTGGGAAAGCGCTCGTCGGCATAGCTCGCGTCGACGACCGTCCCGTCGATCACGTCGGGACCGGCGTACCTACCACCCGCGTAGACACCGGTCGCGTAGATACCGGCTCGGTCCATCGCGGTGGCGGCACGCCGCGCACCCAGCGCGACGACCGCCGGCCGGGCCAGCTTGCGCAGCGGCGGCGCCAGCATCAGCACGCCGGCGACGGTGGTCACCACCCCGGGCACGATCAGCAGGATGGTCGCGAGGGCGAGCAGTGCGCTGTCGGCCAGCGGTGCGGCGGGATCGACCTCGTTGCGGGTGGCGCGGCGAAGCTCGCCGAACACCTTGCGGCCCTGCCACTGGAGCATGACCAACCCGAGCACAGCGGCGCCCAGGCTGATGAGCACCGCCCAACCGAAGCCGAGTGTCAACGCCATGGCGACGAACGCCGCCAACTCGACGAGGACGTAGAGGAAGAACATGTGACGCAGGCGCATGATGGTCCTGCCTTTCTGCGACTCTGGGGCGTCGGCACGCGGTGTGCCGAGATCCGATCGCATTCGAGTCTCCCCCGGTGAACGAACGACCGCCCGGTTTTGCTCCCGAACGGTGTCAGTCGGCTCCCCGACCCTCGATATCGCCTTCGGTCTGCAGATACACGGCCCGTAGCTGGTCGAGCATCTCGGCGGGCGGTGCGGCCCACATGTCGCGTTCGGCGGCTTCCAGAAGGCGCTCGGCGATGCCGTGCAGCGCCCACGGGTTCGACTGCTGCATGAACTCCTGATTGGTCTCGTCGAGCACGTAGGCCTCGGTCAGCTTCTCGTACATCCAATCGGCGACCACGTCGGTGGTCGCGTCGTATCCGAAGAGGTAGTCGACGGTCGCGGCCATCTCGAACGCCCCCTTGTAACCGTGGCGCTGCATCGCCGATATCCACCGCGGATTGACCACCCGGGCGCGGAACACCCGGCTCGTCTCCTCGGACAGCGTGCGCGTCCGGACCGCGTCCGGGCGGGTGCTGTCGCCGATGTAGGCCTCGGGTGCGGTTCCGGTGAGCGCCCGCACCGTGGCGACCATGCCGCCGTGGTACTGGAAGTAGTCGTCGGAATCGGCGATGTCGTGCTCGCGGGTGTCGGTGTTCTTGGCGGCCACCGCGATGCGTCGGTAGGCCGCTCGCATGTCGTCGACGGCCGGCACGCCCGCGAGATCGCGGCCGTAGGCGTACCCGCCCCACTCGGTGTAGACGCGGGCCAGATCCTCGTCGCTGCGCCAATCGCGCGAGTCGATCAACTGAAGAAGTCCCGCTCCGTACGTACCGGGTTTGGACCCGAACACTCGGGTTACCGCGCGACGGTGGTCGCCGTGATCGGCCATCGAGGCGCGCACGTGGGCGGCGACGAAGTTCTGATCGTCGGGTTCGTCGGCCGCCGCGGCGAGCGCGACCGCGTCGTCGAGCATGGTCACCACGTGCGGGAACGCGTCGCGGAAGAAGCCGGAGATCCGCACGGTCACGTCGATGCGCGGACGACCCAGTTCGTCGAGGCCGATGAGTTCGAGACTGGTGACCCGCCGCGACGCCTCGTCCCACACCGGCATCACCCCGAGCAGCGCAAGGACCTCGGCGACGTCGTCGCCCGAGGTGCGCATCGCGCTCGTCCCCCACACCGACAGGCCCACAGACGCCGGATGGTGACCGTGATCGTTCACGTAGCGTTCGAGCAGCGAGTCGGCCATGGCCCGGCCGGTCTCCCATGCGAGCCGCGACGGGACCGCCTTGGGGTCGACGGAGTAGAAGTTGCGCCCGGTGGGCAGCACGTTGATCAGACCGCGCAGCGGCGATCCGCTCGGTCCGGCCGGGATGAAACCGCCACCCAGGGCGTGCAGAACCCGCGGCACCTCGTCGGTGGTCTGCCGCAGCCGGGGCACCACCTCGTGGGCGGCAAAGCGCAGTACGTCGGCCACGGCCGGCGGATGATCCGCGGACACCAGAGCGACCGTGTCGTCGCTCCAGTCGCCCTTCGCGCAAGCGGCAACCAGCTCGCGTGCCTGCGCCTCGACGGCGTCCACGTCACCGCGCGCGGATGCGCCGTCCTCGGTGAGGCCGAGGGCCTCGCGCAGTCCCGGCAGTGCGCTGGTGCCGCCCCAGAGTTGGCGCGCACGCAGCATGGCCAGCACGAGATCGACCTCGGCGTCGCCCTGCGGGGGCTCGCCGAGCACGTGCAGGCCGTCACGGATCTGGACGTCCTTGATCTCGCACAGCCATCCGTCGACGTGCAGGAGCATGTCGTCGAAGACCTCTTCGTCGGGCCGTTCACTGAGCCCGAGATCGTGATCCATCTTGGCGGCGGTGAGCAGGGTCCAGATCTGCTGGCGGATCGCGGGCAGCTTCGCCGGGTCGAGGGTGGAGATGTTGGCGTGCTCGTCGAGAAGCTGTTCGAGACGGGCGATGTCGCCATAGGACTCGGCGCGTGCCATCGGTGGGATCAGATGATCGACGAGGACGGCGTGGGCGCGCCGCTTGGCCTGGGTGCCCTCGCCCGGGTCGTTCACGAGGAACGGGTAGACGAGCGGCAGATCGCCCAGCGCCGCATCGGTGCCGCATCCGGCCGACATGCCCAGCGTCTTGCCGGGCAACCACTCAAGGTTGCCGTGCTTGCCGACGTGCACGATCGCGTCGGCCGCAAAACCCGCACCCTCGGACTGCGATGCCAGCCAGCGGTAGCTCGCCAGGTAGTGATGCGACGGCGGCAGGTCGGGGTCGTGGTAGATGGCGACCGGGTTCTCGCCGAAGCCGCGCGGCGGCTGAACCATGATCGCGATGTTCCCGAACGTCAGTGCCGCGATCACGATGTCGCCGTCGGCGTTGTGGGAGCGGTCGACGAAGAGGTCGCCGGGAGCTGGCCCCCAATGCTGCTCCATCCCGGCACGCAGTTCTTCTGGCAGGGTGCGATACCAGTCGTGGTAGTCGGCTGCCGACATACGAATCGGGTTGGCGGACAACGCTTCTTCGGTCAGCCAGTCCGGGTCCTGACCGCCCGCCGCGATGATCGCGTGGATCAGGGCGTCCGAATCGTCTTCGGCGAGACCGGGAATCGACGACTCCCCGCGCTCCGGCCCGATGTCGTACCCGGCGTCGCGCAGGGCGGTCAGCAAACGCAGGAGGCTTCGGGGGGTGTCGAGGCCGACGGCGTTGCCGATGCGGGCGTGCTTGGTCGGGTAGGCCGACAACATGATCGCGATGCGACGCTGCGCGGGCACGATGGACCGCAGGCGGGCGTGCGCAACGGCGATACCTGCCACGCGGGCGCAGCGTTCGAGGTCGGGCTGATACCAGGGCAGCCCGTTCTCGTCGAACTCCTTGAAGGAGAACGGCACCGTGATGATGCGGCCGTCGAACTCGGGAACCGCGACCTGGGTGGCCACGTCTAGGGGCGAGAGGCCGTCGTCGTTGTCTGCCCAGTCCGCGCGCGAACCCGTCAGACACAGCCCCTGCAGGATCGGGATGTCCAGCGCGGCAAGACGTTCGATGTTCCAGGCCTCGTCATCACCGCCGGCCGACGCAGTGGCCGGGGTGGCACCGCCTGCCGCGAGGACCGTCACCACGAGCGCGTCGGCGGTACCGAGCAGATCGATGAGATCGTCGGGCGCGGTACGCAGCGACGCGCAGAAGACGGGCAGGGCGTGTGCTCCGCGTTCCTCGATGGCGCCACACAGCGCATCGATGTAGCGGGTGTTGCCCGCGAGGTGTTGCGCGCGGTAATAGAGCACTGCGATCCGCGGGGCGTTCTCGGGCAGATCGGACCGGGCCGAGCGGTCGAGCACCCCCCACGCGGGCGTCTGCTGCGGCGGCTCGAACCCCAGCCCGGTCAGCAGCACGGTATCGGACAGGAAGTTGTGCAGACCCACCATGTTCTCCACCCCGCCGAAGGCGAGATAGTTGTGGGCTTCGGCGACCACACCCGACGGGACCGTCGACTGCGCCATCAGATCAGGGTCCGGTTGTTGCTCTCCCGAACACACCACGAGGGGTTTGCCGGTCGCGGCCACCGCGGCGAGGCCGTCCTCCCAGGCTCGTGTCCCGCCCAGGATGCGCACGACCAGAAGATCGGCGTCTGCGGCCAGGTCCGGGATGTCGTCGGCGAGGATGCGCGACGGATTCGCGCCGGCGATGTCGACCCCGTCCCGTTCGGCAGCCGCGGCGGCGGTGAGCAGATCGGTGTCCGAGGTCGAGAGCAGCAGGATCATCAGATCTCCTCGCCGGGATGTCGCGCCCGGAGCGTGTCGTAACGGTTGTGTCGTGATGCGGTGACCGGGGGCGCAGGTCTGACTTCGGTGCCGCGGAGTCGCTCTCACGACGCAGGGCTACCCGTCACAGTGGCGCGACCGTGCCGGACTCACACCGGCTTCTGTGCTCTCGGTGCATCGAGACTACCGAACCCGCAATCGCGAGCCGACCGGTGTAGAGCAGGGCATGCTGCGCGCGGTCGTACGCTGGACTGGTGAGCCAGCCTGCCGGACGATCCGCCGCCGACCGCTGCCCCGGGGTGTTCAGCACGCACCCGGCCGCCGACGGTCACCTCGCGCGCATCCGGCTCCCCGGCGGAGAGATCACCGGCCCCCAACTCGAGACCCTGGCCCGCGTCGCAACCGAGTGGGGCGACGGCCATCTCGAGCTCACGGCGCGAGCCAATCTGCAGTTGCGCGGCATCACCGATGTCGAGGCCGTCGCCGCCGCTGTCACCGGCGCAGGGCTGGTCCCGAGTGCGTCGCACGAGAAGATCCGGAACATCGAGGCAAGCCCGCTGTCGGGCCGCATCGGCGGTGTCGTAGACGTACGACCGATGATCCGGCTTCTCGACGAGCGGCTGCGAGCCGACGATCGATTCGCGGCGCTGTCCGGGCGATTCCTCTTCGGTCTGGACGACGGTCGCGGCGACATCACCCGACGCTCACCCGAT
Organism: Gordonia sp. NPDC003422; assembly: GCF_053588675.1. Lineage (NCBI taxonomy): Bacteria > Bacillati > Actinomycetota > Actinomycetes > Mycobacteriales > Gordoniaceae > Gordonia > Gordonia sp. NPDC003422. Next base: position 73,994 of record NZ_JBSFQL010000012.1, read on the forward strand.
GTCCACGCGGTGGCTCGCGCGAGCACCGACCATCGATCAGCCCGGCCCGGCCCGCTCGCCGACATAGTCGTCGGCGGTGCGACGCTCGGGTCGGCCACCGGGGCGGAATCGATCGTCGACGCGCTCCTCGTGGTCGCCGACGCGATGCTCGAGGTGGCGCCGACCGCGTGGCGGTTCGCCGACCTAGACGCCGCAGATCAGGCCCGCGTCGTCGAACGCGCTGGTAAAGGCCTAGATCCGGTCGGTGATGGCTACCCTCGGCCGGAAACCGAGACCGAACCGATCGTCGGGTGGTTCGAGCAGGACAACGGGATGGTGCTGCTCGGGTCGGTTGTCGAACTCGGCAGGCTGCCGGCCCGATTGGCCGAATTCCTGGCCGCCATCGGCGCTCCGATCATCTTCACGCCCGATCGCGAGATCCTGGTCTGCGACCTCACCGAGGGCGTCGCGGAGACCGTGGTGCGGGTGCTCGCACCGATGGGGCTGACCTTCGACGCGTCGTCGCCGTGGGCAGCGGTCAGCTGCTGTGCGGGAGCACCCGGCTGCAGCAATGGGCTGGCCCCGGTACGCGAGGATCTGCTCGCCCGTGTGGCGTCCGGGCAGGAGGTCACCGAGCGAGAACACTGGGTCGGGTGTGGCCGCGGGTGCGGTTCCCCGGTCACGCCACACCTGCGCGTCGAGGCCGGTCCGGACGGATATCGCACGACCGAACGCGGGCAGTAGCCGTCGAGCCCGGTGCGGGCGGCTCGATACACTGAGCCCACCATGACCGACTACCTGCGTGACGGCGCCGCGATCTATCGACAGTCATTCGCCACCATCCGCGCCGAATCCGACCTCACCGCATTTGCCCCCGACGTCGCCACGGTGGTGGTTCGGATGATCCACGCCTGCGGACAGACCGACCTGCCGGCTGACGTCGTGGCCACCGACGGGGTGGTCGAGGCGGCGCGGGCCGCGCTGGGTTCCGGCGCACCGATCCTCTGCGACGCCTCGATGGTAGCCGCCGGGGTCACCCGCAAGCGCCTGCCCGCCGACAACGACGTGCTGTGTTACCTGGGCGAACCCGGGCTGCCGGAACTCGCCGAACGAATGGGCACAACGAGAACTGCTGCGGCGCTGCAGTTCTGGCTTACACGCCTGGAAGGATCGGTGGTGGCGATCGGCAACGCGCCGACTGCTCTGTTCGCGCTTCTCGATCTGATCGACGACGGCGCACCTCGGCCCGCGGCCATCGTCGGCGCCCCGGTCGGCTTCGTCGGCGCCGCCGAATCGTGTGCGGCCCTAGCGGAACGGACCGATCTGGAATTCATCACGGTCACCGGTCGCCGGGGTGGGTCGGCGATCACGGCCGCCGCCCTCAACGCCCTCGCGTCGGCCCAGGAGTGAGCGTGACCGGCAAACTGTGGGGCGTCGGACTCGGCCCCGGCGACAGCGAACTCGTGACGGTGAAGGCTGCGCGGGTGATCGGCGCGGCCGATGTCATCGCGTATCACTGTGCGCGACATGGCAACAGCATCGCTCGGACGGTGGCGGAACCGTACTTCAGCGATGGTCAGATCGAAGAACGGCTGATGTATCCGGTGACCACCGAGACCACCGACCATCCGGGCGGCTATCAGGGAGCTCTTGACGACTTCTATTCCGCCAGTGCGGATATCCTCGCCGCGCATCTGCGGGAGGGTCGCAGTGTCGCACTGCTCGCCGAAGGCGATCCCCTCTTCTACAGCTCGTACATGCACATGCACAAGCGTCTCGCCGACGAGTTCGATGCCGAGATCGTCCCGGGCGTCACGTCGGTGAGCGCTGCGTCGGCCGCGACGGGCGTCCCGCTGGTGGAAGGCGACGAGACCCTGACGGTGGTGCCGGGTACGGCTGACGCCGACGAGTTGCGTCTGCGCTTCGCCTCGGCCGACGCCATCGTGGTGATGAAACTCGGCCGCAATTTCGAACGCGTCCGACAGGCTCTCGCCTACGCAGGCCGCCTCGACGAGGCGTGGTACGTGGAGCGTGCATCGACCACCGTGGAGCGGGTGGCACCGGCTGCGGAGGTGGATCCGGCGCAGGTGCCGTACTTCTCGATCGTCGTCGTACCCGGTCGCCGCAACAACCCGCGGTATGCCGAGTCTGCGTCGACTGCAGGCGAAGTGGTGGTCGTCGGCCTCGGACCCGGCCGGGAGTCGTGGACCACCCCGCAGGTCCGTGCGGAACTGGCCGCGGCGACCGATCTCGTCGGCTACACCACCTATCTCAAGCGGGTCACGCCGCGGCCCGGCCAGCGGATGCACGCCAGCGACAATCGGGTCGAGGCGGAACGTGCAGAGTTCGCGCTCGATCTTGCGCGGCGCGGTGCTCGGGTCGCGGTGGTCTCGTCCGGTGATCCAGGGGTATTCGCGATGGCCGCGGCGGTGGCGGAGGTGGCGGCCGAATCACGTTGGCAGGATGTCCCGGTTCGCGTGGTGCCCGGGATGACTGCGGCAACCGCCGTGGCGGCCACGGTCGGGGCTCCGCTCGGCCACGACTTCGCGATCATCTCGCTTTCGGATCGGCTCAAGCCGTGGGAAGTCATCGAACGACGGATTCGCGCGGCGGTGGACGCCGATCTGGTGATCGCGATCTACAACCCGGGATCGGCGAGCCGCGCCTGGCAGGTGGGCGCGCTCAAAGAGATTCTGGCCGAACAGGTCTCACCGGACCGGGTAGTCATCGTCGGACGCGACGTCGGCGGGCCGGACGAGTCGGTGACGGTGACGACGGTCGGCGATCTGGAAGCGGCCACCGTCGACATGCGTACGTTGCTCATCGTCGGATCGTCGTCGACGACGGTCGTCGATCGCGCGGCCGGGCCGCTCGTCTACACACCGCGTCACGCGTCGGAGTAGGCCGGGACCAGGCCGCTATCCTTGTGCGGCCGTGCACGATCAACGATTCGGGACGCGCGGTCAACGGTTTTCGACGCACGGTCAACGTGGGCCAGGAGTCGGGAACTTCCGACGAAGCCACGTCATGGCGTCGGCGACGTCGGACACGGTGTCGAGACCGTCGGGTTCGGCGGGGCGATCGACCATGATGACCTCGACGCCCAGTTCCCGGGCCGCGTCGAGCTTGGCGTGTGTGAGCGCTCCCCCACTGTTCTTGGTGACCAGCACATCGATTCGATTGTCGTGCAGCAACTGTCGCTCGCCGGCCAACTCGTACGGCCCGCGCGACCGCAGAATCTCGTGGTGCGGTGGCAGCGCGACCGTCGGGGGATCGACGACGCGGATCAAGAACCATGCGGTGTCGACGCCGGCGAACGCCCCGACGTCTTGACGACCGGTCGTCAGGAGAACCCGCCGAGGTGATGTCCCGATCGCGCCTGCGGCGGCGTCGATGTCGGTGACCCGCGTCCAGCGGTCATCGGGACCCGGCGTCCAGGCGGCGCGACGCAGCGCAAGCAGCGGGAGATCGAGTGCCCTCGTCGCCGTAACCGCATGTGCGGTGATGGTGGCCGCGAAGGGGTGGGTCGCATCGACAACCACACCGATCCCATTGTCTGCGCACCAACTACGCAATCCTTCGGTCCCACCGAACCCGCCGATGCGGACCTCTCCGACGGGCAGGCGGGGGTTACGGACACGCCCGGCCAGCGAGCTGATGATCGGGATTCCGGCTCCGGTGGCCGCCGCCGCCAATTCCCGGGCCTCCCCCGTTCCGCCGAGGATCAGCAGACGGTCTGTCCGGCTCACCGATCGTGTCCGGGTTCGGAACGCAGCTTGCTCATGCGGGCTCGCGAGTACAGGTAGCTGTCGGTGACAGACGGATCGGAATGAGGGTCGAGGACTTTGCCGACGAAGATCACGGCTGTCTTGCGGATGGCTTCCGCGGCGAGCGCTTCCGGCAGCTCCCGAAGTGCACATCGGACGATCTTCTCACCGGGCTGACTCGCGAAGGCGACTGTCGCGGTTGGGCATTCGAGACCGTAGTGCGGGGCGAGCGCGGCCACGATCTCCTCGGTCCGGTGTGCGGCGAGATGCAGTGCGAGTGTCACCCCGCACGACGCGAGACTGGCCAGGTCCTCACCGTCGGGCATGTCGGTGGACAGCGTCGACACCCGAGTGATCAGCAGACTCTGCCCGACGCCAGGGGTGGTCAATTCGATGTCGAGAGCGGCGGCCGCGGCGGCGAAGGCGGGCACACCGGGCACGATCTCGTGATCGATCCCCCGCTCGGTGAGCTCGCGGCACTGCTCGGTGAAGGCCGAGTAGATCGACAGGTCACCGGAATGCAGCCGGGCGACGTCGTGCCCGGCCTCGTGGGCGGCCACCATGTGGGAGATGATGTCCGGCAGCGGCATTCGCGCGGTGTCGATGAGCGTGGCGCCGGGCGGACACAGGTCCAGAAGTTCGCGGGGCACGAGAGACCCGGCGTACAGACAAGTGCGGCAGCGGCCGAGAATGCGGGCGCCGCGGATGGTGATCAGGTCGGCTGCGCCGGGTCCGGCACCGATGAAGTAGACGGTCACGGTTGTGGCTCGTTCAGATCGGTGGCCTTCCCCTTGGCGGCCTTGACGTGAATCCACTGAACGATCGGCAGTGCGGGTCGCCACGTGGTCATCGAGCCGAGCGGTTCGGCGGACTCGATCATCACCCTGCGCATCTGCCCCCCGTGCGTCCGGTGCCACTCGGCGAGAAGAGTCTGACTCTCCACTGTCACCGCATTGACGACGAGACGGCCACCGATTCGGAGTGCATCGTAGGCAACTCGCAGGACGTCCCCGGTGAGTCCACCACCGATGAACACCGCGTCGGGTGTCGGTGCGCCCGAGAGGGATTCGGGTGCGCAACCATGAACCGAGATCGCCGCGCCGACCCCGTGCCGGTGAGCATTCTGCGCAATACGCTCTGCGCGTTGGGGATCGCGTTCGAAAGCGACGACGCGTCCGCGAGGGTCGGCGCGCACCCATTCCACTCCGACACTCCCCGACCCCGCGCCGATATCCCAGAGCATCTGTGCGCCTGCGGGTTCCAATGCGCAGACGGTGAGTGCCCGATGCGCGGACTTGGTGATCTGCCCGTCGTGGACGAAGTCGGTGTCGGCGCGGCCGGGAACCGTCGTCCGAGGTGGCCCGACGCACTCGACCGCGATCACGTTGAGCGGATCGCCGGGTGCATGCGCCCAGACCCCGGCCGTTCCGCTGATCACCCGCTCCCGGGGTCCGCCGAGCTGCTCGAGCACTGTCAACGTCGACGAACCGAAACCGTTGTCCCCCAACAGCGCCGCGACGGCAGCGGGCGTGTGTGCGTCCCGGCTCAGGACCAGCAGGCGCTGCCCGTGGGTGCTTTCGGTGAGCAACGACGCGGGGTCGGCCGTGACGAGGCTGACGACACGGACAGAGGTGAGGTCCCACCCGAGGTGAGCGCACGCCAGACTCGCGCTCGACACCGCGGGTAACACCCGGGTGCGTTCGGCGCCGACGCCCTTCACGATCGTCGCACCCACACCGTGGAACATCGGGTCGCCACTGGCGAGAATGTGCACCACCGGGTACGCGGGTTCATCGAGCACCCGGGCGAGATGTGCCGACATCGGTGAATCCCACGCGATCAGCTCGGCGTCGACGTCGTCAAGCAGATCGAGCTGGCGTCGGGCGCCGTAGATCACCGTAGCCGTCACCAGTTCGTCCTGGGCCCGACGGCCGAGACCCGCCCAGCCGTCGGCACCGATCCCCACGACGACGAATTGTGGCCGGACACTCACCTCGCTCACCGGCTCAGTCGTCGCCAGATCGGGCGTGGAATCATCCGGAGAGCGACGGAGAGCGGATGCAGCGCCCACGGAATCCAGACCTCGCGTCGGCCCTTGCGGTAGGCGCGTGCCACGTCGTCGGCGACCCGATCGGCATCGATCGACAGCGGCGCGGGCTTCACACCCGATTCCATCAGGTCGCGGGTCATCTGACCGATGACGAACCCCGGCCGGACCAGGAGGAGGCGAACTCCGCTGCCGTGCAGGGCATCCGAGAGTCCACTGGCGAAACCGTCGAGGCCCGCCTTGGTGGACCCGTACACATAGTTGGCCCGCCGGACGCGCACTCCGGCGATCGACGAGAACACGATGATGGTGCCGCTGCCCTGGGTGCGCAAAGCTGTGGCCAGCGGCGTGAGCACGCTGATCTGGGCGAGATAGTCGGTGTGCGCGATCGCAAGCGCATGCTCGACCTCGGTTTCGGCACGGGTCTGGTCGCCCAGAATGCCGAATGCGACGATCGCCGCCTCGACGGGGCCGAAGTCGGTGACGATGCGTTCGATCAGTCCGGGATGCGAGTCGGTGTCGTCGGCGTCGAATCCGACCGTGTGCACCCTTCTCGCCCCGGCGTCGGTCAGCGCCTGCACCTGGTCGGCGAGGTCGTCGGGCCTGCGAGCTGCCAGAACGACGACACGGCCGGGTGCCAGACGTTGTGCGAGTTTGACACCGATCTCGCTGCGACCGCCGAGTAGGACGATGGTGCGGGCCGAATCAGGCATGTGCAGCAGTATCCCATCCGCCCGTTCGGTGGCTGACTCGGCGGGTGTGCGGTTGATCTGCGGGAACCGATACCGTTGCCGCATGACCGAACCCACCACGAAGCCCCGACTCGGACCCACCGCGTTGGAGTTCCTTTCCGAACGGCACCTGGCGACGATGAGCACCGTTCGCAGCGACGGCACCCCGCACGTGGTCGCGGTCGGATTCACCTATGACCCCGAGACGGGCATCGCGCGGGTCATCACCGTCGACGGCAGCCAGAAGGTACGCAACGTCGAACGAGCCGGCTACACGGCGTTGACCCATGTCGACGGCCCGCGCTGGATCACGCTGGAAGGCCCGGCCACGGTGCATAGGGAGCGGCCGCGCGTCGCCGAGGCGGAACGGCGCTACGCGGCACGCTACCGCGAGCCGAAGCCGAATCCGCGGCGAGTTGTTGTCGAGGTGCAGGTACGGCGGGTACTGGGATCGAAGACCTTGCTGGACTGAGTCAGCATCCCACTGTCCGGAAAGCTGGACCTGGGAGACCGACGAGATGCACAGTGCATTTCGGTGGGTTCCCAGGTACAGATTCCCGCAGGCCAGACTTCAAATCGGGTCAGAGAACCGTCAGCCCGTGTGGTCGGGTGTTGAGCGCCTCGCAGCCGTCGTCGGTCACCACCACGATGTCTTCGATCCGCGCACCCCACTGCCCGGAGAAGTAGACGCCCGGCTCGACGCTGAAGGCCATTCCGGACCGGAGCTCGATGTCGTTTCCCGCGACGATGTAGGGCTCCTCGTGGACGGAAAGGCCGATGCCGTGCCCGGTGCGATGGATGAACTTCTCTGCCAGTCCCGCGCCACGGAGCACGTCGCGCGCGGCGGCGTCGACGGACTCGGCGGTGACCCCGGGACGAACCGCTGCGACTGCCTGCTGCTGAGCACTTTGCAGCGCTGCGTAGGCGTCGGCGATCTCGCCGGATGGTTCGGCAAAGCTGTAGGTCCGCGTGGAGTCGGAGTTGTACCCGGGCTCGACGGGACCGCCGATGTCGATGACGACCACATCGTCGGCCGTGATGGTGCGGTCGGAGTACTCGTGGTGGGGGTCGGCGCCGTTGGGTCCCGAGCCGACGATCACGAACTCGGCACCCGTGTGGCCTTCGGACACGATGGCGTCGGCGATGTCGGCGGCCACCTCCCGTTCCGTTCGGCCGACCCGCAACCATTCACCCATCCGGGCGTGCACCCGGTCGATCGCTGCGCCGGCCTCGCGCAACGCATCGATCTCGCTGGTGTCCTTGATCATTCGCAGCTCACGCAGCACCGCGGTGGCCAGTGCGGGGGTCGCGGACGAACGCTGCGCGATCGGCACGACGTGCAACGCGGGCATCGCGTCGGAGACAGCCAGGCGGGGTCGCGCGCCGAGACCGTCGAGCGCGAGCGCGTAGGCGTCCTGACCGTCCACCCAGTCGCATACCTCGATACCGAGATCCCCCACCGCGGAGGCCTTCAGCGACGGCACCTCGAGGCGCGCCACCACGATTCGCGGTGTGCCGCTTGCAGGTATCACCAGGGCCGTCAAACGCTCGAATGTGTTGGCCCGAGAGCCGGTCAGGTATCGCAGATCGGGTCCGGGGCTGACGACGAGCGCGTCGAACCCCGCGTCGGCGGTGAGCTGTGCGGCCCGTGACACGCGGCTGGCATAGACATCGGAGGTGAAGCGCGAATCCCCGGTCGTGGTCATGTCGCAGAGCCTACGCGGTACGTGCGTGACGGATGGTGCCCGTCGATGCGAGAGTGTGGGGGTGACCGATTCGCTGATGCTGCTCGACGGTGCGAGCCTGTGGTTCCGTTCCTTCTACGCCCTGCCGGAAAAGCTGACGGCACCTGATGGCCGCCCGGTCAACGCGGTACGCGGGTTTGTGGACACCATCGCCAACCTGGTGACCCGCGAGCGACCCACCCGGCTGGTCGTGTGTCTGGACCTGGACTGGCGACCCGCCTTCCGGACCGACCTCATTCCGTCGTACAAGGCGCATCGCGTCGCGACCACCGACACCGCCGGCGGCGATCCGGTGGATGTGGAGGAAGTGCCCGACACGCTCACTCCGCAGGTCGACATGATCATGCGCGTGCTGACGTGCGCGGGCATCGCAAGTTCCGGTGCCCTGGGCTGCGAGGCCGACGACGTGATCGGCACGCTCGCCTACGAGGAGGCGCGCGACCCGGTCGTGGTGGTCAGCGGCGACCGCGACCTCCTGCAGGTGGTCGCCGACGATCCCGTCGCGGTCCGCGTCCTCTACGTCGGCCGCGGACTCGCGAAGGCCGAGATGATGGGGCCGGTCGAGGTCGGCGAACGTTACGACCTGCCCACCGACCGCGCGGGTATGGCCTACGCCGAGATGTCTATGCTGCGCGGGGACCCGTCCGACGGTCTCCCTGGTGTCAGTGGCGTCGGCGAGAAGACCGCGGCCAAACTGATCTCCGAATACGGCAGCCTTGACGCGCTCGAAGCGGCCGCTGCCGATCCGGCGTCGAGCATCCCCACACGGGCGCGCAAGGCGATCCTCGCGTCGGCCGACTACCTGTCGGCAGCGCGGACGGTGGTGCTGGTCCGGACCGACGCCGACACCATCGACAGCTGGGCCCCCGACGATGGTTCGAACACCGACGACGCGTCGAACGCTTCCGATGCACTGCCGAGTGAACCCGCCGATCCCGAAGGCCTGGCCGAGCTCATCGTCGAACTCGGGATCGGCGCGTCGGTGAGTCGGCTCGCCAAGGCTCTCGACTGGGACTTCTCCGCGCCCTGATCCAGAGACCTTCTAGGTCTTGGGCCCGGGCCGCGACACCTCGTACTTGCCCTCGTCGTCAAGGACGGTGACGGTGACCTGCTGGTTCTCCTGATCGCCGACGGTCAAGGTGCAGGTGAACGAGGCGCCCTGCTCGATCTTCTGACCCGACGGGCACGACACGTCCTTGACCTCGGTGGCCTGGTAATCCTCGGTCAGCACCTTTTCGACGCCACTTTCCACGGCGGCCTGGTCGAGGGTCTTCGGTGCCCACCCGGGCAGCCAGAATGCGGTCACCACGATCACGATCGCCGCGAGAAACAGCACGGCGCCGCCGATGATCATGGCGAGACGCAGGCCCTTACCCGACGAACCCTGCTTGGCCATCGATGCGAACTGGTCGCCGCCGAACTGTCCGGGGGGCTGCTGGCCCGGCTGGCCGTATGGCTGCTGCCCGTAAGTCGGCTGTCCGAATGACGCCGCGCCATAGCCTGGGGCGCCCTGCGGCTGTCCGGTGCCTTGTGGGCCGGACGGCTGACCGTAGCCTCCGCCCACGTGCTGGGTCGCGTTCGGATCGGTGCCCGGTTGAGCACCGGGGTACTGACCCGAGCCGTACTGTCCCGGCGGAATCTGCTGAGTCGATCCACTCGGTCCCCCACCTTGCGGCGGGGCACCGAAGGTTCCGGGTGCCTGGCCCTGGTGGTACTGACCCGGCATCTGTGTGGGCGCGTACTGTCCCGGAATCTGGCCGCCCGGACCTGCTTGCGGTGGCGGAGGCGCCTGCGGTGCTCCATAACCCGGTTGCTGCGGGTATCCAGGCGGCGGTGTCTGCGATGTCGTGGTCGGCGGGGCCACCGAACCGGGTGCGGGACTCACCGTCGTCGGGTCAGCCGGCGGGCCCTGGGGCGCCGCGGGTTTCGCTCCCCCGACGTTCACGACCTCCGTCTTGCCATCAGTGTTCCCGCCATCAGCGTTGTCCGGACCCGGTTGCCCGCTGCCCGGAACATTCGACCCTCCGGCTGGTGGGTTGTTCGGCTCGCTCATGAGTCTCTCCCCGCTGGCCGCGTCCTCCGACGCCCGTAGTTGCGCGTCGTCCGACGCCTGTGTTTTGACAGTGCACTTCATCCGTGCCACGGATCGCCAAGAACGTTACCCCAGCGCGACACCGCAATCAGCCAAGGACGTCATGTCGGAGGGCAACGTCGTTCAACCGAGTTCGACCGCCACGACCCCGCGCCGGATAGAAGTGACTGCCGAGCGCGCGGTCGATGCAAGTGGGGTGTCGGGTCCGGCGCCGAGCCGTATCTGCTCCAACAGATCGACGACCTGGCGATTCCATCGGACGAAGTCACCGGGCGACAGCAACTGCCCGCGTTCACCCGCGGCCGCCAGCGCCTCGGTGAGCGATCGGCCCATCGCCCACATCGACACGGCCACACTGAAACCCGTGTCGGGTTCGCGGGTGGGTGCGACCTGATGCCGTCGTTCGACATCGGTGACCTGCGACCACACCTCGGCGGTCGCGGCCATCGCGTCGCGCACCCCCGCAGTGCCGGGCATCGAGTCGATGCCGCGGTAACTGTCGCGCCGACTCTCGTACACCAGCGATGCGACGACTGCGGCCAGCTCGTGCGGTGCCAGCCCCTCCCACACACCGGCCCGCATACATTCGGCGACCACCAGATCGCTCTCGCTGTAGATGCGTCCGAGCAGACGTCCGGCGTCGGTGACCCGCACCGTGTCCGGCCCCTTCGCGCCGGCATCGCGATGATCGTCGAGATAGCCGAGCTCGCGCAGCACCGCGACGATGCGATCGAAGGTCACACCGAGCGTCGACGTACGTTCACCAATGGCGCGCTCGGCGTTGACGATGTCGCGGACGAGTCGGTTGCGGCGTTCCGCGAGCCGGAAGAGCTCGTCACCGGGCGGCAGTTGATGGGCAGGATGCGATCTCAGGTCGCGGCGCATCTGTGCCAGCTCGGTGTCGTCGGCCGCTTCCGCGCGACGTTTCTGGCGTCCGCGGGGCGCCTCGATCCCCGTCGACCGAAGAGCCGACGCGAGGTCGCGGCGTCCGCGTCCCGTACGCCGATCGGCGTTCTTCGGCAGCCGCATGTTGCCGAGCACGTCCGGCGGATTCACGAAGTCGCGGATCCCCACCCGGCCGCACCAGGCATCCTCGCTCAGTACCAGTGGTTTGGGGTCCTGCGCTTGCGACGCGGGTTCGATCACCACGGCGAGACCGCGATGGCGACCGTTGGGCACGCCGATCACATGCCCGCGTTTGAGCGCCGCGAGGTCGGCGGCGATCGCGTCGTGGGTGGTGTTGCGCCGCCGGAACTTGAGGTCGCGTTCCCGTTGCCGGATGTCTTCGCGCAACGTCACATACCCGAGGAATCCCTGATACGGGTCGGCGGCACCCTCATCGTCGGCTTCGACCCCGTCCGCTTCGACTGTTCCCGGGTCGATACCGCGCTTGGCCGCCGCCCCGGCCAACTCGACGTCGAGCTTGCGCAGCGCCCGATAGGCGTCGTCGACCTTGCGTGCCTGCCCGACCACCGAACGGTCTGCCTGGAACTGAGCGAACGAGCGGTTCAGCAGTTCCCGCGACCCCGCCATCCCCAGGCGCCCGATCAGGTTGACCGCCATGTTGTATTCGGGCGCAAACGAACTGCGCAGTGGGAAGGTTCGGGCGCCCGCGAGGCCGGCCACCTCCTCGGGGGCGACTTCGGGCGTCCAGACCACCACGGCATGCCCTTCGACGTCGATGCCGCGCCGGCCGGCCCGTCCGGTGAGCTGCGTGAACTCCCCCGGGGTGAGATCGACGTGCGACTCGCCGTTGTACTTGACCAGACGTTCCAGGACCACCGACCGGGCCGGCATGTTGATCCCGAGCGCCAGGGTCTCGGTGGCGAACACCATCCGCACCAGACCCCGCACGAACAACTCCTCGACGGCGTGCCGGAATGTCGGCAGCAAGCCGGCGTGGTGGGCGGCAATCCCGCGTCGCAATCCCGCACGCCATTCGTCGACGCCGAGTACATCGGCATCCGCCGGCGACAGCTCGGTCAGGTGAGCGTCGACCACCGCGTCGACCTGCATCGACTCCTCCGGGGTGAGCAGTGTCAGGCCAGACCGGAGGCATTGCGCCAGTGCTGCATCGCAGCCGACGCGCGAGAAGATGAACCCGATGGCGGGCAGCAGCCCTTCCCGGTCGAGGCGGGCGACGAGATTCGGCCGCGACAGCGCTCGATCGCCGCGACGCTGACGGGTCCGGCCGGAACGACCACCACGACCACGCCGGTCGTGGCCACGGCTGTCGTCGTCGGCAAGCAGGATGCGGTGGCGGATGTACCGTTTGAGCTCCGGATTCACCTGATGCCGACCGGCCCGGGTCGATCCGCCGGGAGATCCGCTGTGTGAACCGTCCGGCGCGAACAGATCGAACAGTCGCGAACCGACGAGCATGTGTTGGGACAGCGGTACGGGCCGGTGCTCGTCGACGATCACCGAGGTGTCGCCGCGTACGGTCTGGATCCAGTCGCCGAACTCCTCGGCGTTGCTGACGGTCGCCGACAGGCTGACCACCCGCACGGACGGCTCGAGGTGCAGGATGACCTCCTCCCACACCGCACCGCGGAACCGATCGGCAAGGAAGTGCACCTCGTCCATCACCACATGCGACAGCCCTTGCAGCGCACGAGAATTCGCATAGATCATGTTGCGGACCACCTCGGTGGTCATCACCACGACGGGGGCGTCGGGGTTGATCGAGCTGTCGCCGGTAAGCAGGCCCACCCGGTCGTGTCCGTGCACCGCCGCCAGATCCGCGTACTTCTGATTGCTGAGGGCCTTGATCGGGGTGGTGTAGAAACACTTGGTCCCGCCCGCCAACGCGAGGTGGACGGCGAACTCTCCCACGATCGTCTTGCCCGCCCCGGTCGGCGCGCAGACCAAGACCCCGTGTCCGGCCTCGAGCGCCTCGCAGGCACGGGTTTGGAATTCGTCGAGGCGAAAGTCGAGTCGCGACGTGAAGTCGTCGAGTTCGGTCACAGGACGTCGTCGAAGGTCTCGGTCGCACGGGTCGACGACCTGCCGGCGACGGGCCCGGCCTCCACACGCGTCGGCCGATCGATCGCCGACCCCGCCGGCGTGTCCTGGGAATCGGGCAGTGCGCTGGCCTCGTCGTCCGACGCCGAGAGCCACTCGGGTCGCTTCTTCGCGCGCCGCTTGTCGGTGATGCGGGCGAATTGGATGGAGAACTCCAGGAGCACGGTGAGAGCGAGGGCCAGTGCGCACATGCTGAACGGGTCGGAACCGGGTGTGGCGAAGGCTGCGAAGACGAACAGGGTGAAGATCAGGCCGCGTCGCCAGGCCTTCAGACGTTGGTAGCTCAGGACGCCGATGAGATTGAGCGCGACGATGAGGAGTGGGAGTTCGAAGCTGACTCCGAAGATCAGCAGCAGGTGCAGCATGAAACTGAAGTACTGGTCACCGGCCAGCGCGGTGACCTGCACATCGTTGCCGACGGTGAGGAGGAACTCGAACGCCTTGGAGACCACCAGGTAGGCGAGGACGGCACCGGTGACGAACAAGACGGCACCAACGGACACGAAGCCGACGGCGTAGCGCCGCTCGTTGGAGTGCAGGCCGGGGGTGATGAACTGCCACAACTGATACAGCCACACCGGGCACGCCAGAACGATTCCGGCCGTCAATGCGACCTTCAGGCGAAGCATGAACTGGTCGAACGGACCGGTGGCCAGCAACCGACACGAATCGTCCGGTGTCAGGGACGCGCGCGAGGAGGCCGGCAGATCGCAATACGGCTCACGAAGAAGATCACCGAGCGACGGCACGAAGAGGAAGCCGTGCGAATACCAGATGAAGCCGATGATCGTGGTGAACACGATCGCGATCGAGGAGATGACCACTCGCGTGCGCAGCTCATACAGATGCTCGACCAACGACATGGTGCCGTCGGGATTGAGCTTGCGTTTGCGGTATCTGGGGTCGAAGGGAATGCGCACTCAGGACCCTGGGATGGACACGGCGGCGTGGCGTGCGCCCAGCCCTATGCCGACTTCTTCACGTCGTCGGTGGTGGTCTTGCCCGCCGCGTCGTCGGTCGCCGCGGGCAGTTCGCGCTGCGCCTCCTTGGTGGATGCGGTCTCCGACGGCTCGTCCTTCTGCATCTCCTTCATCTCGCTCTTGAAGATGCGCAGGGAGCGGCCGAGGCCACGTGCCGCGTCCGGGAGTCGCTTGGATCCGAAGAGGACAAGGATGACCACCAGCAACACGATGAGATGCCAGGGCTGAACTGCGTTGAACATGGTTGTGAACCTCCCGATCCAGGTCTGTTCGCCATGCTACCCGAGGTGGCGTGTCCGCCGACCCGGTCGGGTGAGGACCGACAGATGCGGCAGTCCTCACATCACCGGTAACGCGCCCGAGCAGCGCCCGCCGCGGTCCGGATCCTGGCCGCCGTCGGCTCGTCGTCGAGAAGCCGCACCGCACCGCCGAACCCCAGGAGGAATCGGCTGAGCCACTCCGGTGACCCGTAGACCAGCCGACCGCGCACCGGCAGGGCCGGGTCCGGGCGATTGGCGATGTCCTCGTCGGGTTCGATGAGGTAGTAGTCGAAGACCCAGAGGTGGTCGGCGTCGATCTCGATGTGCGCCTGCGGGAGGTCGGGGTCGTCCTGCAGGACGGGCGAGGAACTCTGGCCCGCCGCCTGCGGTGGCGGCGCGCTCTTCTCTTCCAGTTCCGTCGCGGCGTCGACCCGGTCGAATCGGAACAATCGCACCCCCTCGGACAACCGGCACCAGGCCTCGAGGTAGGTGTGCTGGTCCATGACCTGCAGGCGAATGGGGTCGACCACTCGGTCGGCAACACTGTCCCGGGTGGCCGAGTAGTAGCGCAGCCGCAGCGCGCGGCCATGTTTGACCGCGTCCCGAATGGCTGCGTAGGTGGGGTTCTCCTCGGAATCGGTGTCGACCTCGGCACCCGCCGCAACGGCCGGCCCTGCGGCACCCACGGCCTGTTCGATCTTGGCGATCGCCCGGCGCGCGGCATCCCGGTCGACGACGCCGGGGGTGTCGACGAGTGCCCGCAACGCCACCAGCAGGGTGCTCGACTCCGTCGTGGTCAGACGCAGCGGACGATCCATGCCCGCGGTGAATCCGACGTGGACATGGCCCTCGCTGAATTCGAGTTCGATCAGGTCGTCCGGGTAGTAACCAGGCAAGCCGCACACGAACAGCAGCTCGAGATCCTTGGTGAGCTGTTTGGGGGTGACGCCGAGATCGGCGGCGGCCTGCTCGATCGCGATGCCCCGATGCGCCTGGAAGTACGGCACCATCGCGAGCAGGCGGGACAGCCGAGAGGGTTGAGCCGACATCACGCACTCACCCCCGACAGCCGATCGAGCCCGGCGACCACCTGGTCCCGCAGTTCCGGCGGTTCGAGGACCACAGCACCGCTGCCGACCCCCAAGACCATCCGCGTCAGCGTCGACAACGACCGGATGTCGACGGTCAGCACATCCCCGGGTTCGCCGTCGTAGTCCCCCGGTTCGCTGCCCACCGCGAGCCTCCGCAGGCCCGCTGCACGGTCGGTGGCCACCCAGATCCGCGCGGTGCGGCCGTCGGTTCCGGCGGCGGCGTCGACCGCCGCGCTGACGATCTGCTGCAGATCGGTTCCCGCGGGGACCTTGACCGCGCCGGACGGCCCAACGGAACGCAGATCCGAAATCCGCGACAGTCGAAAGGTTCGGGTGGCGGCCCGGTCCCGATCGTGCCCGACGACATACCAGCGGCCGCGGTGCGTGACGACACCCCAGGGCTCCACTGTGCGCGTGGCGGGCGCAGACGCCGAGCCCGAGCGGTGTGTGAACTCGACCGCCTGCCCGGCGTCGACCGCGGCCAGGAGTGCACCGATCACGACTTCCGAACCCATCGATCGGGCGGCGCCGCCACTGCTGATGCCCAGCTCGTCCTCGGTGCGTACCGGAATGCCGGCCGCCCGCAGTTTGAGTACCGCGGTCTGCGACAGCGTCGAGACCTCGGGGGTGTCCCACAGCGCGGCAGCCATCGCGATGGTGGCCGCCTCCTGGGCGTCCAAGCTCACCTCCGGCAGCTCGTAGCTGTCCCGGTTGATGCGGTAACCCTCGGCGCTGCCCGACATCGGCGATCGCCCGGTGATCAGTGGGATACCCAGGTCGCGGAGCTCGGTCTTGTCACGCTCGAACATCCGGTTGAAGGCCTCGGGCGACTGACCTTCGTCGGAGTAACCGGCGACGTTGTGCCGGATGTACTCGGCGGTGACGAACTGGCGGGTGGCCAGCAGACAGATCACCAGGTTGAGGAGACGCTCGACTTTCGCAGTTGCCACCGGGTCAGGATAGAACTCACATGGAGGCGATCAGTCGATCGACGCGCTCGTCGACGCTGCGGAACGGGTCCTTGCACAGCACGGTGCGCTGCGCCTGGTCGTTGAGCTTGAGGTGTACCCAGTCGACGGTGAAGTCTCGTCCGGCCTTCTGTGCGGCCGAGATGAAATCGCCGCGCAGCTTGGCCCGCGTCGTCTGCGGCGGCTCGTTCACCGCGGTGGCGATGGCCTCGTCGGTCGTCGCCCGGGTGACCAGGCCCTTGCGCGACAAGACGTCGAACACGCCGCGGCCGCGTTTGATGTCGTGGAACGCGAGGTCGAGTTGCGCGATCTTGGGATCGGACAGCTCCATCGAGTACTTGTCCTGATACCGCTGGAAGAGTTTGCGTTTGATGACCCAGTCGACCTCGGTGTCGACCTTGGAGAAGTCGTCGCGCTCCACCGCGTCGAGCATGCGGCCCCACAGGTCGACCACCATGTCCATCTCGGGATCGGGGCGCCGGTTGGTCATGTGCTCGACGGCACGGGCGTGGTATTCACGCTGGATGTCGAGAGCGCTGGCCTGCCGACCGCCCGCCAACCGCACCGGCCGGCGTCCCGTGGGATCGTGGCTCACCTCTCGGATGGCCCGAATCGGGTTGTCCAGCGCGAAATCACGGAAGACGACGCCCGCCTCGATCATCTCGAGCACGAGCGCGGCCGACCCCACCTTCAGCAGGGTGGTCATCTCCGACATGTTGGAGTCACCGACGATGACGTGCAGGCGGCGGTACTTCTCGGCGTCGGCGTGCGGCTCGTCACGGGTGTTGATGATGGGCCGCGACCGGGTGGTCGCCGACGACACGCCCTCCCAGATGTGTTCGGCCCGCTGCGACAGGCAGAACGTGGCGGCCTTGGGCGTCTGCAGCACCTTGCCGGCCCCGCAGATCAGCTGGCGGGTGACCAGGAACGGGAGCAGCACATCCGAGATCCTGGAGAACTCGCCGGCGCGGACCACCAGATAGTTCTCGTGGCAGCCATAAGAGTTGCCGGCCGAGTCGGTGTTGTTCTTGAACAGGTAGATGTCCCCGCCGATCCCCTCGTCGGCGAGACGCTGTTCGGCGTCGACCAGCAGATCCTCGAGGACCAGTTCACCTGCCCGATCGTGGTTGATCAGCTGGATGAGGCTGTCGCACTCGGCGGTCGCGTACTCCGGGTGCGATCCGACGTCGAGGTAGAGCCGAGCGCCGTTCTGCAAGAACACATTCGACGACCGACCCCACGACACCACCCGACGGAAGAGATATCGGGCAACCTCGTCCGGGCTCAGTCTGCGATGACCGTGGAAAGTACACGTGACACCGAATTCGGTTTCGATGCCCATGATTCGACGCTGCACCTGCTCAACCCTACCCGTGCGTGCGGTCGCCGGGGCGGTGCGACGTCACGCCGACTCGTCCGGTGTCGGCGAATCCGCGGCGTCGGTAGACGTCTGGTCCTCGGTCGGTGCTTCCTCGGACTTGTCGCCGGGCAACAGCGCGTCGACCGCTGACGATGTCAGTCGTTTGAACGCACGACGCGGACGATTGCGATCAAGGATCGCCACCTCCAGGTCACCCGCAGCGAGGACACGCGGTTCCGCGGGAGCGCCGTTGCCCGAGTCGGCCGGCGTGGCCAGCGCGCCGACGGCCACCGCCACCGCACCGGCCAGGTCGAGGTCGGGCTGATAGCTCTCCTTGAGCGCGGCCGCGATCGGTTCGGTCGCACCGCCCATGACCAGAAATCGTGTCTCGTCGGTGATCGAACCGTCGTAGCTGATGCGATACAGCTGCGACGGTCGGGGTTTGCCCGGCTTGGCGACCTCCGCGACGCACAACTCGACCTCGAAAGGCTTTGGCTGCTCGGTGAACACACTGCCGAGGGCATTCGCGTAGGTGTTGGCCAGCGACAGCCCCGACACGTCGGCGCGGTCGTAGCTGTAGCCGCGCATGTCGGCGAGCTGGATACCGGCTTTGCGCAGGCTCTCGAACTCGTTGTACTTGCCCACCGCCGCAAACCCGATGCGGTCGTAGATCTCGCTGGTCTTGCGCAGCGTGTTGGACGGATTCTCGGCGACGAACAGCACGCCGTCGGCGTAGGTGAGGATCACCACGCTTCGTCCGCGAGCGATTCCCTTGCGCGCCAACTCCGAGCGGTCGCGCATGATCTGCTCGGCACTGGCGTAATACGGGAACGTCATCGGGCACCCCCTTCATGCTCGGCTGCACGCCGTTCGACGATCGCCCGGGCCGCCGACTCGATGGCCGCCGCGTCCACTTCGCGTGCACCCTGGGCATCGACGACCGTCGCCAGCGGGAAGATCTTGCGCACGATGTCGGGCCCACCGGTCGCCGAATCGTCGTCGGCAGCGTCGTAGAGCGCCTCGACCGCGATCGCCAGCGCCGACTCCTCGTCGAGGTCGTGTCGGTAGAGCTTCTTCAATGACGACTTCGCGAAGACCGAGCCCGAACCGATGGCCTGATAGCCACCGAACTCCTCGTGCCGATCGCCCGCGACATCGAAGGAGAAGATCCGGCCACGCTCGGACGGGTCGTCGTGGTCGATGTCGTAGCCGACCAGCAGCGGCACCGCCGCGAGTCCCTGCATCGCCGCACCCAGGTTGCCCCGCACCATCGTGGCGAGCCGAGAAACCTTGCCGTCCAGGGTGAGTGGAACGCCTTCGATCTTCTCGTAGTGCTCGAGTTCGACGGCGAACAGCCGCACCATCTCGATCGCGATGCCGGCTGTACCGGCGATACCGGCCGCCGAGTACTCGTCGGTGATGTAGACCTTCTTCACGTCGCGCGTGGCGATGAGATTGCCCATCGTGGCGCGGCGGTCACCGGCAAGAACAACGCCGCCCGGATAGGAGACGGCGACGATCGTGGTGCCGTGTGGGATGTCGTCGGTTGCGCCGGTGAATCCACCCATCGCTTCAGCCCTGGACTGCGGCAGCTGATCCGGCGCGTGGGCACGCAGGAACTCGGTGAACGACGAGATGTCGGCCCCCAGCGACAGACCTGAACGAAGTGAAGACGACCGTGAAACCGAACCGCGTGAAAACCAACCGGGGTTCTCGCTCACTGGCCGCCCTTCTGCACATATGCGCGCACGAAGTCCTCGGCGTTCTCCTCGAGCACGTCGTCGATCTCGTCGAGCAGGTCGTCGGTGTCCTCGGCCAGCTTCTCGCGACGCTCTTGACCCGCACCACCCTCGGGACCCAGATCACCGTCGTCGTCGCCACCACCGCGCTTGGTCTGTTCCTGCGCCATCTGCCACTCCTCACTCCGGCCCCGGCTTCGCCGCGGCGTAAATCCACCCTACCGGTGGCCGCGGCGTAACGGCGCCCTTAACACGAGCGTTGGGTTCGTCTCGGTTACGTGGTCAGCTGATCGACGAGTTCGGATGCGGAATGGACCGAATCCAGGAGCGCTCCGACGTGGGCCTCGCTGCCCCGCAACGGTTCGAGAGTGGGTATCCGGACCAGCGAGTCGCCGCCGAGGTCGAAGATCACCGAATCCCAGCTCGCCGCGGCGACATCGGCACCGAACCGGCGCAGACATTCACCGCGGAAGTAGGCGCGGGTGTTGCGCGGGGGTTCGGTGATCGCGGCGAGCACCGCGTTCTCGTCCACCAGACGCTTCATCGAACCCCGCGCCACCAGCCGGTTGTACAGACCCTTGTCGAGCCGGACGTCGGAGTACTGCAGGTCGATCAGCTGGAGACGCGGTGCCGACCACGACAATCCCTCGCGCTGACGGAACCCCTCCAGGATCCGCAGCTTCGCCGGCCAGTCGAGGATGTCGGCGCATTCCATCGGATCGCGTTCGAGACGGTCGAGGACGTCGGCCCACGTCGCCAGGACGTGCGCGGCCCGTTCGTCGTCGGAATGCTCACGGTCGTGGAAGGCCTGGCAACGCTGCAGATACTCGCGTTGCAGTGCGAGCGCGGTGACCTCGCGGCCGTCGGTGAGCGCTACCGTCGTCGTGAGCGTCGGGTCGTGACTGATGGTGTGCACGGCTTGCACCGGGCGGGCGAGTTCGATGTCGGAGAAGTCGACACCCGCCTCGATCAGATCGAGGACGAGCGCGGTCGTGCCCACCTTCAGATAGGTGGCGGTCTCGGCGAGATTCGCGTCGCCGATGATCACGTGCAGGCGGCGGTATCGCTCCGGGTCGGCGTGCGGTTCGTCGCGCGTGTTGATGATGCCCCGCTTGAGGGTGGTCTCCAGACCGACCTCGACCTCGATGTAGTCCGCACGTTGCGACAGCTGATATCCGGCCTCGTCGCCGGACTGCCCGATGCCCACCCGCCCCGATCCGGTGATCACCTGCCGAGACGCGAAAAAGGTGGTCAATCCGGCGATGACGGCGGTGAACGGCGTCTCTCGCGCCATGAGGTAGTTCTCATGAGTGCCGTACGACGCGCCCTTGCCGTCGATGTTGTTCTTGTAGAGCTGGAGGCGGGGTGCCCCCGGCACGCTCGCGACGTGGCGTGCCGCAGCCTCCATCACGCGCTCGCCCGCCTTGTCCCAGATCACCGCGTCGAGCGGGTCGGTCACCTCGGGAGCCGAGTACTCGGGATGCGCGTGGTCGACGTACAGGCGCGCCCCGTTGGTGAGGATCATGTTGGCCGCGCCGATCTCGTCGGCGTCGATGATCGGGGCCGGTCCCGACCCTCGCCCGAGGTCGAAACCGCGCGCATCACGAAGCGGCGACTCCACCTCGTAGTCCCAGCGCGTCCGCTTCGCGCGGGGCACACCGGCGGCCGCCGCATAGGCAAGAACGGCCTGTGTTGACGTCATGATCGGATTCGCGGTCGGGTCGCCCGGCGCCGAAATTCCGTACTCGACCTCGGTCCCGATGATTCGCTGCATGCCAAGAGCCTAATTGTTCATCTCGGTGCGTCGAATCTTAACCCGTCGCTACGCTCGTCCCGGTCGCAGGGACCGTCTGACCTGGGTACCGTCTACGCCGTGAAAGCATTCCGCCGGTTCAACGTTCGCGTGCCCCTCCCCCCTCAACTCGCCGACCTGGCCGGCCTCGCCAACAACCTTCGATGGGTGTGGCACACACCGACGCAGGAGTTGTTCGCCACCATCTACCCGGAACGCTGGGCTGCGACCGGTGATCCGCTCCGGGTGCTCGCCGACGTCGACACCGAGCGCCTGCACGAACTGGCCGCCGACACCGAGTTCTGCGAACGGGTCACACAACTGCACGCCGACCTCGACGACTACATCGCCGCACCTCAATGGTTCGGTGACTATCGGTCGGCGGGAAACACTGTGCCGGAAGGCATTGCCTACTTCTCGATGGAGTTCGGCATCACCGAGGTGCTGCCCATCTACTCGGGTGGCCTCGGCATCCTGGCGGGTGACCACCTCAAGGCAGCATCCGACCTCGGATTGCCACTGATCGGCGTCGGCCTGTTCTACCGCTCCGGCTACTTCCGGCAGAGCCTGTCGCACGACGGCTGGCAGATCGAGCGCTACCCGGTCAACGACCCCGGGGCCCTGCCGCTGACGCTGCTGGCCGACGATTCCGGTCCGGTCATCGTCCGCGTCGCCATGCCCGGCGATCGCGCCCTCCACGCACAGGTGTGGATCGCGACCGTCGGTCGGATCCCGCTGTTGCTGCTCGACTCCGACATCTCGCTCAACGACGAAGAGCTCCGCGCCGTCACCGACCGCCTGTACGGCGGCGACCAGGATCACCGCATCAAGCAGGAGATTCTGCTCGGCATCGGCGGCGTCCGGGCGCTGCGCGAGTACGTCCGCATCACCGGTCGCGCAGAGCCGACGGTGTTCCACATGAACGAGGGCCATGCCGGTTTCCTCGGCGTCGAACGGGTGCGAGAACTCGTCGACGGCGGTGCGGGCCTCGATTTCGACACGGCGGAGGCGGTGGTCCGGGCGTCGAACATCTTCACCACCCACACGCCCGTCCCCGCGGGAATCGACCGCTTCCCCACCGACCTGGTTCGGTACTACCTCGCCGTCGGCCCCGACGGGCAGTCGCGACTGCTGCCGGGTCTCGACGTCGGCACCGTCCTCGAACTGGGCGATGAGTCCGATCCCGGTGTCTTCAACATGGCGCACATGGGATTCCGGCTCGGCCAGCGCAGCAACGGGGTGTCGCAGTTGCACGGCGAGGTCAGCCGCGAGATGTTCGCCGACCTCTGGCCCGGATTCGACGCCGCCGAGGTGCCGATCGGGTCGGTCACCAACGGCGTCCACGGCTTCACCTGGGTATCGCGGGCATGGCGGGAGCTGGTCGGCGCGGACGAGGACTCGGCCGGCGACCAGTACGCGGCGCTCAGTGTCGCCGACCTGTGGCAGACGCGGGAAGAACTGCGCGGCCAACTCGTCGACGAGGTACGCCGCCGTGCGCATGCCAGTGGCCGCGACCGTGGGTTCATCGACGCCGAATTGGGTTGGACCGCAGACATCTTCGACCCGTCCGCGCTGACGATCGGCTTCGCGCGCCGCGCCGCCACCTACAAGCGGCTCACGCTGATGCTGCGCGATCCCGACCGTCTGCGACGTATCCTGACCGACCCGGAGCGCCCCGTTCAGTTGGTCATCGCCGGCAAGGCGCATCCGGCCGACGATGGCGGAAAGGCGTTGATCCAGCAGGTCGTGCGTTTCACCGAGGACCCCGAGCTGCGCGACAAGATCGTCTTCTTGCCCGACTACGACATCTCGATGGCCCGGCACATCTACGCCGGCTGCGACGTGTGGCTCAACAACCCGGTACGCCCCATGGAGGCGTGCGGAACGTCGGGCATGAAGTCGGCACTCAACGGCGGACTCAACCTGTCGATCCTCGACGGCTGGTGGGACGAGATGGCCGACGGCGAAAACGGTTGGGCCATCCCATCGGCGGAAGGCGTCACCGACGAGTACCGTCGCGACGACCTCGAGGCAGAGGCACTGTATTCGCTGCTCGAGGAGTCGGTGATCCCCCTCTTCTACAACCGCACCACCGACGGTGTCCCCGAGCGCTGGGTGGAGATGGTCCGGCACACGCTGAGCAAACTCGGCCCCAAGGTGCTCGCCTCCCGCATGGTGCGCGACTACACCACCCAGCTCTACTGCCCGGCCGCCGCGTCGTTCACGGCAGTGTGCGCCGACGACTACAAGGTCGCCGCCGACCTCGCCGCGTACCGGTCACGTCTCAATCGCAGTTGGTCGTCGGTCATGATCGCCGGCGTCGAGGACGACAAGGCCGACGACGGTCTGCTCGTCACCGCGCACGTGGCGTCGGGGGCACTGTCTCCCACGGAGGTCAAGGTCGAGGCGATCCTCGGCCGGGTCACCGACGAAGGCGACATCGTCGACCCGCACTTCGCGATCATGTCGCCTGCAGCCCAACCCGATTCGTCGGGGCGGTCGGTGTTCTCGGCCACCTTGGAACCACGCTCGTCGGGGCTGATCGGCTACACCGTGCGTGTCCTGCCCGCTCATCCGGCATTGAGCGACGACGCCGAACTCGGATTGGTGCGCTATCCCGAGGTCTCCGCAGGCGTGACGACCTCGTTCACCATGCCGTCCTGACGGGAACAGTCACCCGGCGGAATGACCGCCGGGTGACTGGACCGACTGATCAGCGGGCCTTCTTCAGGCGCAGCTTGGAGTAGGTGATGCCGGCCAGGATCGCGCCGATGATCACCAGCACGAGCATCGCCAGCGCGAAGTTGGCGAAGGTCGACTCCCACAAGCCGTTGCCGGCGGCCTGGGGTGCGTAGGAGTTGATGTAGGTCAGGTCCACCGAGGCTGCCGACGCCACGTACCCCCAGAAGGACGGGAAGATCCACGAGATCTGTTCCAGGCCCGGCTTGTCGAGAGCGAACAGGCCACCGCAGAACACCAGCTGCACCATGATCACGATGACCAGCGGTGGCATCACCTGCTCATTGGACTTCACCATCGACGAGATGGCCAGTCCGACAAGGGTCGACACGCAGGCCAGCGCCGCGATCGAAATCACCAGGTCTATCGGCGGGCTGATGAACGGTCCGCCGAACTCGGGTATGCCGCGGCCCGCAAAGCAGATGGCGACCATCACGATGCTCTGCAGAACGGCAGCAGTGAAGAACACGAGGATCTTTGCCCACAGGTAGGCGCCCGGTCGGAGGCCGACCGCGCGTTCGCGTTCGAAGATGTCGCGCTCACCCACCAGATCGCGCACGGTCAACGCGGCGCCCATGAAGGCAGCCCCGACGACGAGCACGACCAGGATCTGCACCGCCTCACCGGCATCCTTGGGTGGCGGCACGCCCGGTGGATGGTTGGGATCGCCGACGAGCCCAAAGCCGTTCGAGCCGGGAATCACCAAAGTCAGCGCACCCAGCACCACCGGCAGCAGAACCAGGAATGCGAGATACCCGACGTCGGCGAAGATCAGTCGGACCTGTCGGCGCGACACGGTGCTCGACTGACGCAGGAAACTGGTGTGCGGTATCGGGATCGGCGGTCCGGGTGGACGCATCGGTGGCGGAGGTCGGCGGCGGCGGCGATTGCGGTCGAGGAACCGCATGTGGGCGGTGTCGGGTTGATCGGCGACAAAGGAGAAGATCTCGGCCCAGTCGTCGGTGCCCATCGCGCCGCGGACCTGTGCCGGCGGTCCGCAGAACGCGGTCTTGCCGCCCGGGGCCAACAGCAGCACCTGGTCGCACATCGACAGGTAGGTCAGCGAGTGGGTCACCACCAACACCACGCGGCCGGCATCGGCGAGGCGGCGCAGCGTCGCCATCACCTGACGGTCGAGCGCCGGATCGAGCCCCGACGTCGGTTCGTCGAGAATCAGCAGCGACGGACCGGTGAGCAACTCCATTGCCACCGAGGCACGCTTCTGCTGGCCACCGGAGAGTTTCTCCACCCGGGTGTCGACGTGCTCGGTGAGTTGGAGCTCGGACAGGACACCGTTGATGACGTTGTCGCGGTCGGCCTTGCTGAGGTCGGGTGGCAGTCGCAGTTCTGCGGCGTAACGCAGAGCCTGACGCAGGGTCAGTTTGTGGTGCAGCACATCCTTCTGCGGCACCATTCCGATACGGGTGCGCAGGGCGTCGTACTCGGCGTGGACGCTGCGGTTCTCGAAGGTCACCTGACCACTGGTGGGCGCGTTGAGACCGGCGACGATCTTGGACACGGTGGACTTACCCGCGCCCGACGGTCCGATGATGGCGGTCAGCGTGCCCGGGCTGGCGCTGAACTCGACGTCGGCCAGCAATTGCTTCCCGCCGTCGACCACCAGACTGACGCCGTGCACATGGACACCGCCGGCCACCGCTTCGCGAGCCTGACCGCGGATGAGGGTGCCGCCGGACACCACGAAGTCACTGTTACCGATGGTCACCACGTCGCCGTCGGTGAGCTGTGCCTGGCCCACCCGTCGCCCGTTCACGAAGGTGCCGTTGACGCTGTTCAGGTCGGCGATGACCAGCCCGGACTGCCCGGTACTCACCCGGGCGTGGTGGCGGGAGGCCAGCACGTCGCTGACGACGATGTCGTTGTCCGGGGTACGACCGATGGTCTGGACACCGCGCAGCGAGATCGACTCACGAGCGGGCGGGGTGTCGGCGCCCGGCAGTCGGTACACCGCCGACACGTTCTGTTGGAGTGACTGCAGGTGTGGTGCGTTGCGCAGTTCCTGCGGCATCGGTTCGACGCCGTTGTCGCGGGAGTACGCTCCGGGCGCGGGAACGCGCATCGGCATGCTGCCCGACCCCGGGCCGGCCGGCGGACCGGGACGAAACCCACCGGACGGCGGGGGCGGGCCGCCAGGCCCGACCGGGTCCAAGGCGAGATCGAGGACCGGGCCGGTCACCGCGTCGCCGATACGCACCTGAACCGGGCCAGACACGGTCAATTCCGGGATGCGTCGACCGTTCAGATAGAAGCCGTTGGTCGAACCGGTGTCGACCAGACACCACGCAGTGACGCGCCACTCGAGCGCCAGATGATGCCGCGACACCATCGGGTGGTTGATCACAATGTCGTTGTCGGGGGTGCGGCCGATCGTGATCCGTTGGCGGTCACCGATCGGGTGCACCTGACCGCCGTCGACGGTCACGCGCCCGCGCGTCATGGACATACTGTTCATCACCGAATGACTCTAGTGCCTGATCGCGAGGTCCACACCGCACCTGTCGGCCGGTCGGCCGACCCGCGTGTCGCGCCGCTCGACTACAAGTACTGGCCGGTGTTGGTCTCGGTGTCGATCGCGCGGCTGGCACCCGAACTCTTGCCGGTGACCAGGGTGCGGATGTACACGATCCGCTCACCCTTCTTGCCCGAGATACGGGCCCAGTCATCGGGATTGGTGGTGTTCGGCAGGTCCTCGTTCTCCGCGAACTCGTCGAGGATCGAGTCGAACAGGTGCTGGACCCGCAGTCCCGGCTGACCGGTCTCGAGCTGCGACTTGATCGCGTACTTCTTGGACCGGTCGACCACGTTCTGGATCATGGCGCCCGAGTTGAAGTCCTTGAAATACATGATCTCCTTGTCGCCGTTGGCGTAGGTGACCTCCAGGAACCGGTTGTCGTCGCTCTCGGCGTACATGCGCTCGACGACCCGCTCGATCATGGCGTTGATGCAGGCCGTCCGGTCGCCGCCGAACTCGCCCAGATCGTCGGCGTGCACGGGCAGTTCTTCCACCAGGTACTTGGAGAAGATGTCCATCGCCGACTCCGCGTCGGGGCGCTCGATCTTGATCTTGACGTCGAGGCGGCCGGGCCGCAGGATCGCCGGATCGATCATGTCCTCGCGGTTGGAGGCGCCGATGACGATGACGTTCTCCAGGCCCTCGACACCGTCGATCTCGCTGAGCAGCTGCGGCACAACGGTGGTCTCCACGTCCGACGAGACGCCGGAACCGCGAGTCCGGAAGATCGAGTCCATCTCGTCGAAGAACACGATCACCGGAGTGCCTTCCGAGGCCTTCTCGCGTGCCCGCTGGAAGATCAGGCGGATGTGCCGCTCGGTCTCGCCGACGAACTTGTTGAGGAGCTCGGGACCCTTGATGTTGAGGAAGTAGGACTTCGCTTCCTTCGCGTCGTCGCCGCGCGCCTGCGCGATCTTCTTGGCGAGCGAGTTGGCCACTGCCTTCGCGATGAGGGTCTTGCCGCAGCCGGGCGGGCCGTACAGCAGGACGCCCTTGGGCGGACGCAGCGCGTAGTCGCGGAACAGGTCCTTGTGCAGGAACGGGAGTTCGACGGCATCACGGATCTGCTCGATCTGGCGGCCGAGACCACCGATGTCCTCGTAGCCGACGTCGGGAACCTCCTCGAGGACCAGGTCCTCGACCTCGGCCTTCGGGACGCGCTCGAACGCGAATCCGGCTTTGGTGTCGATCAGCAGCGAGTCACCGGGACGCAACTTGCGCCGCTTGCCGTCCTCGCCGTCGACGTCACCGAGCAGCGGTTCGGCGAGCCAGACCACGCGCTCCTCGTCGGCGTGCCCGACCACCAGGGCCCGCTGGCCGTCGCCGAGTACCTCGCGCAGTGTGCTGATCTCGCCGACAGTGTCGAACTCACAGGCCTCGACGATGGTCAGGGCCTCGTTGAGGCGCAGCGTCTGACCCCTGTGCAGGGTCTCGGTGTCGATGTTGGGCGAACACGTGAGCCGCATCTTGCGCCCGGAGGTGAACACGTCGACCGTCGAGTCGGCTTGCACCTCCAACAGGATCCCGTAGCCGCTGGGCGGCTGTCCGAGGCGGTCGACTTCCTCTCGGAGCGCCACCAACTGCTGGCGGGCGTCCTTGAGGGTGTCGAGAAGTTTGGCGTTGCGCACGGTGAGGTTGTCGACACGTTCCTGCAGCGCGTGGACATCCCCGGCGGGTGTGTCGGCTGCAGGCCTGCCGAACGGCGCGCGCTCGCTCCCGCTGCGTGGCAGCGGCGGGGTGTAGGCAGGAGTGAAATCCTCGTCGGATGCACTTGCGCTCTCGGGAACCCTGCGGTCACCCGTGGGGGCATCGTGGCGGTCAGATTCGGTCATTGCTGACTCCTCTCCCCGGCAATCATCCGATCCCTCGATCGAATGCTTGCGCCGTGTCTCCACGCTACCGGGAGCGCTCGTAAATCGCCCTCCACCGCGCGAATGGTGATGTTGACGGTGTGTTAAATATGCGTCTTCTCAACGTATTCGCGATGTTTCGACGCGTAAACCGACTTCCCGGTCACCCCTTGCTGGGACGCCGCTGCGGCCGCAAGGTGGTGGTGCCGTCGGCAAGTCGCCGAGCGGTGATGAGAAATGCCGTATGGCCTTGCATTTTGTGCTCCGGACGCACCGCGAGACCCACCGCGCTCCACTCGCGGACCAGCGATTCCCACGCCCGGGGCTCGGTCCAGCACTCCTGATCGCGCAGGGCCTCGACGATTCGCGACAACTGGGTGACCGTTGCCACATAAATCGTTAGTACTCCACCT
This sequence comes from Gordonia sp. NPDC003422, assembly GCF_053588675.1. Taxonomy (NCBI): domain Bacteria; kingdom Bacillati; phylum Actinomycetota; class Actinomycetes; order Mycobacteriales; family Gordoniaceae; genus Gordonia; species Gordonia sp. NPDC003422. The sequence continues at coordinate 103,104 of NZ_JBSFQL010000012.1, forward strand.
GGTTTCAAGGCCGTTCGAACCACGTCCAGCGGCTCCCAGGGCGCCAACATGTCCAGAACGATGCGATCGAATCGCTCGTCGGCGGGGAGATTTGCGAGGTCGTCGACGATCAGTGTCCAGTTCGCGGGCCGCTCACCGAAGAAGGTGTCGACGTTGCGCACCGCATGCTCGGCGTGGTCGGCGCGAACCTCGTAGGACACGACCTCACCCTGCGTACCGACAGCACGCAGCAGCGAGCACGTGAGCGCACCAGAGCCGGCACCGGCCTCCAGAACCCGCGCACCGGGGAACACGTCCCCCTCGACGACGATCTGCGCCGCGTCCTTCGGGTAAATGACCTGGGCGCCACGCGGCATCGACAGCACGTAGTCGACGAGGAGTGGGCGCAGCGCGAGGTACTGCGTCCCGCTGGTGGCCGAGACGATGCTGCCCTCGGGCGCGTCGACCAGGTCGTCGTGGGCGATGGCGCCGCGATGGGTGTGGAAGAGCTTGCCGGCCTCGAGGTGGACCGTGAACTTGCGACCTTTCGCATCCGTGAGCTGTACGCGGTCGCCGATGGCGAACGGGCCGGAGGTGGGCACGTCAGGTCCTTCCCGACTCGTGAAGTGCGCTCGCGGTGGTGTCGCGGCGCGAAACTGTCTGTACGGCGTCTTACCCTGCCAAATGTGAGTACAAGTGTTGAAGCCGGGTCTGAGCAACGTGGACTGGTCGGCCGCCCGTTGGCACTGTCGCCGTCGCGTGCGTCCGATTTCAAGCAGTGTCCCCTGCTGTACCGGTACCGCGCGATCGATCGCTTCGCCGAGACGCCCACCCCGGCGCAGACACGCGGCACGGTGGTCCATGCTGCGCTCGAGAACCTCTTCGACATGCCGGCCGCGCTGCGCACCCGTGAATCCGCGGATTTGCTGGTCGAAGGCGCCTGGGCCGCGCTGTGCGAGGCCGACCCCGAACTCGCGCAGGTGGTCGCCCATGGTGACGACACCAAGTTCCTGGCCGATGCGCACAAGCTGATCGCGACCTACTACACGATGGAGAATCCGACCGCCTTCGACCCGGACGCCGTGGAGCATCACATCGAGATCGAGTCGGGGCAGGTCCGGATGCGGGGATTCATCGACCGGATCGATGTCGCGCCCACCGGTGAGATCAGGGTGGTGGACTACAAGACCGGACGCTGCCCGGGTGAGGCGTTCGAATCCGCAGCGCTGTTCCAGATGAAGTTCTATGCCCTCGCGATCTTGCGCACCCGAGGTGTGGTGCCGCACCGACTGCAGTTGATGTACCTGTCCGACGGTCAGCAACTCACCTACACCCCCGACCGCGACGAACTCGAACGATTCGAACGCACCCTGGTGGCGATCTGGAAGGCCATCCGGGTGGCGGTGGCCACCGGCGACTTTCGGCCGAAGCGGTCGCGGCTGTGTTCGTCGTGCGAGCACCGCGATCGCTGCCCCGAATTCGGTGGAACCATCCCGCCCTATCCGGGACCACCAGTCGGATTCACGGCCGACTGACAAGACCGATTTCGGCACCCGGTGACACACGACTATGACGACCCCCATAAAGTGACGACGTGGAGTATTCGTCCTACTACGAACCGATTGCCGCACCGGACTACGAGGCCGACGGTCACGAGTATTACCAGCCGACGCCGGCGACCCTGAGCGTCTGGGCCCCGGAGATCCAGCACGGCGGCCCACCCGCAGGCCTCCTGATGCGCGCCATGCTCCGCTGTGCGCCCGACCCCGACCAGCACTTCACGCGCGTCACCACCGAGATCCTCGGCCCGATCGGGCTCGGCGTCAACAGGATTCGGGCGCGCGTACTGCGTCCGGGACGACAGATCACGCTGATCGGCGCCGATCTGGAAGTGCAGCAGCCCGACGGTGGTTTCCGGACAGCGGCGCAGTCCGTGGGCTGGCGCATGCGGCTCGCGGACTCCGCTCCGATCGAACGAATTCCATTGCCCGCCTTGGCCACAGGTCCCGATGACGTGGATTCGGTGATCGGAGTGACTGCCGACGAATCGCTCGGTGTCGACTGGGGCACAACCGGTTTCATCGGAACCGTGGAATCGGCCCGCGTGGAGGGACGCACCGGCGACACACCGGCAGTGTGGCTGCGCCCGGCCATCGACCTCGTCGCCGATGAGCCGATTGCCGACCTCGAATCGATCTTCACCGTCCTCGACGTGGCCAACGGGCTCGGCACCCGGCTGCGGCCCGACGAGTGGACCTGGATGAACACCGACACCACTGTCCACCTGACCGCCGCGCCCCGCGGACACTGGCTCGGCATCGACGCCGACATGGCCACCGGGCGCCACGGCTTCGGCGCCACCTTCGCCGACCTCTACGACGTCGACGGGTTCATCGGCCGGTCGGCGCAGACCGTGCTGCTCAATCGCAACGCGTGAGCAAGACACTCCGAGCCGGACCTGGAAGCAGGCAGAGCTCGGCCTCGTCGCAAACCGCACGTGGTGCCAGAAACCGCGGGTGGTGCCAGAAACCGCTGGCGCGCCCCTGGTTTCTGGCCAGACACGCGGTTTCTGAAATCGCGACACGCCCAAAGGTCAGCGAGCGGCTCGCCAAACTCGTCGGCTATCTGTACGTCCCAGCCCGACCACGTGCACTGTGCATTTGACTGGGCTCCCAGGTACAGATTTCCGCAGTTCAGGAGGCCGAAGACAGTCTCGTCGACTCAGAAGCGACAGGACCGGATGTCGGTGGCGAGGATCGCCTTCGCGCCGAGTTCGGAGAGCTTATCCATCAGGTTCTGGTGGTCCTTGCGCGGCACCATGGCCCGGATTGCGACCCAGTCGGGATCGGCCATCGGAGCCACCGTCGGCGACTCCAGGCCGGGGGTCAGCTTCGACGCCTCGGCGAGCAGCGAACGTGGGCAGTCGTAGTCGATCATCACGTACTGCTGACCGAAGACGACGCCCTGCACGCGCGCGACGAACTGCCGGGCGGCCTTGCCCCGCTCGGCGCCGGCCCGCGAGATGAGGACCGCCTCGGAGTCGCACAGCGTCTCGCCGAAGGCGACCAGCCCGTGCTGGCGCAGCGTGCGTCCCGAGCCCACCACGTCGGCGATCGCGTCGGCGACGCCGAGCTGGATGGAGATCTCGACCGCACCGTCGAGGCGGATGATGTCGGCCTCGATTCCCCGCTCGGCGAGATCGGCGCGCACCAGATTCGGGTACGACGTCGCGATCCGCTTGCCGGCGAGGTCGTCGACAGTCCAGGTCTGATTGCCGGGAGCGGCATAGCGGAAGGTCGACGAGCCGAAGCCCATCGACAACTCCTCGTCGACCGCGGCACCGGAGTCACCGGCAAGGTCACGGCCGGTGATGCCGAGATCGAGGGTGCCCGCGCCGACGTAGATGGCGATGTCCTTGGGGCGCAGGAAGAAGAACTCGACGTCGTTCGCGTTGTCGAGAACGGTGAGGTCCTTGGCGTCGGAACGCTTGCGATATCCGGCCTCGGCGAGCACCGCCGACGCCGATTCGGAGAGCGCACCCTTGTTGGGAACGGCTACGCGCAACATGATGTGGTCCTTAATGATTGCCGGGATGAGTGACGTGTGCGCCGGGAGTCGGGTGCGTGCACCGACTCCCTACAGATGGCGGTAGACGTCTTCGAGCGACAGTCCTCGTTTGATCATCATCACCTGCGCCCAGTACAGGAGTTGTGAGATCTCCTCGCCGAGCGACTCATCGGACTCGTGCTCCGCGGCGAGCCACACCTCGCCCGCCTCTTCGAGGATCTTCTTGCCGAGCGTGTGCACACCGGCATCGAGTGCCGCGACGGTGCCGCTGCCGGCCGGCCGGGACTGTGCCTTCTCGGTGAGCTCGCCGAACAACTCCTCGAATGTCTTCACGGTCTCTCAGTGTTTCATGCCCGGTCACGACACCTCTGCGCAGGTCGCCTCAGAAGGCTCGCGCCTCCTGCATCGACAGGACGAAGCCGTGCGCGGAACGTGCAAAGCACGTCATCCCGGTGACACGCGACACGCACAAGTAGCCGTGGGCCGATATCGAGTGGTCGTACGGCAAGGCTCTCGCCTCGTAGCCGACAAAAACGCCCTGATTGAAGCATGCGGGCATCACGGCGGCGCCGCGCAGGAAGAAGCCGCGGCTGAGCGTGTGGGCCGGATACATCGAGTTGCCGCGACAATCGGCACCGGCGGGTACCGGGGCGTTCTTGGCCTGACAGCCGGCGCTGTAGTCCACCGAGCCAAAACGGCACCGGATGTTGCCAGTGGGCGAGGTGAAGTAGACGTCGTCACCGTTGCGTTGTCCACTTCGGAATTGAGACGGGTCGACGGGTTCCGGCGTTCGCTGTTGGCGCTGCGGGTTCGGGGACGCAGTTCGGGTCGTCGACGCAGACGACACCCCCGGGGGCTGCGACGCGGTGACAGTGACCGTTGCGGTCGAAGTGGCGCTGGTTGTCTCCGATGTCGGCGTGCACCCCGCGAGGACGACGCAACCCATCAGCCCAGACATGGCCAGCACACCCGCGGATTTCACCCATGAACCACGTCGCATGTCTCGCTCCGATCTGTCCGGCTCCTGCCATGGTCGTCGGATCCGCGAGAAGAATCGTTAGCAGTTCGAATCAGCTGGGCCGCGTCGTCACTCCGTGGAATGCGTCGGTCAGGTCATGGCCGGACAACCCCACGAGAGATTCCCGGAAGCGACGCAACGCCCCGTCGGGGACCGGCGCGGCCGAGGGCACCACAAGTGTCGGGCAGCCTGCCGTGGTGGCCGCGTCGGTGCCCGCAGGCGAATCCTCGACCGCCAGACATTGGTCGGGCCGACGCCCCAGGAGTTCGGCCGCGCGCAGATAGGGATCGGGCGCGGGTTTGCCCCGTTGCACCTCGTCGCCGCAGACGGTCACCGCAAACCGGTGACGCCCGATGGTGTCGAGGGCGACCTCGGTGAGTTCACGCACCGTGTTGGTGACCAGGGCCATCGGAATCCCGGCGTCCCGAACCAGATCGAGCGCTTCCGTAGCGCCGGGACGCCACGGGAGATCCTCCTGAAACAGGACCGCGACCGTGTCGAGCAGCCATCGGGAATCACCCGGGACGTCCCGGTCGGAGACCGCGACGTCGGCCGCCGCATAGATCTTGCCCATGGCGTCGGGCAGTGAGTTGCCGAGTGTCGACTCGCGCAGCGCGGGACTCATGACTATGCCGTTGCGCAGCGCGAACCGTTCCATCGCGATGTCCCAGATCGGTTCGGAATCGAGCAGCGTCCCGTCCATGTCCCAGAGGACCGCGTGCGGGCCGGTCGGCCGGTCGGCGTCAGAGGTGGTCACCTCTGCATCATCGCAACCCACGATTCGGTCGTCGCGTCGGCGGGGTAGAACAGTTCGATCGTCATCTCCTCGAGTGTGATGTCCCGCGGAGAGCCGAAGGTCGTCAGCGTGGAGAAGAACGAGAGGACGACGTCGCCGAGTTCGAGTTCCAGGGGAACGATCAGCATCGGGTCGGGCGCCGGCGATGCGTCGCGGTCCAACGCCCGCACCGTCGAATAGGTGCCGATCTCATCCTCGAGGTCTGCCAGGCGCGGATCGCCGGTGACGCGGGTCAGCCGATGGAGCAGATCGACGAGGTAACGGCCCCAGACGTCGAAATTGCGTGTCATCCCGGCAAATCCGTCCGGATGCAACGAGGCACGGAACAGGTTGAACGGCGGGCCCTGGAGATGTTCGGGCAGCGACGCCGTCAGGACATTCGCAGAGTCGTTGGCCAGCACCACATTCCATGTCCGGTCCAGTGCCACACCGAAATTGGGGTTGTGCGCGTCGAGAACCCGCTGCACCGAGTCACGTACTCGGGTCATCGCATCGGCGGTGATCGGTTCCTCCGAGTACCGCGGCGCATGACCCGCGGCCAGCAACAACGAATTACGTTCCCGCAGTGGAATGTCGAGCCGGTCGGACAGCGCATCGATGAGCGACGGACTCGGTCGCGATTTGCCGGTCTCGACAAAGCTCAGATGGCGAGGGGACACCCCGACGTCATAGGCGAGATCGAGCTGACTGATCGAACGATGCGCACGCCAGCGCCGCAACATCGATCCCACGGGATTGGCCCCACCGGTCACCGTGTGCATGGTGGCCATCGTAGGCGGCCGAGGTAGCGGGTTCGACTACCTCGCAGGTAGTGGACTCGGGGACACCATGGCAGCACGCTCGGCGCATGAACCCCGAGAACGCTCCACACGTCGTCGTCTCCCCCGCCATGGGCGTACGCGCCCGCTTCTATCGGCCGCTGATCGACGCCCTGGTCGAGCACGGCTGGACTGCGAGCGTCGCACCGCGCCGCGGCATCGAATCCGGTGACGTCGGACCGGCCCGCCGCCGTGACTGGTCCTACGCCGACGAGGCTCACGACCTCGGCCGCAAGGTTGCCGACTGCCGTGCTCTGCACCCGGACCGACCCATCCTTGTGCTCGGCCACAGCATGGGCGCGCAGTTGTGCGCACTGGTCGCGGCCGGTCGGGGTACCGATGGTTCCCTGCTTGACGGATACGTGATCATCGCCGGATCGTTGCCGTGGCGCCGGTACTACCCGCGCGGCGGGATGGTCGAATACGCCGTTGCGGCAACCGTTCCGCCGACCACGGCGATACTCGGGTACTGGCCCAAGGCAGGATTCGGCGGGCCCACTCCGCGGACGCTGATGCGTGAGTGGGCCCGGATGGTCCGATCCGGTCGCGTTCCGTGGACCGCGGCTGCGCAGCTGGCCGGACCGGTACTCGCGGTGCGTCTCGACGGCGATTCGCTGGTGACACCGGATGCGGCGTCGGCCCTCGAACGTCACTTCGACGCCGGGGCCCGAACCGTCTGGACCTACGGCACTGACGCCTGCCCGCCCGATGGATCCCTCGACCATCTCCGCTGGGTGCGGACCCCGGAACCGGTGGTCGAGCGCATTGTCGCGTGGTGGTCGATCAGTCGCGGATCGACCGCGCAGTACGACGGAACACGCTGAGGACCGCCGAGACCACCCCGAGCACCGCGAGACCCATCATCGACGCATAGACGGCGAGTGCGCCGTCGCCACGGCCCGAGGTGTAGCCGTCGCTTCCGCCCCGCGGACCGGGTCCCCCGCCGGATCCGGGTCCACCGCCGCGACCTCCACCGGCATTACCCCCACCACCTCCGAAGCCGCCGGGGCCCCGACCTGGACCGTTGCCATCGGGCGCCGTGCCCGAACCACGACCCGGACCACCCATCATCTGCCCCTGGTCACCGGTCAACGACGAGTGATAGACACCGATCGCCGAGGCCTGCACCAGGATCGGCACGAGGACGAACCAGAGCGGTAGGTAGAATGCGGCCACCACGGTGAGCACCTCCGCGGTGTAGAAATACCGATCGTGCATCGCCGGCAGCAGGAACGGCACGATCACGGCCGAGGCGGTGGTGACCACCAGAATCGACGTCGGGGTCACGGCGGGCCGTTTCCACACCGACCAGGCGAGGAAGGCGAGGATCACCGTCGCGGCCAGCGCGATTCCCAGGTGGGCCAACCAGGTGGCGTCGCCGGCGATCGGGATCAGTTGATACAGGTTGGCGGCACCCAGCGTCAGTTGTTTGTAGGAGTCGGTCTGGTCGAGATACACCGACAACGCCTCACTCCACGGCGCACCCGCGAGAACCGCAGGCATTACGAGCGCGACGAACACCGCCGGGATCGCGAGCAGCGTGTACCACGGGATGCGGCGTCGGATCAGCAGCCAGGCCAGGACCGGCAGCACGAACACCGCTTGCAGCTTGAACGACAGCGACAATCCGAAGAACACGCACGCCCACACCGAGTTCCCTACGTACGCCGAGTGGGTGATCCCCTTCATCTGCGCGCGCAGCAGGAAGTACACACCGCCGAGTGCCAACGCCGAATAGATGGCGTCGGCCTGACCCCAGTAGGCGCTGTTCGCGATCACCGACGGTAGGAGCGCCACGACACCAAAGGCCAACGCCCGCAACCAGAATCGGTCGGTCCGCAGCCCGACGATCCGGTAGGCGAAGAGGGCGAGCACGAAGTCGAAGACGATCGAGACCGCCTTGATGCCGACCAGCGGCGGGATGCCCGCGACGGTCAGCCCATAGATCAGATAGAGGTACGGATAGTTGTAATCGGCGAACCGGGATGCGAAGGCAGAGAATCCCTGGCTGTCAAGAGTGTCGTACCAGCGGCCGAGAAACGCACGATAGTCCAGGGTTTCGACGTCGAGGAAGCGGATGCGGACACCCAGTGCGATCACGACCACTGCACCGATGACGGTCCATCGGATCCATCGGGGCGGATCGGAGACGAGACGCCGTACGTCGGACCCCGACGAGGGTGCCCTTGCGTCGGTGGTCAGGTGCGCAGGAGGTGCCGCCGCGACGGCCTCGGCTGTGGTCATGCTTCCACTGTGGTTGCCGAAGCTGGGAATCCGGTGTCAGCGAACTGCGAGCTTCACGATGGTGCCGCGGGTGTTGTGATGCGCTCTCGCGTTGCCGTGACAGTGCGCGCAGCCCACGGCCCGGTCGCAACGAAAGCCAGAACCAGCAGCACGACGCCGCAGATCGCCATCACCAGCCACACCGGTGCGGAAGCCGACGCCAGTTGCGATTCCCCGCCGTCGCCGAGCCGCGCGAACGCAAGAGCACCGAACACCGCGACACCCAGGGATATACCCACCTGACGGCTCGTCGAAGCTATCGCCGACGCAACGCCGGCCTGATCGCGCGGCATACCGGACACGGCCGCGTTGGTGATGGGCGCGTTGATCATGCCCATGCCCACTCCGAGGGCCAGATACGCGAATCCGAGGTACCACAGGCTCGTGTCGTTGGAGATCTGCGTGAGCATGAGCCCGCTGACCACGACGGCCACGCCCGAGATCACCATCGGAGTGCGGGATCCACGCTCGGCCACCAAGCGGCCCGACACGGGCGCGAACACGCCGTTGGCGACCGCCATCGGCAACGTCATCAACCCCGCCTCGAAGGGCGTGAATCCACGCCCTTGCTGGAGGTAGAGGGTGTTGAGCAGGAGGAACCCGCCCATCGCGCTGAAGGCGACGATCGCGCTGATCACCGAACTGCTGAACGGCACGCTGCGGAAGAATCGCATGTCGAGCAGCGGCTCGACGCGCCGGTTCTCCACCACGACGAGGGCGACGACGGAGATCGCCGCCATGACGAAGACGCCGATCACGACGCCTGAGGTCCAGCCCAGCGTGCGGCCCTCGATGATGCCGAAGGTCAGCGTCGCGAGAAACACGAGGATGAGCACCTGCCCGAGCGGATCGAATCTCCGGGCCCGCGGCGCCTTCGATTCGGGAATCAAGATGGCAGTCAGAACGAACGCGGCCAGGCACACCGGGACGTTGAGCCAGAAGATGGCCTCCCAGCCCACACCGTCGACGAGTGCACCGCCCACCAGTGGCCCGACCGCCATGCTCACTCCGATTGCCGCGCCCCACATACCGATGGCACGCGCACGTTCCTTCGGGTCCGTGAAGGTGTTGGTGATGATCGACATGGCCACCGGATTCAGCATCGACCCGCCGACGGCCTGGATCATCCGAGCGCCGATGAGCATCTCGGGCGAGATCGACAGCGAACAGAGAATCGACCCGATCCCGAACACCGTGAGTCCGACCTGGAAGATGCGCTTGCGACCGAGACGATCACCCAGCGAGCCGCCGAGCATCAGCAAACTGGCGAGCACCAGCGTGTAGGCGTCGATCACCCATTGCAGCTGCGAGGGCGTCGCTCCCAGATCCGAACTGATCGACGGCAATGCGACGTTGACGGCCGAGACGTCGATGCCGACGATGAACAGGCTCAAGCAACAGGTCGCCAGGATGGCGAGCCGCCGACGCCTTCCGAGAGTGGATATGTCACCGCCCGGTGCCGAGTACGTGCGAATGTTCATGCGCCTGTCGACATCCCCTCTGTTGACATCCCCTCTGCCGCCTGTTGCAGCAGACCGAGGAGACGACCGAGTTCCCGGCGTCCGTCGGCGTCGAGCGCCTCGAACATGGTGGGGGCCACGCTCGGGTCGGCCGCGACGTCGGCAACGATCCGCGCGCCATCAGTGGTGATGGTGACCAGCCGGGATCGCCGGTCGGTCGGGTGCGGCTCCCGGGTCACCAGACCGCGGGAGACGAGGTCGTCGACGATTCCACTCGCCGCCGGCGCGTCGACCCCCAGCCGGGCCGCCAGTTCGCGTTGCGGCATGGCCTTCACCGCGATTCGCCGCAGCGCCCGAAACCGGCTGAAGGGCATGTCGGTCAGCTCACTGATCCGGGCATGCGCGCCCGACTGATAATCGCGCACGAGACTGTTCATCGCGAACCACAGTTCGGTCACGGCCGGGGCAGCCTTGTCCGAGTCGGTTGTAGTCATACAACTGTTGTATTCCTACAACTACTTCGTGTCAACCCCTCGGCCCGGAGATCACGTGTTGAAGTACTTGGCCTCGGGATGATGCAGCACGAAGGCATCGGTGGACTGCTCGGGATGCAGTTGCAGCTCCTCGGAGAGCTCAACCCCGATCCGCTCGGGTTCGAGCAACTCCATCATCTTCGCCCGATCCTCGAGATTCGGGCATGCACCGTAGCCGAAGGAGAAACGGGCACCGCGATACTCGAGGTCGAAGAAGCCCTGCGCGTTGTCCGGATCCTCGCTGTCCATGGCGCGCTCGCCGAAACGAAGCTCACTACGCACCCGCTGATGCCAATACTCGGCCAGGGCCTCGGTCAGCTGCACGCCGATGCCGTGCACCTCGAGGTAGTCGCGGTAGGAGTCGGCGGCGAACAGTTCGTTCGCGAAGTCCGCGATCGGCTGCCCCATGGTGACCAACTGGAATGGCAACACATCCACCCGGCCATCCAGCTGTGCAGCCTCTCGCGAGCGGATGAAGTCCGCGATGCACAGAAAGCGCGACCGATGCTGGCGTGGGAAGTCGAAACTGAACCGCACCGGCGCGTCCGGGGTCGGCTCGGTCAGCACGTGCACGGTGTCGCCGTCGCTGATCGCCGGGAAGTACCCGTACACCACCGCCGCGTGCTGCAGGATGCCCTCGGTCGACAGCCGGTCGATCCAGTGGCGCAGACGCGGGCGTCCTTCGGTCTCCACGAGCTCTTCGTACGACGGACCTTCGCCACCGCGTGCACCGCGCAGACCCCACTGCCCGAGGAACAATGCGCGCTCGTCCAGCAACTGCATGTACTCGGCGACCGGAACACCCTTCACGATGCGGGTACCCCAGAACGGCGGCTCGGGAATGTCGTTGTCGGCGACCACATCCGAGCGCGCAGGCACCTCCACCGGCTCTTCGGCGGCCTTACGCTTGGCCGCGATGCGCTTGGACCGGTCGTGGCGGGCCTTGCGTTCGGCGGCCTTCTCGGCGGCGGCGATCGCCTCGGGGCTGTCCGGGTCGGGTCCCTCCCCGCGTTTGGTCGCCATGATCTCGTCCATCAACCGCAGTCCCTCGAAGGCGTCGCGTGCGTAGTGCACGTCGCCCTCATAGGTTTCGGACAGATCGTTCTCCACGTACGAGCGAGTGAGAGCCGCGCCACCGAGCAGCACCGGATAGGAGTCGGCAAGCCCGCGGGCGTTGATCTCCTCGAGGTTCTCCTTCATCACCACGGTCGACTTCACCAGCAGACCCGACATGCCGATGACGTCGGCCTTCTTGTCCGCGGCGACGTCGAGGATGGTGGTGATGGGCTGCTTGATGCCGATGTTCACGACCTCGTAGCCGTTGTTGGACAGGATGATGTCGACGAGATTCTTCCCGATGTCGTGGACGTCGCCCTTGACCGTCGCCAGCACGATGCGGCCCTTGCCGTCCTCGCCCGTCGACTCCATGTGCGGTTCCAGATGTGCCACAGCGGTTTTCATGACCTCAGCCGACTGCAGCACGAACGGCAACTGCATCTGCCCGGAACCGAACAGCTCGCCGACGGTCTTCATGCCCGAAAGCAGCGTCTCGTTGATGATCGCCAGCGGCGGCTTTTCTGTCATCGCCGTGTCGAGGTCGTCTTCGAGGCCGTTGCGTTCACCGTCGACGATGCGCCGTTCGAGCCGTTCGAACAGCGGCAGCCGGGCGAGTTCGGCGGCCCGCGATTCGCGCGCCGACGCCGCCGACACCCCCTCGAAGAGCTCCATCAGTTTCTGCAGCGGGTCGTAGGCAGGTGCGTCATCGGTCGCCGGACGCCGACGGTCGTACACCAGATCGAGCGCGACCTCGCGCTGCTCGTCGGGTATCCGCGCCATCGGCAGGATCTTCGACGCATGCACGATGGCGGTGTCGAGGCCTGCCTGCACGCACTCGTGCAGGAACACCGAGTTCAACACCTGCCGGGCAGCCGGGTTGAGCCCGAACGAGATGTTCGAGATGCCGAGGGTGAAGTGCACGTCCGGATGTGCCTCGTGGATGCGGCGGATCGCCTCGATGGTCTCGATGCCGTCGCGGCGGACCTCCTCCTGACCGGTGGAGATCGGGAAGGTGAGGGCGTCGATGATGATGTCCTCTTCGGCCAGACCCCAGTTCCCGGTGATGTCGGCGATGAGGCGTTCGGCGACCCGGATCTTCCAGTCCGCGGTGCGCGCCTGCCCTTCTTCGTCGATGGTCAGTGCAACGACGGCCGCACCGTGCTCGACGACGAGCTCCATGATGCGGGTGAACCGCGATTCCGGCCCGTCACCGTCCTCGTAGTTGACCGAGTTGACCGCGCAGCGGCCACCGAGGGACTCGAGTCCGGCGCGGATCACTTCGGGCTCGGTGGAGTCGAGCATGATCGGCAGCGTCGACGAGGTCGCGAAACGCCCGGCCAGCGCCGTCATGTCGGCGGCACCGTCGCGTCCGACGTAGTCGATGTTGAGGTCGAGCATGTGCGCGCCGTCGCGGGTCTGATCCTTCGCGATGTCGAGACAGCGCTGGTAGTCCTCGGCGAGCATCGCATCGCGGAAGGCCTTGGAGCCGTTCGAGTTCGTGCGTTCGCCGATCACCAGGAAGCTGGCGTCCTGGTCGAACGGAACCGCCGTGTACAGCGACGACGTCTCCGATTCGTGCTCGGGAACGCGGACCGCGGGTGTGGCGTCGGCGACCGCCGCGACGACCTGCCGGATGTGTTCGGGAGTGGTGCCGCAACACCCACCGACGAAGCCGAGTCCGAACTCGGAGACGAACGACGCCAGCGCTTCGGCGAGCTCGCCGGGTGTCAGCGGGTATTCGGCACCGTTGGGTCCCAGAACGGGCAGACCGGCGTTGGGCATCACAGATACCGGGACCCGGGCATGTCGGGACAGGTAACGCAGGTGTTCACTCATCTCGGCCGGCCCGGTGGCGCAGTTGAGGCCGATCATGTCGATCCCGAGGGGTTCGATGGCCGTCAGAGCGGCACCGATCTCCGAACCGAGGAGCATGGTCCCGGTGGTCTCGACCGTGACGTGCGAAATGATCGGGATGCGACGGCCGAGTTCGTCCATGGCGCGACGTGCGGCGACCACCGCAGCCTTGACCTGCAGGAGGTCCTGGGAGGTCTCCACCAGGATCGCGTCGGCCCCGCCGTCGAGCATGCCGGCAACACACTCGTAGTAGGCGTCGCGGATGACGGCGAAGGTGGTGTGGCCGAGGCTGGGCAGCTTGGTCCCGGGTCCGATCGAGCCGAGCACATAGCGATCGGTGCCGTCGGCCGAGCGACCCATCTCGTCGGCGACCCCGCGAGCGATCGCGGTGCCCTTGTAGGCGAGTTCCCGAATGCGGTCGGCGATGTCGTAATCACCCAGATTGGAGAGATTGCAGCCGAAGGTGTTGGTCTCCACGGCGTCGGCCCCGGCCTCGAAGTAGGCGCGGTGGATTCCCTCCAGCACGTCGGGGCGGTTGTCGTTGAGGATCTCGTTGCAGCCCTCGAGGCCGTTGAAATCGTCCAGCGTGAGGTCGGCGGCCTGCAGCATGGTGCCCATCGCTCCGTCGCCGATGAGCACGCGCCGCGACATCGCCGACATGAATGTCGTGTCGAAGTCGGCGTGCGGTGTGCGGTGATCGGAGGACATGGTGGTCAGCGTAGTTCGCTCTCTCTCGGGGTTCGGTCGTAGGCTGGTTCGGTGAACGCTGAGCAGATGCCGAATCTTCCCCAGCTGCGCCGTCCCATCCTGCTGGCAGCCTTTGAGGGCTGGAACGACGCCGGTGACGCTGCGAGCAGCGCTGTCGAGCACCTGGCGTTGATGTGGGACGCCGAGCCGCTCATCGACATCGACTCGGACGAATACTACGACTTCCAGGTCAACCGACCCACCATCAAGCAGATCGACGGTGTCACCCGCCGCATCGACTGGCCCACGACGTCGATCTCGTACTGCAGCCCGGTCGGTGCCGACCGTGACATCGTACTCGTCCGCGGAATCGAGCCGAACATGCGCTGGCGCGGCTTCTGCGCGGAGATCGTCGAACTCGCAGACCGCCTCGGCGTCGAGACCACCGTGATGCTCGGCGCACTCCTCGCCGACACTCCGCACACCCGCCCGGTGCCGGTCACCGGCAGCGCCTTCAGCAGCGAGTCGGCCGCCCGCTACAACCTGGCCGAAAGCCGCTACGAGGGCCCGACCGGCATCACCGGGGTCCTGCAGGACATGTTCGTGCAGGCCGGGATGCCCGCGGTGTCGTTCTGGGCGGCCGTCCCCCACTATGTGTCCGCCCCGCCCAACCCCAAGGCGACGGTCGCGCTGCTCACCCGGGTCGAGGAGGTACTCGACATCGAGGTCCCGCTAGGCGCGCTGCCGGAGCAGGCCGAGGACTGGGAGCAGGCCGTCACCGAGATGACCGAGGACGACGAGGAGATCGCCGAGTACGTCCGGGGTCTCGAAGAACGTGGTGACGCCGAGGTCGACACCGACGAGGTCATGGCGAAGATCGACGGCGATGCGCTCGCGGCGGAATTCGAGCGCTACCTCAAGCGGCGTGGTGGGCCGGGATCGTTCGGTGGTTGATCGGTCCGGAGCCAGCCGGGGCTAGCCGATTTTCTCGATCGACACCACCGGCGTGGTGATGCGCCAGGTACGCACGTCCGGGTCGTCGGCGGCCCGAACCCAGAATTGCGCCGACTCCCCCACCCGGCACGACTTCACGCCGAGCAGCGGAATGTCCTCGGAGTCGCGCCGCAGTCTGCTGACGGTCCACTCTTCGTCGTCAGTGCCACCCACGCCGGGTGCGCGCAACAAAGTCTTGTCGTCCAGGTCGAGAAGATAGGTCGACGTCCGGGTGACGACAGTCCACACCCCGGAGTCGGTGTCCGGCTTGATCTCCTGCACGCGAGCCACGCGAGCACTGTACCGACTCGCGGCCGCAACCACACTGCAGGGTTTGTCAGATGATCTCGACGCCCAGTAGCGCGTCGACGGCCCTGGCCAACTCGCCGGGCGCGTCGGCGAAGCCGCCGATTCCGAGTTCGACGTCGGCACACCAAGCGTCGAGCGCGGCAAGCGCTTTCGGGGTGTCCAGATCGTCGGCGAGGTGTTGACGTACGCGGGCGATCACGGGTGCGGCATCCGGACCCGACGTGGCCGCCGCGGCGGTACGCCACCGCTGCAGACGCTGCTTGGCCGTGTCGAGGACCGCGTCGGTCCACATGCGGTCGGCGCGATAGTGATCCGCGAGCAGTGCCACCCGGATGGCGGCGGGGTCGACGCCGGCGCGCCGCAGCGCGGACACGAACACGAGGTTGCCGCGGCTCTTGGACATCTTCTCGCCGTCGAGGCCGACCATCCCCGTGTGCACGTAGTGCCGGGCGAATCGGCGCGCCCCGCGCAGAGCCTCGCCGTGCGCGGCGGAGAACTCGTGATGGGGAAAGATCAGGTCGTTTCCGCCGCCCTGGATGTCGAACTCGATCCCGAGCCGGTTCAACGCGATGGCCGCACACTCGATGTGCCAGCCGGGCCGGCCTGGGCCGAAGGGCGACTCCCACGACGGCTCACCCGGACGCACGGCTCGCCACAGAGCGGCGTCGAGCGGGTCCCGTTTACCCGGGCGGTCGGGGTCGCCGCCGCGTTCGGCGAAGAACTTCTCCATCGTCGCGCGGTCGTAGCCCGACTCGTATCCGAACTGTTCGGTCGCGTCGGCGCGGAAGTACACGTCGGGGAACTCCGGGTCGTCGACGACATAGGCCGCTCCGGAGGTCAGCAGTTTCTCCACCACCTCGACGACCTCGCCGATCGATTCGATCGCACCGATGTAGTCGCGCGGGGGTAGGACGCGCAACGCGGTCATGTCATCGCGGTAGAGCTGGATCTCGCGGCTCCCCAGCTCGCGCCAATCCACCCCGTCGCGTTCGGCCCGCTCGAACAGCGGATCATCGACGTCGGTGATGTTCTGCACGTAGTGCACGTCGTGCCCCTGGTCGCGCAGCACCCGGTTGACCTGATCGAAGGTCACATAGGTGGCCGCGTGGCCGAGATGGGTGGCGTCGTACGGGGTGATGCCACAGACGTACATCCTCGCCGTCGGGCCGGGCGCCACCGGCCGAATCGCGCGGTCGGCGGTGTCGTAGAGGCGGAGTGCTGGAGAGTCCCCGGCTACCACCGGGACATCTGGATCGGGCCAGGACTGCATGCCTCCACTGTATTGGCAGCCTCCCGGTCGCCCTCCGCTGCCCGCCGGCTAGGTGCGAGCCTGCGAGCCTCGGAGCCCCTGGCGAGGGAACATTGTCGTCTCACCAGGCCCTTCGAGGCTCTCGGCTAGCGCCTCGAGCACCTCAGGGAGCGGGAGGGGCGCCTCGAGCACCTCAGGGAGCTGTCAGAACGGCGGCCACGGAATCGGGCGGTGGCCGGGCGGCAGGGGCATGGCGGTCGTCTCGGCGATCACGAGCGTGCGAAGGGCAAGTGCGTCGATCTCGTCCCCGGTGATGTGCTCGGCCAGATCCGAACGCAGATCGTCGTCCGGCGATTCCAGCCGCCGCGCGAGATCGGCGAGGTCGGCGACGAGGTGCGCGGGCACGGTCTCACCCGCCCAGCCCCAGAGGACCGTGCGCAGTTTGTCCTCGGAATGCAGGCAGATGCCGTGGTCGATGCCGTAGACCCCGCCGTCCAGCCCCTCGAGAACGTGCCCGCCCTTACGGTCGGCGTTGTTGAGGATGACGTCGAGGACAGCCATCCGCTGCAGCCGCGGGTCGTCGGCGTGCACCAGTACCACCGGCTCGCCGATCGAGTCGAACGCTCGCAACACGGCCCGGTAGCCGACCGGAACGGCTCCCGGCGGGCACAGGTCGACCAGGTCCACCCGACCGTCCGGCAACTCACTCGGCGCACTCGGATGCGGGCGGTCGGTGTTGTCGGGTGTGTCGACCCACCGCTGGACCATGCCGAATCCCACGGGACCGTCACGCAGGACCGTCTCCGGGATGACACCCCACCCCAACGCATCGGAGATCAGGTACGACGCCACCTCGCGTCCGGCCAGGGTGCCGTCGGGGAAGTCCCAGAGCGGCACTTCACCCCGGACCGGTTTGTACACGCATCGCAGTTCGACGTCGTCGAGAACGACGTCGCACACGAGGGTCGCGTTACTGGCCGACGGAATCCGTCCCAGAACCACCAACTCGCCTCGTCGGAGGACGTCGACGACCTCCGCCGAGGATGATCCGGAGCCGGCCGGGTGGGGTTCTCCCTCGCCGATGCCCATGGGCTCACCGACCGACATCTCAGGCCCGCGGGCCGGACCCCGGCCCGTCCTCGGCAGACGGGTCGTCCGGCGAGTCGTCTGTCTGGTCGTCCTCCTCGGATGTCTCGAGCAGGCCGGGATCACCCTGGGCGGCCAGGCTGTTGAACACCTCGGGATCGATGAAGTCGAGCGATTTGCTCAGTTCGGCGCCGCGACGGTAGCCGTTGGTCCGCACGCAGAGGTGGCCGTCCGGGTCGAGCGGCTCACCACACATCGGGCACGGCTGACGTCCCGCCGAGATCACCGCGGACGAGCGCGCGGCGAACTCCCGCGCCGCCTCGGTGGACAGGAACACCCGAACGGCGTCGGGCCCCTCCTCGGTGTCGTCGAGCACGACACTCTCGTCGAATTCCCCCTCGGTGATGGCGAGCAGTTCGACCACCACGGCCTCCGACTCGGCGTCCCAGCCCAGCCCCATCGTGCCCACCCGGAACTCCGCGTCGACCGGCATCACCAGCGGACTGAGATCGTCGACCTGGTCGGTCTCCGGAGGTATCGGGGTGCCGAAGCGGCGATGGATCTCGTCGAGGAGTGCGCCGATACGGTCGGCGAGGATCTGGACCTGCTGCTTCTCCAGCATGACGCTGACAATGCGGGTTTCGTGCACGGCCTGGAGGTAAAACGTCCGATCGCCCGGCTGGCCGATGGTCCCGGCGACGAAGCGGTCCGGACTTCGGAACACGTGGATCGCGCGTGACATCACATCACCTCCCTGTCTGTGGGTCCCATTATCCCGCTGCCGGCGCGCTGCCCGCAGGCCCAACCGGCGCAGGCATCTCGTCGTGGGCGGTTCCGGTGCTGCCCCCGACCACCGCGTCATCGGCGGCGTCGTGCGCCGACCCGTTTGAATCGTCGGCGGTGGCACCCGGGTTTGCTTGCACCGGTGGCGGTTTCGGCACCGACAGCACCTCGGTGGTGTTCACCGTGTGCACGTACGGGCGAGTTGAGCCGTAGCGGATCACGCTGATCGACGCCGGATCGACGACGATGCGCTGGAAAGAATCCAGATGCATACCCATCGCGTCGGCGATCACCGACTTGATCACGTCGCCATGCGAACACGCCACCCAGACGCCCGAACCGTCCTCGCCGCCGTAGATGCGGTCGAGCGAGCGGATCGCGGCGACCGCCCGCGCCTGGACGTCCGCGAGTCCCTCGCCGTCCGGGAACACCGCTGCCGACGGCTGCTGCTGGACCACCTTCCACAGCGGTTCGGAGAGCAACTCGCGGATCGGACGGTTGGTCCACCCCCCGTAGTCGACCTCGGCGAGCGCGTCGACCACGACCTCGGGCACATCCTTGCGACCGTCTGAACCGTCGGTGGTCAACGCCGCGAGGAGCGGTGCCACCGTCTCTGCGCATCGCTGCAACGGGGAACGCGCGACGGCCCGGATCTCGTCACGGCAGACGCCGAGCCTGCGGACCAGGTCGTCGGCCTGCGCACGGCCGGTGTCGTCGAGACCCACACCGACGGTTCGTCCGGCGAGCACGCCCGAGGTGTTGGCCGTGGAGCGCCCATGGCGCACCAGAATCACGGTCATGAACCAACCTTAAGCACTGCCGAGGACGCACGTCTCACGTGGCGCTGATGGTCCCGGTCGTCAGCAGGATGATCACGAAGACACCGAGGATCACCCGGTAGGCGCCGAACCAGTTCATCGAGTGATGTCCGACGAACTTCAGCAACCACGCGATGGCCGCATAGCCGACGACGAAGGCGACGAGGGTCGCCACCAGCAACTGAGGTCCGGTCGACTGCATGCCCTCGCCGCTGGGGTGAAAGGCGTCGGGCAGGCTGAACAGGCCCGACGCGGTGACCGCGGGAATCGCGAGCAGGAACGAGAAGCGGAACGCAGCCTCGCGTTCGAGCCCGAGGAACAGCCCGGCGCTCGCGGTTGCGCCCGATCGGGACACGCCGGGCACGAGCGCCAGACACTGGGATGCGCCCATCACGAGTCCGTCGCGCAGGGTCAGCTGCTCCATCGAGCGCCGCTTTGTGCCGTAGCGTTCGGCCAGCCAGAACACACCCGAGAACAGGATCAGCACCGTCGCGACCAACCACAGGTTGCGTCCGGTGGTGCGGATCTCGTCCTTGAACACGAACCCGATCACACCGATCGGGATGGTTGCGAAGATCACATACCAGCCGATGCGGTAGTCGAGTCCGCGTTCGTCGGCGTTGCGCAGCCCGCGAAACCAGGCGGTCACGATGCGCACGATGTCCCGGGCGAAGTACACGAGCACGGCGGCCTCGGTCCCGAGTTGCGTGACCGCGGTGAACGACGCGCCCGCGTCCTCGCCGAACCAGAGTTCGGAGGCGATCCGCAGGTGGCCGGACGACGAGATCGGCAAGAACTCGGTCAAGCCCTGCAATGCACCCAGCACGATCGACTGGGTCCAGGTCATGGTGTCAGACATGCTCGACCCGGCCTGTGTCGATCCGGCCTGTGTTGATCCGGCCTGTGTTGATCGGGCCTGTGTTGATCGGCCCCAGGGTTCTCCGCACAATGCGATTGGCATGAGTCACGGCGCCCGATCGTACGCGGCGCCCGCGGCAGCGCTCGTCGAGCGCACCGACCCGCCGAGTCCGCCCCGACCTCTCTGCGCAGTCTCGGTTCACGCAAGATGGGGTCATGCAGCATTTCCGCGTCCGGGTCGTCGGCGCTCTCGCCGCCGTCGCCCTCACGCTCGTCGTTGCCGGATGCGGTTCGTCGACCGACGACCGCCCGGATGTACCGACCGTGACCCCGGCGAGCGCGCTCGACTCGCCGCCTGCCCGCACCCCCGCCGGGGTCGTCGTGCCCGCCCCGGCCGGTGCGCGGGCGATGGCGCTGTCGGGGCCCACGCTTGCGCTGCTGTCATCGGACGGACGTTCTGTGCAGCGGTATGCCACCGCGTCGCTCCCGAACACACCGACCGGGCCCCGAACAACGACTGGCACCCCGACGCCGACCGCTGAGCTGACGGTGTTGACCGGGGTCGGCGACGGAACCTTCGTCGGCGCCGGACCCGACACCCTGCTACGTATCGACGCGAACGGACGCACCACAGCCACCCCCACCGAGGTCGCCGCGCCCACCGCGGTTGCGGTGACGGCTGATCGGCGCACGGTGATCGGCACCGACACCGGGCATGTCGTCGTCTTCGGTCCCGACGGGGCACGTCAACGTGACATCGCCGGCTTCGTCCGGGTCGACGACCTGACCGTCTCGCCATCCGGCGCAGACCTTGCGGCCGAACAGGTCGTCGTCCTGGACCGGGCACAGTCGTCGGTGACGCCGATCGACCTCGACACCGGGGAACTCGGTCCCGCGTTGCGAGCCGGAAACGGTGCCACGACGTCGACCGTCGACCGCTACGGACGAGTCCTCGTGGCCAACACCCGCGACAACGAGATCATCGGATTCTTCGGCTCGCCGCTGGTGATGCGGTTCCGCTATCCGCTACCCGACGGCCCGTACGCCGTAGACTACGACGACAAGCGAAACCTGCTGTGGGTGTCGACAACCGGGAACAACGAGGTGGTGGCCTATGACCTTGCCGACGGTGAGCCCCGTGAGACGACCCGCTTCTCCTCGGTCACACAACCTGACCGCATCGCCGTCGACGACTCCACCGGGGTGGTTTACGTCCTCTCCGCACGTGACGGCGGATTGCAGGTCGTCGCACCCGCCGGGCAGCGTCCACAGGGGCCGCAGGGCGGGTGATCATGTCGGCTAAGGGACACCGTCACCTGACCCCGCAGGGTCGAGTCGGAGCACGGCTCGGCGCCCGGTATCCGGCGGGCTGGGAGGTCACGTCCGAGGACTACGAGTGCCTGCTGCTCCGGCTTCCACCGGAGGTGACCCGCGTGACCGCGTCGATGCGCCTGGCGCTCGAAGCCGAGTTCGGTGGCTGGGAATTGTCGCGTGTGCGGCTCTACTCGGATGGCACGCGCAAAGTGCTGCTCCGCCGCAAACGTCCGCCACGCCGTCCCGGTCCCGGCCACCCCGATCGAAACCATCCCGGACAGGACGCGACCGCGTGCTGAGAAGAAGCCTGCATGCCGTGAACGGCGTGGCGTACCCGCTGCTGCTCAAACTGATGTTCCTGCTCTCCCCGGAACGGATTCACCACATCGCTTTCACCGCGATCAGCCTCACCGGGCGCGTGGCTCCCCTACGTTTCGGGGCGGCCAGGGTTCTGGCCACCCACGATCCCGTCCTGCGTCAGCGGGTGTTCGGCGTCGACTTCCCCGCCCCGTTCGGGCTCGCGGCCGGCTTCGACAAGTCGGCGGGCGCGGTGAACGCTTGGGGACAGCTGGGTTTCGGCTTCGCCGAGATCGGGACCATCACCGGTCGCGCCCAGCCGGGCAACCCGGCGCCCCGGCTCTTCCGCCTGCCCGCCGATCGCGCGCTGATCAATCGGATGGGCTTCAACAATCCGGGCGCCGACGCGGCAGCCGAACATCTGGCCAAGGTCCGGCCCGGGCCGGTTGCCGTCCCCATCGGAGCCAATATCGGCAAGACCAAGGCCGTAGCCGTCGAGGACGCCGTCGACGACTACCGCTACTCGGCCCGGCTGCTCGGCCCGCTGGCCGACTTCGTCGTCGTGAACGTCAGCTCGCCCAACACGCCCGGCCTGCGCGACCTGCAGGCCGTGGACTCGTTGCGCCCCATCCTCACTGCGGTGCAGGACGAAGTCAGCGTGCCCGTCCTGGTCAAGATCGCTCCCGATCTCGCCGACGATGACATCGACGCGGTCGCCGACCTCGCCGTCGAACTCGGACTGGCCGGCATCGTCGCCACCAACACGACCATCTCTCGAACCGGTCTGCGCACACCCGAGGACGATGTGGCAGCGATGGGTGCGGGTGGCCTGTCGGGCGCGCCGCTCGCCGACCGATCCCTGGCCGTGCTGCGCCGGCTGTACACACGCGTCGGCGGCCGTATCGCCCTGGTCTGCGCCGGTGGCATTGAAACCCCCGACCAGGCGTGGGAGCGCATCTGCGCAGGAGCCGACCTCCTGCAGGGCTACACCGGCTTCATCTACGGCGGACCGTTGTGGGTCAACGAGATCCACAACGGCCTCGCCGAGCGGGTACGGCAGGCCGGCTTCGCTTCCCTCGCCGACGCGGTCGGCAGCGATAATCGGGCCGGCTAAGGGCCTATACGTCTTCGGAAGGCTGTTCGTAGGTGCCGACGATCGTCGCGCGGCCGATCGCATGCGAGAACAGATTGAATCCGAGGTAGGCAGGCGTCGCACCGTCGGGCAACTCCAGCGATGCCACGTCCACCGCGTGCACGACGACGAAGTAGCGATGCGGGCCGTGTCCGGGGGGCGGCGCCGCCCCGATGAAACGCTTCACCGAAGCGTCACCGGCCAGGCTCACCGCGCCGTCGGGCAGGCCGCTGCCGGACTCGTCGCCGGCACCCTCGGGCAGACTCGTCACCGAGGCGGGGATGTCGGCGACCGCCCAGTGCCAGAATCCCGATGCCGTCGGGGCGTCGGGGTCGTACACGGTGACCGCGAAACTCTTGGTGTCCGAAGGGAATCCCGACCAGCTCAGCTGCGGCGACAGGTCTTCTCCCCCGGCACCCATGATGCCGCTCACCTGCTGGTTGCGCAGCGGCCGGCCGTCGGTGACGCTGTCGGAGGTCAGCGTGAAGCCCGGCAGGCTGGGCAACGCGTCATAGGGATCGAAACTCGGCATCGGGTCAACCCTTCTCGTCTGCTGGTGGTGTTCACCACCATATGCGTCTATTGCGGCGCGGTGGTCAACTGTGGTGCAGAAAGTGCTCAAACACTTTGGTGCCGAACAGAAGTGCGTCCACGGGAACCCGCTCGTCGACGCCGTGGAAGAGCGCGGCGAAGTCGAGGTCGGCGGGAAGTTGCAGCGGCGCGAACCCGAAGCAGCGGATGCCGAGCTTGGCGAAGGCCTTCGCGTCGGTGCCGCCGGACAACATGTACGGGACCGTTTTGCCGTCCGGATCGTGAGCGAGGATCGCGTCGTTCATCGCATCGACGAGGTGGCCGTCGAAGGTCGTCTCGTACGAGTCGAGATGGCTGATCCACTCGCGGGTGACGTTGGGTCCGATGAGTTCGTCGATCTCCTTCTCGAACGCGGCCTGCCGCCCGGGCAGCACCCGGCAGTCCACCACGGCTTCGGCCTTCTGCGGGATGACATTGGCCTTGTAGCCCGCCTTGAGCATGGTCGGATTGGCGGTGTCGCGGAGCGTGGCGCCGATGATCCGGGCGAGACTGCCGAGCTTGAACAGCGTGGTGTCGAGGTCCGGCGCGTCGGGTCGCAGATCGAGCCCGGTCTCCTCGGATACGGCGGCCAGGAATTCGGCCACCGAATCGGAGATGACCAACGGAAAGGTGTGGCGACCGATGCGGGCCACCGCCTCGGCGACCTCCGTGACGGCATTGTCGGCGTGCAGGAACGAGCCGTGGCCTGCGGTGGCGTCGGCGGTGAGGCGCATCCAGGCGATGCCCTTTTCGGCGGTTTCCACCAGGTAGAGGCGTCGTTGCGTGCCGTCCGGTCGGTCGACGGTCAGCGAGAAGCCGCCGACCTCACCCACCGCCTCAGTGATGCCCTCGAACAGGTCGGAGCGGTTCTCCACCAGCCAGTGCGAACCCCACTTCCCCCCGGCCTCCTCGTCGGCGAGGAAGGCGAACACGATCTCGCGCGGCGGAACCGTGCCGTCCCGTTTGAACTGGCGGGCCAGCGCCAACGCCATGCCGGCCATGTCCTTCATGTCGATGGCGCCCCGACCCCAGATGTAACCGTCGGCCACCGACCCGGAAAACGGGTGCACGCTCCAGTCGGCGGGTTCGGCAGGCACGACGTCGAGATGGGCATGGACGAGGAGCGCCCCGTGTTCTGAATCGGGCGGACCGGCCAGGCGGGCGAACACATTGCCGCGACCCGGACGCCCGGATTCGACATACTGCGTTGTGTAGCCGACCTCTTCAAGCTGCTGGGCGACCCATTTCGCGCACTCCTCCTCACCCTTGGTGGTCTCCGGTTCCCCGGTGTTGCTGGTATCGAACTGGATCAGCCGGCTGACCAGATCGACCACTTCGTCGACCGCGCGTGGGCCCTCACTCTGGGAAGTCACACCTGTTTCCTACGGGATTTGGGATAGACGGGCAACCTCGGTTATGGTTGTGCGCGCTGTGGTGGCGACCAGTTCGCCGCCGACGCGTCCGAGTGGCGGAATGGCAGACGCGCTAGCTTGAGGTGCTAGTGCCCTATTAACGGGCGTGGGGGTTCAAGTCCCCCCTCGGACACCACCGACAACCCCCGGTCATCGACCGGGGGTTGTCTGCACTCTGGTTCAGTTTGAAAGGCAACGGTATGCGCATATACGCATCCGCGGGCCTATCGATGTCATCGGGGACGGCCATCGGGTGGTCATCGACAGTCGGAAGCGCGATCCGCGCGGCGACGATGATCCACGAAAAATAGGGGAAGAAACTCGTCCCCTATCCCTGGAGTCCTCCCCGCGAACTTTCTCGCGGACGACTCAACAAGCAGGGGCAGAAAGTAGGGGAAAAACCTTCCCCTACTTTCAGTGGTCCGGCGCCTCGCTGACGTGGCCCGTTCGCCTGCCCTTCGAGGCATCCCTCGGCCGGCGCCTCGGGCACCTCAGAGAGCGGTGGGGTGGTGGACGCTTATGCGCAGGCCAGAGCGCTAGTCACCTAACTCTTCGGATCAGGACGGACCGGCGAGCGCGGCGATTCGTCCTGTCGGATAGGGCAATTCGATGCCGTGCTGTTCGTAGGCACGCAGCACGTCGCGGCGGATGCGGCGAGACACCGACCACTGGCTGTTCGGTTTCGTCTTCAATGTCATACGCAGAGTGATCATGTCGGGCGCGACGTCCTGGACGCCGAGCATCTCCGGTTCGGCGAGCACGTCGTCGCGAATACCGTCGTCGCGCACCGCATTCCGTGCGGCCTCCAGCGCGACCTCTTGTGCCCGGTCCACATCTGCGCTGAGTGCGACCGGAACCTCGACCCGGGCGACGGCATACTCCTGACTCATGTTGCCGACGCGGATGATCTCGCCGTTGCGCACGTACCAGAGTGTGCCGTCGATGTCGCGCAGGGTGGTGATCCGCAAACCGACCGACTCGACTTCGCCGGTCGCCTCGCCGAGATCGACGATGTCACCGACGCCGTACTGATCCTCGAGGAGCATGAAGATGCCGCTGACAAAGTCGCGGACAAGGTTCTGCGCACCGAAACCTATTGCGAGACCGACAACTCCGGCCGACGCGATGAACGGCGCGATGTTCACGCCGAGAACGCTGAGGACCGACAGCACCACCCAGACCAGCAGAATCATGGACACCGTCGACTTGAGCACGGACCCGATCGTCCGGGCACGCTGTGCGCGGCGCTCGGCAGCCTCCGGGTTACGTGTTGCCGGCGTCCGTTCACGGAGGTGTCTGATCAGGAACGGCTTCGACGCGCCGTCCCGTCCCCCGGCGCCCGGCCGGCGGGTGGCGCGATCGATCGCCCGGTGCATCACGAATCGAACAATCAAAGCGATGACGACATACGAGGCGATCCGGATTGGATTCTCGATGATCCACTCGCGATTTGTCTCCGTCCATTCGAAAGCAAGGTGAGTAGTCATGTGCACCCACCGTACGGATCTCACACGGGGTGTCGAATCGTCCACGGATGCATACGCGCGAGAATGGGCGGGTGACCCAGCATCTGTTCTTCGACTGCGACACCGGCATCGACGATTCGGTCGCGCTGCTGTACCTGCTGGCCCGGACCGACGTCGATCTCGTCGGTGTGGCCTCGACCGCCGGTAACGTCCCGGTCGACGTCGTCGCAGCCAACAATCTCGCCTGGCTTGCGCTGTGCGGACGCACCGACATCCCCGTGCACGTCGGGTCGGCGTCGCCGCTCGTGGCCGATCTCATGACCACCGAAGACACCCACGGTCCCCTCGGCGTCGGATACGCCGAGCTACCGGCGGCCTCCGTGCTGCCGAGCCCGGTGACCTCCGCCGATGCGTGGATCGACGCGACCCGCGCGCATGCCGGCGAGTTGGTCGGACTGGTCACCGGCCCGCTGACCTCGCTGGCCACCGCCGTCCGCCGCGACCCAGACCTGCCGGGACGACTCCGCCGACTGGTGATCATGGGTGGCGCATTTCACACTCACGGAAACACCACTCCCGTCTCGGAATGGAACGTCGCGGTCGACCCGGAGGCCGCCGCCGAGGTGTTCGCGGCTTTCGGCAGCGGTCCCGCGCCGGCACCGATCGTGTGCGCACTCGACCTCACCGAGTCGGTGGCGCTGACACCCGACCACCTGGTGCGTCTTGCTGCCGCGGCATCGAGTTCGCCGATCGAGTACGCCGATCCGGGCGACGAGCGCGGCTTGCGGTCGGTCGCCGACAATCCCGTCATCCGGCATCTCATGGACGCGCTGCGCTTCTACCTCGAGTTCCATGACGAGCACGACGAGGGGTACATCGCGCATCTCCACGATCCGTTCGCGGCACTGGTCGCACTCGCCCCCGACATCGTGAGCACCATTCCGGCCCGCGTGTCGGTCGAACTGACCGGCACGCACACGCGCGGGATGACGGTCGCCGACGAACGCTCGATGACACCCGGCGGACCCAACGCGCGCATCGCGGTCGCCACCGATGTGGATGCGGTCTTCGACGAGCTCATCGACCGTATCGGACGGTTCGCCAAAGACGTGGTGGCCGAACCGAACTCGCAGCGGCCACCGCAGTGAATCGGAATTCTTCCGACCCGGTCCACCCGCGCGGCGTAGCGTTGCGCCTGTGACACGACTCGGATACCAGATCCCCAACTTCACCTATCCCGGCGTGGAACCCGAGCGACTGTTCCCCGCCATCACTCGTCAGGCGGTCGACGCCGAGACCCACGGATTCGACACGATCTTCGTGATGGATCACTTCTACCAACTGCCGATCCTCGGTACGCCGGATCAGGAGATGGTCGAGTGCTACACGCTGCTCTCGGCACTGGCCCAGCACACGTCCCGGGCGCGGCTGTCGGCCCTCGTGACCGGAAACACCTACCGCAATCCCACCCTGCTCGCGAAGACCGTCACCGCGCTCGACGTGGTGTCGGAAGGACGGGCCCAGCTCGGGATCGGCGCCGGATGGTTCGAACTCGAACACGATGCCCTCGGCTTCGAATTCGGCACATTCACCGACCGTTTCCAGAAGCTCGAAGAAGCCCTCGTGATCATTCTCGGCATGCTGCGCGGCGAACGGCCCAGCCTCGACGGCAAGTGGTACCGCGTTCACGACGCGATCAACTCGCCCGCTCCCCTGGGACGGATTCCGGTGATGATCGGTGGCGGTGGCGAACGCAAGACTCTGCGGCTCGTCGCACAGTATGCCGACGAATCCAACTTGATCTGCGCCCCGAACGAGATCGCACGCAAACTCGACGCCCTCGCCGGCCACTGCGAGACGCTCGGTCGGGACAGGTCGGAAATCACTGTGACACTGCAGACGTCCGCCTGTATCGCACCGACACACGACCAGGCAACGCACGAGTTCGAGGCATATCTCGCACGCAATCCCGCAGCCGAGGTCCGTCGGGCGTCGACGATTGTCGGCGACCCCGACGAGGTGGCGGCCCGCTACACCGATCTGTTGGCCACCGGGATCGACGGCGTGACCGTCAACGCACCGGCGAACTGCCACATCGACGGCCGTGTCGCGCTGCTCGGCCAGACACTCGCCCCGTTGATCACGTAGTTCGCGGAGCTCAGTCGTCTCCGTCGGCCTCGTGATGGTCGAGGTTGACGGTCCCGCTGCGCCAGTACCCGTCCACCTTGACGCGGTTCTTCGGCAGGCCGAGTTCGCGACGGAGGTAACGGCGGATCGGCTTGAGAGAGTTCGCCTCACCGGCCACCCAGCAATAGAACTCGCCGGCCGGCATCTCGTGAGACCGGATGGCGTCGTAGAGCAGCGTGCTGTTTCCGGGTGCCGCGTCGCCGCGATGCAGAACGTGCACCGTGGTCGACGGTCGGTCGGGCAATTCGACCTCGGCGTCGGGCCCGGACACCTCGACGAAGGCGATCACCCGCTTGTCCGCGGGCAGTTCCTCGAGCCAACGCGCCAGCGCCGGGATCGCTGTGTCATCGGCGCCGAGGAGATAGGCGTCGTATCCGGTCGGATAAATGTGCGAGCCGCGAGGTCCGAGCATGCCGAGGCGATCGCCGCGGGTTGCCGTCGCAGCCCAGGACCCGGCGACGCCGTGCGTGTGCACCACGAAGTCGATGTCGAGCAGGCCGGCCGCCCGGTCGAACGCACGCACCGTGTAGTCCCGGTAGATCGGAAACGGCCCCTCGGTGGGCAACTGCATGCCATCCGAGCCGGTTTGGGGCATCTCGACCCGGCCGGTGTCGGGGTGAGCGAAGAAGAGTTTGACGTGGTCGTCGGGCGCCATGTGGACGAAGTGGAAGCCATCCGGTTCGGTGATCCGGAACGTGACCCGCTTCATCTGCGGACTGAGGTCTGCGACCGCCTCGACCTCGATGGTGCGCGCCACGAGATCGTGCATGGTGAGCCGGAGCTCGGTGGAGTGCGGTCGCAGGTCGGTGCCGTTCATGCTTGGTGCCCCATGGGAAGGTGAGACTACCCTAATCGCGAACCGAGAGGAGTCGTGGTGCCGCGCTCGATCTATCTCGACGTGTCCCCGTTGCGGGACAGCGCGCCATTCCGGCGAATCTTTGTCGCACGGTTGATCTCGCTCGTGGCGATCGGTCTACTCCTGGTGTCGGTTCCGGTCCAGATGTGGAATCTCACGCAATCGAGTGCTCAGGTGGGTGCGGCCACCGCAGTCACCGGCGCCACCACCTTCCTCGGAATGCTCGTCGGCGGGACGCTCGCCGACCGTTTCGACCGCAAACGCCTGATCCTGGTGGGCCGCACGGGTGCCGGTGCATCATTTGCCGGTTTGGCCGCAAATGCGTTCGGCGCCTACGGTGGTGAGCCGAGCGTGGCGATCGTCTATCTCCTCGCCGGAGTCGACGGCCTCATCGGCGCTTTGTCCACGTCTGCGTTGATGGCGGCGGTACCGACGCTGATTCCCCGCGAAAAGCTGGTGGCGGTAGGCGCTTTGAGTTCATTGACGGTTCGGCTGGGCACCGCCGTGTCTCCCGGCATCGCCGGTCTCCTGATCGCATCGGCCGGGGTCGAATGGGCGTACGTCACCGCCGCTGCGCTCGCGACGATCACCGTCCTCATCCTGATCGGGCTGCCGGCGATGCCACCGGACGGTCCGCGCATGTCAGACGGACCGCTTCCCGAGCGGCCCTCACTGATGCGCTTCCTGTCGACGACGCCCGTCGTCCCGGGGGTGATGGCGGTTGGGGTGCTCGCGATGCTGGGCGCCGGTGTCGTCGCTCTGCTGCCCGGCCTGGTGGCCGAACGCTTCGGCGGCAGCGCCGCCGTCACGGGTGCGATGTATGCGGCGGTGGCAACCGGTGCGATGATCGCGGCGCTCACCAGTGGCTGGATGACAGATCTGCGTCGCCCCGGACTGGTTTTGCTGGCCGCGCTGATCCTCGCCTTCTCGGCGCAGATACTGTTCGGCCTCGCACCCCTGCTGTGGTTGGCGATCGGTCTGCTGCTCACCGTCGGTTTCCTGGAAGCTGCGCAGGAAGTGTTGCGCTATGCGCTGATCCAGCGGAACACTCCGGGACCGCTGCTCGGTCGGGTGAACGGGATCTGGATGGCGCAGGAGGTCGGCGGCGTGACAGTGGGTGCCGTGGTGGCCGGACTGATCGGCTCCGCATGGGGCGCCTCCGACGCGATCGTCTACTACGGCATCGTGATGGTGGGCTTGTCGATCGCTGCGGCGCTGCTCTTGTCTGGGCTGAGGGGCACACGCGGCCGCAACCCGGCTCAGGTCCGAGGCGACGTGGAGCGCACGAGCAGGTGAGGTTACCCTCACAGGGATGTCAATCGTGAAGTACCTCTCCCAGTTGCTGCGCACGAGTGTCGTCGCCGTGGTGGCGATCGCCGTGTGCTCGATCACCGCCTGTACGGCACCCACCGAGGAGGAGACCCACGAGGTCACGGTGGAACTGCTCGGTGGGCACACGGCAACGGTCGACGTGCCAACGAAGCCCCAGCGCGTGATCAGCCTGCTCAGCAACTGGACCTCGACGCTGGCAGCACTCGACATCCCGATCACCGCCGAGTTCGTTTAAGACGGGTACGGCGGCCCGAACAACTCCTTCCCGTGGACACCCGAACACGACGCGGAGGTGGTGGTGATCCAGGCCGATACACTCCCCACCGTCGACGCGATGGCCCGATTCGAGCCCGACCTCATCATCGCCGGCACCGCCCTCGACGCCGATCGCTTCGCCGCCTACACCAAACTCGCACCGACGATCACCGTGCTGAATCCGAATGGGCCAGTCGACAGTTGGCAGGACATCGCCACCGCAGCAGGCAAGATCTTCGGCAAGGAAACCGCCGCCGCGGACCTTGTTGGACGCACCCAACGCAACGTCGACGCCTTCAAGGCGAAGTACCCTGCCGCGGCAGGCAAGACGTTCACCTACGCGCTGTTTCAGACCACAGGCAGCTTCGGGGCCATCAACTCGACCAAGGATCCCGCTGCCGCTCTCCTCACCGAATTGGGTTTTGTTCTGAATCCGCGTCTCGCTGCCATGAACAAGGGGGCGGTCACACGCTCGCGCTTGTCGGCCGAGCGCATCGACCTCCTCGATTCCGATCTGCTCCTCGCCTACACGCTGGGCGACCCTGCCGCTCTCGCACGAATTCCCGGCTGGAACTCCCTGACCGCGGTGAAGGACGGGACGGTTCTCTACCTCAACAACGACACCTCCCCCGCCTTCAGCGTCCCGAGCGCACCGTCGGTGGACTACGTCATCGCGACGCTGAGTCCCATCGCATCCCGCCTGTGACATTCCGACGCTTCGGCTGCGACATTCCTCCTGCGACATTCCTCCTGCGACATTCCTCCTGCGTGCACTTCATCTACACCCATCGTCGCCGGCGCGGCCGGCATCAGCGGTCCCTGGACACCGTGCGGGACCGATTCGGCATCCGTTGCGGACCACTCGACCCAAGGCCCTCCGAGACCCACGATGACCGCGGGTACGTCGGGCGGGCGGCCGGGTAGGTCAGCGCGTCGGCCAGCCCTGTCGATCGGCCCAGGCGAGGCCCGTGGCCTCGGCCCACGGCCCCAGTCCGTGCCCGGCAGAGTACTGGCGGAAGTCGATGCGCGCACCGTTGCGTCGTGCCTGCTCGACCCAGTTGCGGGTGAGCGGTTCGAATGCCACTGGGTCAAAATAGCCCTGCTGCACCAGCATCGGCGATCCGAAGCCGGCGGTCGGGACACGGGTGTACTCGCGCAGCGCCGGGATCAGCGGGCCGTCGGCGAGCGGGCGTGAGATCAACTGTCCGACAGTGATACCGCGCGTCGCCCGACCCTGGTTGGGGTAGCACAGCGTCTTGGCGTCGTCGACCACCTTGCGCCCCAACGGCGTCAGATACGACGACACCCGCGCATCGGGCCGGGCGGCGTCCAAGCCTGCCATCACATAGGAGAAATACGTGGCGTAGTCGGGAATCGCTACGGGCGGCACTCCCGGACGCAACAACGAGAAGTAGTCGGCGATGTCGACCGGCGGCGCATTGACCAGACCCCCGACGTTCACCAGCTCCGGCGCGTACGACGACGCGATGCGAGTCGCCCAGATCGCGGTGTGCCCGCCCTGGGAGCCGCCGCCGGTCACGTATCCCCGCGAGGTGGTCCCGGACGTCTTCTGCGATACGAGATTGCGCGCCGCACGCACCGAGTCGATGACGTTACGAGCCGCAGTTTGTCCATCGAGGTAGGTGTGCGGCCCGGGACTTCCGATACCCGCATACTCGCTGGCGGCGATGACATATCCGTCACGCAGCCACGGGCCGAGCCAATCGTCGTATCGGCCGCCCATCCGATCGGTCACCGTGCACTTGCCGCCGAGGCCCGCGGTGCCATGTGCGTAGCCCAGCACCCGCCATCCGCCCAATCGCTTCACCGCGGGGATCATCACGGTGCCCCGGACTCCGATGAGCTTTCCGGTGTGATCCGGGGACAGATACGTGACGCGATAGACCTTGCCGGCGCCGGCCACCCGGGCGTCGGGGGCGGCGGTGATGTCAGTGACGCCTACCAGATCCCCCGCACGCGACGGCGCCGCGTCGACGTGCGCGGACCTGGTTGTTGCGATCAGCATCGACACTCCCGCCACCAGGACCGCGATCACCGCGATCCGCGAGAATCTGCCCAACACCAGCCCACCCGACACCCTGACACCTCTCGGCCGATTCTCATCGCACCCGAGCACGTCGGGCGCCTTAGGTCAACCTAAGTGATCTAGCAGCTACGATCAAGCCTCGGTGCTGTCGAATGCCTCGACGATCTCCTGCGCCGCCAGAGCCGGCGTGAGATCGCCCGTGCGCAAACGCTTCTCGACGTCAGTACGGATCGATCGAACCGCCGGGGAGTCGTCGAGCCGGGACAGCACCAGGTCGTGCACCATGGCCCACGTCCAGTCGATTTGCTGCTGATTCCGGCGGGCAACAAACTCGCCTGCCTCCGTCAGTACGCGATTGTGTTCGCGCACGGTGTCCCAGAACTCGGCGACCCCGGAGTTCTCCAGGGCACTCATCGTCAACACCGGCGGCGTCCACAGGGTGTCATGCGGATAGATCATCTTGAGTGCGTTCTTCAGTTCGCGCGCAGCCGATTTCGCTTCGTTGAGGTGTTTGCCGTCGGCCTTGTTCACCACCACGACATCCGCGAGTTCCAGCACACCCTTCTTGATGCCCTGCAACGAATCGCCGGTGCGGGCCAGGGTGAGGAACGTGAACGTGTCGACCATGTTGGCAACCGTCACCTCGGATTGGCCGACCCCGACCGTCTCGACGAGCACGACGTCGAAACCCGCGGCCTCCACCAGCACGATGGATTCGCGGGTCGCCTTCGCGACGCCACCGAGCGTGCCCGAGGTCGGCGACGGACGAATGTAGGCGTCCTTGTGCACCGAGAGCTTCCCCATGCGGGTCTTGTCACCCAGGATCGAGCCACCGGTGCGCGTCGACGACGGATCCACCGCCAGCACCGCGACCTTGTGGCCCTGCTCGATGAGGTGCATGCCGAGCGCCTCGATCGTCGTCGACTTGCCGACGCCTGGGACACCGGTGATGCCCACCCGAAAGGACTTGCCCGCGTGCGGGGTCAGGCGCAGCAGCAGTTCTTGGGCGGCGGCCCGATGATCCGGACGCTTGGACTCGACGAGGGTGATCGCGCGAGCCAGGTCGGCACGCCGGTCGGCGAGAACTGCCTCTTCGAGAGCGTCGACGTCGACAGGTCTGCGCTGTACCGGCGCCTTGGGCACTGGTTGCTCGGCCATCACTCCGATGCGGCTCCGGCCAGCTCCAGGCCGAGGTTGTCGGCCAGCTTCGTGATGAGCTCCACCGCCGAGTCGGCGATCACGGTGCCCGGCGGGAATATCGCGGCAGCACCTGCGTCGTAGAGTTCGTCGAAGTCGCCGGGCGGGATCACCCCGCCCACCACGATCATGATGTCGGGACGCCCGACATCGGCCAGCGCCTGACGCAGCGCGGGCACCAGGGTGAGGTGTCCCGCGGCAAGGGAGGAGACGCCGACGACGTGCACGTCGTTGTCCGCGGCCTGCGCGGCGACCTCCTCCGGCGTGGCGAACAGCGGACCCACGTCGACGTCGAAGCCGAGGTCGGCGAAGGCGGTGGCGATGACCTTCTGGCCGCGGTCGTGACCGTCCTGCCCCATCTTGGCGACCAGCACACGAGGGCGACGACCTTCGGCGTCCGCAAACTTCTTGACGACCTCGATGGCCGCCTCGACGTTGCTCACGTCTCCTGCCTCATGCCGGTACACCCCGCTGATGGTCTTGATCTCTGCCTGATGGCGACCATAGACCTTTTCCATGGCGGCCGAGATCTCACCGACGGTCGCCTGGTGTCGCGCCGCTTCGATGGCCAGGGCCATCAGGTTGTTCTCCATGCCACCCTCGCTGCTGGCCGCAGCACGGGTGAGATCGGCGAGCGCGGCCTCGACAGCCGAGTTGTCGCGCTGTGCCCGAAGGCGTTCCAGCTTCTCGAGTTGCTCGGCGCGCACCTTGGAGTTCTCGACCTTGAGGACCTCGATCTCCTCGTC
The DNA here is from genome assembly GCF_053588675.1 of Gordonia sp. NPDC003422. Taxonomy (NCBI): domain Bacteria; kingdom Bacillati; phylum Actinomycetota; class Actinomycetes; order Mycobacteriales; family Gordoniaceae; genus Gordonia; species Gordonia sp. NPDC003422. The sequence goes on from NZ_JBSFQL010000012.1 coordinate 138,062, forward strand.
GTCGGCCACCTGGTACTTGTTCACGCCGACCAGCGGCTGCTGCCCGGAATCAATCCGAGCCTGCGTGCGGGCGGCCGCCTCTTCGATGCGCAGCTTCGGCAGACCCTCGTTGATGGCCTGTGTCATACCGCCGGTGGCCTCGACTTCGCGGATGTGCTCGCGCGCCTTCTGGGCCAGCTGATGGGTGAGCCACTCTACGTAGTTCGATCCGGCCCACGGATCGATCGGTCGCGTCGTCCCCGACTCCTGCTGCAACAACAGCTGCGTGTTACGTGCGATGCGTGCCGAGAAGTCGGTGGGCAACGCGATCGCCTCGTCGAGCGCGTTGGTGTGCAGCGATTGCGTGTGGCCCTGGGTGGCGGCCATCGCCTCGATGCAGGTGCGCGCGACGTTGTTGAACACGTCCTGTGCGGTCAGCGACCATCCCGATGTCTGCGAATGTGTACGCAGCGACAGCGATTTGGCGCTCTTGGGCTCGAAGTCGGCAACCAGCTCGCTCCACAGCAGACGCGCGGCGCGAAGCTTGGCGACCTCCATGAAGAAGTTCATGCCGATGCCCCAGAAGAACGAGAGACGCGGCGCGAACTTGTCGATGTCGAGTCCCGCCTCGAGCCCGGCCCGGATGTACTCGACGCCGTCGGCGAGCGTGTACGCGAGTTCGAGGTCGGCGGTCGCCCCGGCTTCCTGAATGTGATAGCCGGAGATGGAGATCGAGTTGAACTTCGGCATCTTCTGGCTGGTGTACTCGAAGATGTTGGAGATGATCCGCATCGACGGCTTCGGCGGATAGATGTAGGTGTTGCGGACCATGAACTCTTTGAGAATGTCGTTCTGGATGGTCCCGGCGAGCTTCTCCGGCGGCACACCCTGCTCCTCGGCGGCCACCACGTACAGCGCGAGGATGGGCAGCACCGCACCGTTCATCGTCATCGACACCGACACACTGCCGAGGTCGATGCCGTCGAACAGCTGGCGCATGTCGAGGATCGAGTCGATCGCGACGCCGGCCATGCCGACGTCACCGGCGACGCGCGGATGGTCGGAGTCGTAGCCGCGGTGGGTGGCGAGGTCGAAGGCGACCGACAGACCCTTCTGTCCCGCAGCCAGATTGCGCCGGTAGAACGCATTGGATTCCGCGGCGGTCGAGAAGCCGGCGTACTGGCGAATCGTCCACGGCTGATTGACGTACATCGTCGGATACGGACCGCGGATGAACGGTGCCGCACCCGGAATCGAGTCGAGCGGATAGGCGTGCTCGGAGTCGTGGGTGATCGCATCACGATCCGAGCGGGTGTACAGAGGTGCGACGTCGATCTGTTCCGGCGTGTTCCAGGTGACCTGGTCGACGGTGTAGCCGTGTGCGCCTGCGAGTTCTTCGACGGCCGCCGAGCCGTCGACAGCCGAACTCTCCGGTGCGGCAACCGCATCGGTGAGTGACACGTCGGCGAAGGAGGGCACTGCTGCAGTGGTCGGTTCGGTCTGGGTCATGATGATGCTCCCACCGGCGCGGATGCGCCCGCTGTCTCGTCGAGCTGGTCGAGCAGTTCGGTCAGGGTGGCCACTGCGTCGATGCCGACGCGCAGCGATCCGTCGGGACGGTCGTCGGATTCCGGCCATTCCCGGTCGGGCCCCGCCAACAACACGCGCCCGACTCCGGCTGCGCGAGCCGCGGCCAGCGCCGCGGGTCCGTCGTCGGCGTAGCGCGACTTGGTGCCACAGATGACCGCGATCGTCGCGCCCGAGTCGGTGACGGCCGCGCCGATCGTCTCCGACGTGAGCGGTCCGGGATTGACCGCGGAGATGCCGCCCGAAGCCAAGAGATTGGCGACGAACGTCGTGCGGCCGTTGTGTTCGGCGACGCTGCCGAGCGGGATGAGCAGAATCGACGGTCGGGTGCCGCGTTCCGCCAGGATCGCGTCGGAGCGGTCGCGGAGTGCTTCGAACGGACGGCCGATGCGCGCCAGCTTCGGTGTGCCGGTCACCAGCCCCGCCGTGGTGCCCGAGACGGTGGTCCCGGAAGCAGTGGCACCCAGCGGGCGCTCGTCGAGGTTCGGGAACTCGTTGACGCCGGTGACCGAGGTGCGGCGGTGTGCGACCTCGACGTCACGTGCGGCGAGGGACGTGGCGACCCGATCGGCCACCCAGCCGCTCTCGAGAGCGTCGCGGTATCCGCCGGCGGCCTCGACCTCGGTGAACACCGCCCACGCGTTCGTGGCCAGATCGTCGGTGAGGGATTCGATGAACCAGGAGCCACCGCCGGGATCGAGCACCTTCCCGAGGTTGGATTCCTCCAGGAGCAGGAGTTGGGTGTTGCGGGCGATTCGTCGGGAGAAGGTCGCGCTGGAGGTCCGGAGATCGGGCGGGAGCGCGGCGTCGTAACCGAGGACCGTCACCTGGTCGGCACCTCCGACACCGGCACCGAATGCGGCGATGGTGCTGCGCAGCATGTTGACCCAGGGGTCGCGCTGGCTGAACATCGACAGGTCGGTGACCGCATGGGTCAGCGCACCACCCGATTCGCGGGCGCCGAGCACATCGGCGACGCGGGCCCAGAGTGTGCGCAGCGCACGGAGTTTGGCGATGGTGGCGAACTGGTCGTCGTCGGCCGAGACCCCGAAGGTGATCTGCTCGAGAGCCGCAGACACATCGAGGCCGGCGTCGGTGAGATCACGGAGGTGCGCGACAGCAGCTGCGACGACCAGGCCCAGTTCGAGCCCGTTGTCGGCGCCCGCGGTGGCGAAATCGGCGCCGTCCACACGGAATGTCCGCACCCCGGCCGGTAGTTCGTCGGCCGCGAGGGCCACGGCCGCCGCATTGTCGACCGTGGGTCGGCCCGAGAAGGCCGCCGTGAGTGGTGAGAGCCCGAAGGAATGGGTGGTCCCCGCGGTGACCGGTGCCGCCTGTGGTGCGGCGGCCGCGGTGGTGCGCAGGGCGAGCAATGTCCGTGCGGCGTCGATTCCCGATTCGCCTGCGTCGAGGGTCACCGGCACGAGGTCGAGGTAGACGCCGGCGAGCACGGTCTCCAGATCATCGGGACCGATCCCCTTGCCGACCGTCAGCCACAAACCGCTCGTGCCGTTGGTCATCGCCTCGAGGATCTGCTCGTTGACGTCCTCGGGCGCAGTGTCGTCGTCGCCGAAGCGTTCGGTGACCCGCCAGCCGACGTTCACGTCGCGCTGGGGATCACTGCCGCGCACGAACGGGAAGTGACCGGGCAGGCCGGGCTCGGCCGTTTCATCGCGCCGCGTGTACAGCGGCCGGATGGTGAGTCCGTCGGGGGTCGCGGTCGACAGCAACGTCTCTGCATCGTCCGGAAGGTCGGCGACGTCGACACGGCGCGATTTCGCGAGAACCGCAGCGGCGGCCTCCGACCACGCGAGGTAGGCGTCCTCGAGGGTGGTCTCGGATTTCTGATGGTCAGTTTGTTCTGACATGTGGGGTAGCACACCTCCGGTGATGCTCTGTGCGAGCGCGTACATGACCTTAGCCGATCGATCGCTCGGCCCGGCCATCGAGGCCGCGACGGTGACCAATTGCACGCCTCGTCGACACGTAGAGTGGCGGGAATGTCCGATAGTTCCCCGACGCCGCAGGTTGGCACGCCGGAGGGTGCTGCGCCGCCGACGCGAGTGCGCGTCGATCGTCGCGCACTCCGTGCCGCGGGAATCGCGACCGCGGTGGTCGTGGTCGTGCTGGTCAGCGCCTATCTCCTGCCGACGCCGTCGGTGTCGGTGGTGCGTTCGTGGGGCGAGAGCCTCGGACCATGGTTCGTCTGGGTGTTCTTCGCGGCCTATGCGGTGGTCACGATCGCACCGATTCCGCGCTCGACGTTCACCGTGATGTCGGGAATCTTCTTCGGTCCGGTGGTCGGGTTCACCGGCGCGATCATCGCGTCGGCGATCGCCGCTGTTGCCGCATTCCTGCTGGTACGCAGCGTCGGCAGGGAGAGAGTCAAACCGTACTTGAAGAAGCCGGTGGTGGCGGCGGTCGAATATCGACTCGAGCGCCGTGGCTGGTTGGCCGTCGGTTCGCTTCGCCTCATCGCGGCGTGCCCGTTCTCGGTCACCAACTACTGCTCGGGACTCTCGTCGGTGCGGCTGCTGCCGTACACGATCGCGAGTGTGATCGGCATGGCCCCGGGAACCGCCGCCGTTGTGTTCCTCGGTGACGCTCTGACCGGTGCCCGCAATCCCGGGTATCTGGTGCTGACGGGACTGCTGTTCGCGGTCGGGATCGTGGGATTGATTCTCGACGCCCGCTTGCCGGTCCGGTCCAAGTAGACCTTGATCGAGCAAAATCAAGCGTGGGAACTTGATCCACAATCCCTACTGGAGCCCAGATCAAGGTAATATCCTTGATTGTGAAGAATCAAGCTCCTAGACTTGATGCGTGTACGTCATGACGGTCGACCAACGCGGCAGCCGAACCGACATCGATCGGGTCGACGAACTCCTCACCCATGTCGCCGATGCCGACGTCGTCCGCCCGTTCGAACGGACCGCCGGCGACGAGGTGCAGGCCGTCCTCGCCGATCCGTCCGCTGTCACTGCACTGGTGGTCGACCTGGTGGCCGACGGCCATTGGAGCGTCGGCGTCGGCACCGGCGCTGTGACCCTCCCGCTGCCCGCGTCGACGCGGGCAGGGCGCGGGCCCGCTTTCGAGTTCGCACGCGAAGCGGTCGACGCCGCCAAGCTCCAGCGCATTCCACTCGCCGTGCGCGGTCCCTCCGTGCGCTGGTGCACTCACGTACAGACCGCCGCCCGACTCCTCGCCGACGTGGTCGGTCGCCGCAGTACGGCCGGGTCGGCAGCGGTCGCGCTGGTACGCGCGGGATTGACTCAAGTCGAGGCCGCCGAGCGGCTCGGCATCACTCCACAGGCGATGTCCCAGCGACTACGGGCTGCTGGGTGGGACATCGAGACGGACGCCCGCTCCCTCATCGAGGATCTGCTCGCCGAGGCCGATCGCGACGCAGGCGCAGCCCGATGATCGTCACCGCGATCACCTTGCTCGCTGTTGTGGCCATCGTGCCGATCGTCGTGGCCCTCGGCCGATCCCGTATCCCGTCGTGGCGAGCGCATTCGACGAGGGTCGACGTCGGCGCCGGCGCGCTGCTCATCACCTTGGCCGGAGTCGCTGCACTGTTCGCACTACCGGCAGCGCATGCGGCCGGCGCGGGACTGGTCCTCGCCCGAATCTGCGCGCTGGCAGCAGCGGTGACCGGTGGTGCTCCGGTTGTGCGCTCGGTTCTCGCGGCCGGAGGTGTCGTCCCTCGACCACCCGGTGATGGCAATGCCGATCCCGACGCGGCCGGACCGCTGCGGGGCGGTCGGGTCATCGGGTATCTCGAACGACTCGCGGTGGCCGGAACCCTGTTGGCCGGCTGGCCGGAGGGGCTCGCGATCATCCTGGCGGTCAAGAGCCTCGCGCGCTTCCCCGAACTGCGCGCGCCGCATGCGTCGGAGCAATTCATCATGGGCACGTTCGCCTCGGTGCTCTGGGCAGTCTCGATGGTCGGCATCGGGCACCTGATCGTCGTGTGATCCGAGGAGTTGGGCACCTGTGTTCAGTCCGGCGGCAATCCCGCCAAGATCCGAGCCAGATGATAACCGGACACCCGAAGCTGCCAGTTGGATCCGTTGCGCGGGTAGTCCGCGTGCGTGTGGGCGCCCTCTCGCTCGATTCCGTCCGGGGTGGTGCGCGGGTTGACGTCGAGCCGGCGCAGGTTCGTGGTCAGCGGTGCGGGGCCGTTGAGACCAAAACGCTTGCGTGTCTGGAACTTCGCGATCCAGTCCCGGTCGCCCTGCATGACGAAACCGTGTCCCGGTGCCAGCCCGAGCTCGGCCTCGGTGCCCGCCTCGAATCCCGGTGAACCGTAGAACGCGGCGTCGTCGATGGGATGTCCACCGGGCTGCTGGAGCGCGATGCCTTGCGTCAGCGATCCGTAGGAGTGTCCGAACGCGGACAGATGCGGATCGTCTTTGTTCGACGTGGCGTCGAGGCCACGATAGAACTCGACGAGGTCGGGTGCGCCGTTGGTGGCCCGATCCTGTTGTGCCACTTCGAAAAAGCTCCAACCGGGCAATCGGGTTCCGCGATTGTCCGGCGGTTCGTAGCCCAGCCACATGATGGTGGACACCGTCTCCCCGTGACGTCCCGGTGTCAGCCGCAACTGTCGATACGCTTCGTCACGCAGCGACTCGATCTCCCCCATCGCCCCGGGGAAACTGTCGCGGATGTTGGTGTCCATGCCCGGCGTGGTCACCGAAACATGGTCGGCGTCATCCGGATTGCCGATGGCGACGGCCGCCTTCCCCTGCTCCCCCGAAGCCATGTCCAGCAGGAGCAGCATGCGCCCGTCCGGGTTCTGCCGGCTCCACGGCTTGTCGCCGATGAGTTCCTGTAACCGCTCGACGTCGGCGATCTTGCGTTCGACCTGCTTGAGACCGGCGTCCTCGTTGGTGAAGAGCCCACCGAACAGGTGGCGGTCGACCTGTTTGCGCATCCGGTCCCGCACCTCCCGCAGGTGCGAGCGAACCCCCGCGAGCCGCGACAGGTTCACCTCGTGCCGGACGTCACTCGGGATTCCGGGAGCATTGCCGAGCCACTCGGGATGGGTGGCGATCAGCGCGCGCTGCTGGTCGGCCGGCAGCGCATCCCAATCGGCACGCACCGCCGCCGGGGTCGCACCCTTCGGCGGCGGAGCGGGAACCAGGCCACCCTGCGTGGCGCCGATCTGCAGGGCATCGGCCACATTCGACGCCGCACGAGCGCTGATCCGACCGTCACGAATGGCGGTGAGGATGCGGTCGGCCTCGGCGACGACATCGTCGGCCTGATCGATCAGGGCCCGCGCCGACACCTCAAGCCGAGACCGCAGGCGGTTCCGCTGGGGATCGGTCGCCGGGTCGGGTGCCGCGGGGTCGCCGGTCACGCTGCCATCGGGCGCGATCGTCATCGACGACGCGCCCGCCATTCCCCGCAGCGCAGCGAGTCGCGTGTGGAGATGTCCGACCGCGACCGACGTGTCCATCGCGAGCCGGCGAGCCGCGCCGACGGCTGCCGCGGTGTCGAGTTGATCGGCCGGTCGGTCCGACATCAACGGCGAGTCGTCGCCGGCGGCGAACCAGGCCGGCAGCCGGTCGGCCGTGGCGAGCACATCCGACAATTCGCCAGGACTCCGCACGTCCAGATGTGTTGCGATGGTGTCGAGTTCGCCGGCGTCCCAATTCTCGATCCCAGTGAGATCCATCCCGGTCAGGTTCACCGAGGGTGTCAGCTCTGCTGGTTGTCGGGTAGCGGCGGCTCACTCGACGAATCGGGATAGACCGGCCCGGGCGCAATCGCCTCCGGGTCCGGCAGTCGTGAACGCTCAACGCGTCTGGGTACTTCCGGTTCGACGGGCGTGCGCGCCACGGCTTCCGCCTCGGCGACCGCCTGCGCCACCTTGGGATCCGACGTGAGGGAGAACCAGTCCTCGGTCTCCGACTCGTCCACCTCGGGTACCGGCTCGTCGGTCGACTGATAACGGAAGACCCCGTCATCGCCCTGCACCCCAAAGGATTTGGCGAAGCTCTGCAACGCGGACCCGAAGTCGGACGGCACCACCCACACCGTGCTGCCCTCACCCTTGGCCATCTCGGGCAATTGCTGCAAGTACTGGTAGGCAAGCAATTCCGGCGTCGGCTTGCTCGACTTGATGGCGGCGAATGTCTTCTCGATCGCCTTGGCCTCGCCCTGGGCATTCAGATAGGCGGCGGCGCGATCGCCTTGGGCGCGCAGAATCCGCGACTGCCGTTCCGCCTCGGCACCCAGAATCGCTGCCTGCTTGGCGCCCTCGGCGGCCAGGATCTGGGATTGCTTGGCGCCCTCGGCCGTCTTGATCGCCGACTCGCGCTGGCCCTCGGCCGCGAGGATGGTCGCCCGCTTCTCGCGGTCGGCCTTCATCTGCTTCTCCATCGATTCCTGGATCGACGGTGGCGGCATGATCGACTTCAGTTCCACCCGGGCCACCCGTAGGCCCCACCGGCCGGTCGCCTCGTCGAGCACACCGCGCAGCTGCCCGTTGATCGAGTCGCGCGACGTCAGCGTCTCCTCGAGGGTCATGCCGCCGACCACGTTGCGCAGGGTCGTGATGGTCAGCTGTTCGACGCCGGCGATGTAGTCGTCGATCTCGTAGACGGCCGACCGCGGATTGGTGACCTGGAAATACACCACCGTGTCGATCGAGAGCGTCAGGTTGTCCTCGGTGATGACCGGCTGCGGCGGAAACGACACCACGCGTTCACGGATGTCGACCCGCGCACGTATCCGATCGATGAACGGCACCAGCAATGTCAGCTGCCCCGAGACGGTACGGGTGTACCGACCAAGGCGCTCGATCACCGCAGCCTGCGCCTGCGGGATCAGCGCCACCGACTTGACCAGCACCACAACCACGAGCAGCGCGAACAGAACCAGGATTCCCAGAGCCAGATACTCCATCACACAACACCTTTCCGCCGTATCGCGAACACCGCGGGCCGAATCGACAGCGCGGTTCTCAGCCTCGCCAGACCACCGCCGTCGCGCCGTCGATCTCCACCACGGTCACCTCTTCACCCGGTGCGATCACCTCACCGGCGGTCAGCGCCCGCGCCGACCACACCTCGCCGCCGATCTTCACGCGGCCGTCGCGATCGTCGACCTCTTCGGTCACGATGGCGTGCTTGCCTTCGAGCGCCTCGGTGTTGGTCAGCATGCGCGGACGGCTCAGCATGTGCCGCTTCGCGACCGGCCGGACACCCATCAGCAGCAGCACGGACACCAGCGCGAAGACCACGACCTCCAGCCACACCGGGGCGCCGAGTGCATCGGCTCCTGCGGCGCCCAGGGCGCCACCGGCGAGCATCAGGAGCACGAGGTCACCACTGAATGTCTCCGCGATGACGAAAAGGATCGCGGCGGCCAACCACAGCAGCGCGCTCATGAATCCAGTCTGCCAGAATCCGCCGACGGTGATCGTCGCTCAGCGGTCTCCCGCCGCGGCCGTCACGAAGTCGAGGAGTTCTTCCACCGAACGGAGCAGATCGGTTTCCAGATCCCGATAGTCACGGACCCCGGCCAGCACCCGGCGCCAGCCATCCCGAGGATCGCCCCAGCCGAGTTGCCGGCACACACCGGTCTTCCAGTCCGTGCCCATCGGGACACGGGGCCAGGCGTCGATTCCGACGGACGCCGGTTTCACAGCCTCCCAGACGTCGATGTAGGGATGGCCGCACACCAGGACGTGCTCGCCGACGTCGGCGGTCAGCTTCGCCTCCTTGGACCCCGCCACTAGGTGGTCCACCAGCACGCCCGCCCGACGATGTGGCGCGGGCGCGAACTCGGCCAGCGCCTGTTCGAGATTGTCGAGCCCGTCGAGGCTTTCGACGACGACGCCTTCGGCACGCAGATCGTCACCCCACACCCGCTCGATCAGCGTCGCGTCATGCACTCCTTCGACAAGGATGCGGCTGGCCCGCGCAGTGCGTGCGCGGGTCTTGGGCGCGACGCGTGAACCGGATGCCGTCCGTGTCGGCGCCTGCGGGCCTCGACCGCGAGGTTTGACCAGGGTCACCGGCCGGCCGTCGATCAGGAATGCGGCCGGATGCATCACGAAGACCCGGCTGCGCCCGTGCCGGTCCTCGAGTCGTACGAGGTCACCCGAGTAGCTCTTCTCCAACCCGACGATCGCGCCGCAGAATCCGGTGGCGGCGTCCTCGACGACGAGGTCGGTCTCGGCGGCGACCTCCGGCACGCGCGGCTTGGCGCGCTGGGGTTTCGACAACACATCGCGCCCGTAGCGGTCATCCATCGCGCGCATCCTCACTGTCGGCGTCGTGTTTGCTGTGTCGAACTGGCCGACGCACTACGGTACGCGCGGGACTGCCCAGTCCTCGCTCCGCCACGCCCGGGATTGGGCAGCGGAGACGGCCGCAGCGAGACATCGAAACGCTGCCGATAACCGCCCGCGACACCTCCCGACCCGAGCAGTCATAGCCGAACCGCAACCCATCCACCGGACCTACCCCACGCCCGGCCGGGTGCGCGGAGGTTGCTGCATTGCACTCAGGTATTCACGTTACGATCGATCAGTGGATCCTGATCTACCTGCTGCGATACAAGAAGAACTGCGCCGTCGCTGGTCTGAACCACACCGCAAACACCACACCGTCAAACACCTCGATGAGGTCATTTCCGGTCTCGATACCCTGGCCACAGCGGGCGAAACTTTCGATCACCGATCAGTGATCCTTGCCGCCTGGTTCCACGACGCCATCTACAACCCCAAACGCACGACCAACGAACGCGACTCCGCACGACTCGCACAGAAACTCCTCGGCGCCGACTCAGACCTCGCAGAGGTGCAACGCCTCGTCTTACTCACCAAACACCACGCGCCGCTCAGCACCGACTCCAACGGGATCGCGCTTAGCGATGCCGATCTCGCCGTGCTGGGAAGCGACATCGACAGTTACCGCGAATACGCCCTCAATGTGCGAGCAGAGTACAAGTATATCCCCTCCTTCCTCTACAAAAGACTACGAATAAACATCCTCGAAGAATTCGCGAAACGCCCCTCCATTTACCACTCGGCCACCGCCAAAGATATGTGGGAAAACCAAGCACGATCCAATATCGCGGAGGAAATCAACACCCTGAAGAGCTAGCGGTTATGCCAATCATTCGAAAACATCCCCATCCTTCCACATCGTCCACACGCTTTCGTGACCCTGCGGGCCTTCCTTTGAGAGCACCAGATTGTTGACAATGCCCAAGAAGTCATGCATCGCCCACGGGCTTGAATCCCTGAAGCGATATCTCCCAGTATCCAGCTGACGAACTTCCGTGATGGTGCCTATGTCCGACTCAACCGTCAGGTGCGATCGGTTTCCCCATTGAGTGTTGAGCCCTGCAAACGTTCGCCAGTGACGTATCCGCTTGATTTCCCTGAGCGGGAGGCCCGCAGTCCCCTTCTGTAGCATGCGGACTCCATCCGCAGAAAGATAGATGGCGAGCGGAGCCGAACTCCTCTCTTCCACCAGTCCTCGGATGCGGTGATGAGGGTCTAGCGCGTGTAGGACTTCGCCGGTGGCAGTGTCATAGGCGCACACAGGGCGTTCGCTAAATTGCTGCGATAGGCATAACAGAGGCAACTCATCTCCTCACGATATTGAGTACAGATCGCCACGAGGCAGTTCGAGATCCGCCTTCGATGATCTCCACCGGACTCCGCGATTCGGCAAGCTTTTCAAAAGTTGGACCGATCGGATTTCCGTACTTCCCGACATTCCGCTCGGCCATTCGCGCTACGGCATTCTGGTTCCACATCTTGTCACGCGTCAGCTGTTTCAGGTCGTTGCGCTCTCCAACAACGCGCCGTGCAATGGACTCAGGATCGCCACCAGACCTCAGGTCGGCCAGGCCGCGCTTCGTAATTCCCTTTGCGGCACGGTTGTACCCGACACGCAACCCGGCATCGTGCACCATGTTGACGATTCCGCGCAAGCATGGCTTCAGTCCGAGTGGGTCGATCCAGGTGTGGGGGTTGTGGACGTAGGCGGTGGCACTGTAAGGGTTGGGTGCGATCCCGAGTGGGTCGGGGCTGGTGTAGGTGGTGGTGGCCGGGTTGTAGTAGCGGTACCGGTTGTAATGCAAACCGGTTTCCGGATCATACTGCTGCCCAGCAAACCGCAACGGCGTGCCGACACCCTGCCAACGAGTGTCACCCCACACCGTGCGCGTCGCACGCCCCTCCACCTGCCCCGACACGGGATCGACCAGCTCGGTCGGCGCGTCCGACAGATCGGCGACGATCGCATGAAACTCGTCATCGATCTGGGCTTGCGACCACCCGGCCGGATCCCCGCCGGCCGGCGGGTGCGCACCACCCTGACCGCCGCCGTCGTCGTTGCCGTTGGCGGGGTGGGTGGGGGTGTGGTGGCGGGTGTGCTGTTCCAGCGGCTCGCCCGTATCGGGGTGATAGGTCCAGATCCAGGTCGACGCCGCCCCGGCCGGTAGCGGCCCGCGCGGGGTGTGCGCGATATTGGTTTGGGCCACCACATCATCGCCATCCCAGCCGAACACCACCGTGTCCAACAGCCGCCCACCAGCAGCCGTGTGCGTTTTCGACACCCGACGCCCGAACGGGTCATACCCGTAACGCCATGTGCTGCCATCGGCACACACCACGGTGCGGATCTGCCCGGCACTGGTGTAGGTGAAGCGGGTGACCTCCGGGCCCCGCGACAACCGGTGACGGCGACGCTCCACCAACTGGCCCGCCGCGTCATACACAAACCGATCCCGACCGATCCGGGTGATCAACGTGCCCCGACGCGACACCCGACGATCCCCACCCATAGCTGCCGGACCCGCCACCGGCGACGACGCCACCCCAACGGCAGGCAACCCACCCGACACCGAATCCAACAGCCCAGCCGGCGTGTACGAAAACCGTTCGGCCACACCCCCACCCCGCGCACCCACCACAGTCGTGGCAGTCGCCGCAGTCGTGGTCGCGGTCATCGGCGAGCCCGTGGGGTCAGGGGTGTTGTCGGCGCCGAGGATCCGGCCCTCACCATCCACACCGAACCCGACCCGACCAGCCACCACATCATCGATCGCCGACACATACGTGTCGGCCCGATACGTCCACCGCCGACCCGCCACCACACCACCCGCCGACGACCCCGACGAGGTCGTCGCACCTGCCCGTGTCGTAGAAGCCGGAGCGGTGGTGGCCGGTGCGGTGGTGGCTGGTGTGGTCGTGGCGACGACTTGTTCGATCAGCCGGTCCCGCACATCGAAACGCTGCCGGATGACCGCCCGCGCACCGATCGCCCGCGACACCTCCCGACCCGAACGGTCATAACCAAACCGCAACCCATCCACCGCACGCACCCCACCCCCAACCGGGTGCGCGGAGTGGTGCGCGGAAGTCGTTGCGGCCGTGTCGGTGCGGGTGTCCACGGTGGTGAGCAGACCGGCCTGATCCCACCCGAAATCGGTCACCCACCGACCACCAACACCCGCAATGGTGGTGGTGTCGATGGTGCGGGTCGCCGACCGCGATCGCGGATCGGCGTTCCAGCCGGTGGTGATGCCGTTGATGGTTTCACCGACCACCACCCCTGTATCGGGGTCACGATGGTAGGTGACGACCGCGTCCGCGTTGGCCGCCTCCACCAGTTCACCGGCCTCGTTGAACCGAAACTCGGTGCGCCCGTCGGTATCCGACACCGACGCCACCACCCGGCCCGCCGCATCAAAGGTGGTGTCAGTCCGTCGACCCAACGCATCGATCCGGGCGACCGCCCGCCCGGCCACATCCACCTCGTAGCGGGTGTGCGCGTCGTTGTAATCGGTCTCCCCGACCAGCCGCCCGGCCCGGTCGTAGTCGAACCGCCACACCAAACCGTCCGGGTTGATGACCTCACGAACCTGCAACTGCGTGTCATAACGCAGCTGCAGCCGGCCACCGGTGGCATCGACCATCTCCACCGCGGTGTCCATCGGACCGAACCGCGAGGTCCGCCGGTGACCAGCCTCATCGACCGCGGCCACCAGATTGCCCTCGGCATCAAACAGTGCTTCCTCACGCGTGCCGTCCGGATGCACACGCTCGACCAGTTCCCCATGCACCGTCCACACCAGCCGGGACTCGTTGCCCTCCGCATCCATCACCGACGTCGGGTTACCGAACACGTCATAGCCGTAGCTCACCACCCGCCCGTCCGGATCGATCACCCGCACCGGCCGCCCAGCCCGATCACACTCCACCCGCGTCACCGCACCCGAGGCGTCGATCGTGGCCGCCAGCACCGAACCCGAAGCGCGGTAATCGAACTCGAACCCGTGACCCACCCCATCCGGGCCGACCACCGACACCACATTGCCCCACCCGTCGACCTCGACCTCGCTGACCCGACCCGCAGCATCGATCACCCGCGTCGGGACCCCCAACCCCATGTACTGCACCGCCACACTCGTGCCGTCGGCAGCGGATTCCGCGATGACCAGGCCGTCCTCATCGCGGGTGAATGTGGCCACCCCACCCTCACCCGAGACCACCCGAACCGGGCGACGCCGCTCATGGACGACCGTGGTGATCGCACCCGCAGCCGTGATCTGCTGCCACACCTCACCCGAGGGGTCACACCGATAAATCTCACACCGCACATCACCGAGCACCTCATCACGCCACAACCGCTCATCCACCCCGGCGAACACCGCCGCACCCGCCGCAAGATGCGCCGGCCCACCCGCGACATCCCGATCCGGCAACACCACCCCCACACCGGCCACACCCACCGCGGCCACCTGCTCGATCAACGCCAACTCACCGACCCGCGCCATGCGCGCATCCACATCGACCGAATCGTCCACCGCCAAATTGGTGGCGGTTTGCACCATCACCGACAACACCCCACCCGCCACCGCGCCCGGACCGGTATCCGGCAGATACACCGTGCCGTTGGCAAACACCCCGCCCGTACCGGCCTGCACAACACACCGACCCTGCTGGTCGTAGCCATACCGGTAGACAATCCCGTTACGGTCAGTCCACGACGTCACCCGATCCGCGGCGTCATAGGTGTAGCGCAACGGCCGGCCAGACCGATTGCGTACCCCGATCAGCTGCCCGGCCAACGAATACTCATACCGCGCAACATCACGCGCCTGCGCACCCTCACCCGACACGGCGCCCTCACCCGACACCGACAACCCCAAGACCCGTTCGGTCACCGGATCGGTGTGCACCACCACCACCGCACCACCCGAGGTCACGATCCGGGCCGGCAGACCGGTCTGCGGGTCATAGACGATCTCATGGCAGTGCCCGGACCGGTGCACCACCGCACTCAACCCGACCACCACCGACAACCCCGTCCGCGCCGCCAACGTCGAATCTGCCACCGTGCCAGCCGAATTCACACCCGCACCAGCACCGCCATCGGCGTCGGCGTCGTCGTGCAGCGAGGATCGCTGCGGCCCACGATCGGGGTCGGGCACACGGAGCGACGAGGTGTCCCCGACCATCGAGAACACATACGTCACCCCGGCCGCCACCTCACGCACCCGATACGTGCCATCCACAAACGACAACCGCCACCCCGAGGTGTCCGACGAGGTGACCTCCACACCATCAACCGGATGGCCGAACACCACACCCATCCCGTCCGGCGCGATGAAACTCACCCCGTCCGCGTCGACATCAACACAACAATCCAGCATCGACACCCACGACGGCCCGAACGAACGTCCCGCCCGAAACGACGTGATCAGATGCCGCTCGAACACCAACGGGAACACCCCATCGATGCGCACATCCACATCAACATCGACCACATCACCGGAAAACACATCCACCGGGTCATTGGCACACGCACGACCGAACTTGCCCAACTTGCCCAGCTTCGCCAACTGCGCCGCCTTACCCGCCCCCGGTATCGCCCCCACCGCCGACATCGCGAACTCACCCCACGACATATTCCCCGTCAACGTCAACGCCAACCCGATACCCACACCAATACCCGCGATGATCCCCCCCACCAACGTGCCCAACCCCGGCAACAACGCCACCAACGACCCCACCGTGATCAACACTTCCGAAATCGTCTTCAACACATCAGCATGCTCATCAATCCAATTGCCCAACGACTTCCAAAACGCCTTCCACCCCTTCGGATTCTCCTCAAACGGCGTGTCCTTCTGCCCATCCAACACATCCACCGCGGTCTGAGTGATCGCCTCCATCCGACGATGCACACCCTCACCATCACCCAACAACCGCTCCCACACACCCACCGCCGCCGTATACCGCCCCCACGCCGCCGACAACTGCCCCGCCACCGCATTCGCATGCGCCGTCGCCGCAGTCAACGTCGACAACGCCTGACCCTCCTTCGCCGCCGCCGCCGGAGCCGCCGGCGTCGCCGCAGCCGCCGCCGTCGCCGTCACCGACGCCGCATGATCAGCATGAGCCGTCGCCTCCGCCGACCGCGCCGTCGCCAACGCATCCTCCAACGCATTGACCTGATCAGCCGCCGTCTGCACCGCCGCATGCGCACCCGGCGCCCGACCCCGCAACCCATGCATCACCGACCGCTGGAACCCGAAATCGGTACCAAACGACACAATCGCCGCACCCACCACCTGATGCGCCCGACCCGTCTTCGACAACCAATCCGGCAACGAATCATCCAACTTCTCCCGGAACTGATCAGCCTCCGGACCCAGATACTCCGACGTCTGCCCTTCCAGCCCCCGGATCAGACGCTCCGCACTGAAACAATCCTCGGCGAAATCCAGATACTCCCGCCCACCCGCAGTCACCGTCTCCGGCTCCCCCGACAACCACAACGACTTGTGCCCCGGCGACAAAAACGTCTCCAACTCCGGCAACCGCGCAGCAGGCATAACCTAAACCTCCCCGAAAACAGAACAGCACCGCGCAAAGACCCTCATCTTCACGCGGTGCCATACCTCGACATCAACTGAACAAGAACAACCACACCCAGACGGCGCCCGATCACCGAGATCACCGACCGGCCACCACGTCAGCCCTGATGAATGGTCTGCCGAATCCGATTCTGCATCGCCGACACATTCTCGGTGTTCTCCCCCACCGCCTCCTGAATCTGCGACAAAATCT